>JBKJSM010000053.1:0-3589 GCA_046594445.1 Gaiellaceae bacterium | reverse complement strand
CATGGCGGTGAAGGAGCTCGATCTCCTGGTCCAGACCGGCTTCAGCCCGATGGAGGCGATCACCGCCGCGACGAGCGTTTCTGCCGACGTGCTGGGCGTGGCCGACGAGCTTGGCTCCATCGCGCCGGGCAAGCTCGCCGAGCTTGTTGTCATCGAGGGGGACCCGGTCGCCGACATCACGATCTTCCAGCGCCCGGCGGCGATCCGCCACATCTTCCAGGCCGCTGGCCACCTCGCGCCGGAGCGGTTCCCCTCGGCGGTCTCGCTCAACCTCTGATCCGCGCACCGACGGGCGTGATTCAGGCGATCCAAGGCGGTCTAATCATTAGACATGCCGACGTTCGTGGAAAGCCTGCCGCTTCCGGTATCAGCCATGCGAGACTCGCAGGACTGGTTGACGAGACCTACGTTTTCCGCCTGACTATTGACAGATAGCAGCGAATTTCGTAATGATTCGCTGGTGGACCTACTCCTGACCGGGGTGCGCATCGTCGACGGCCGTGGTGGAGGCGCGATCGAGGACGGCGCCATCGCGATCGACGGCGAGCGCCTGACCTACGTCGGCCCGGCGGCGGCGGCCCCCCGGACGGCGGGGCGGACGATCGAGGGACGGGGGCGCACGGCGGTCCCCGGCCTCATCAACAGCCACACCCACATCAGCATCGACGAGCAGGACGTCGTGACGCCGCGTCGCTATCACCTCGAGGGGGAGAGTCTCGGGCTCCTCCAGGCCGCGGCGCGCGGCCGTCGTGCCCTCGAGAACGGCATCACGACCATGCGGGACTGCAACGCGCCGGGGTACGGGACCATCGCGCTGCGGACCGCGTTCGCGCGGCGTCTCCTCCCCGGGCCCCGCCTCTATGTGAGCGGCCGCGCCATCTGCGCGACCGGGGGCCACATGCACGCGATCTCCTACGAGGCCGACGGGCCTGACGAGGTCCGCAAGGGTGTACGCGAGCAGCTGAAGGCCGGCGCTGATTTCATCAAGCTCGTCGCGGAGGCGCCATCGAGCGGAGGTGCGTTCGAGCGCTCCAGCCTGCAGCTCAGCGCCGAGGAGATGAGCGCGGGCGTCGAGGTCGCGCACCGGCTCGGGAAGACCGTCACCGCACATGCGGTGTCGCGTCACGGCGTCGCCGAGGCGCTGAAGGCCGGCGTCGACTGCATCGAGCATGGCTACGATCTCACCGACGAGCTCATCGCCGCGATGCTCGATCGCGGTACCTGGCTCGTACCGACGCTCTCCGTCCACGACGCGATCGTGCGCCACGGTCACACGGGGAAGTGGAGCGCTGACCGGCTGAAGAGCTCCGAGCGCATCCTCGCGACCGCGGTCGCATCGGCCGGCCGCGCGTTCCGAGCCGGGGTGAAGGTAGCCTGCGGGTCCGACGCCGGCAGCCCGCTCAACCCCGTCTGGGAGCTCGTCCCGGAGCTCCGATTGCTCTGCCAGGCAGGCCTCGCTCCCGGTCAGGCGCTCGAAGCGGCCACCCGGCGTGCGGCCGAGCTCATCGGCGCGGAGAAGGATCTCGGAACGCTCGAGGTGGGGAAGCTCGCCGACGTCGTCGTGGTGGATGGCGACCCGCTGCGCGATGTCGGCGCGCTCGAGCGGATCGCGCTGGTCATCAAGGATGGGGAGGTAGCCATCGAGCGTCCGTGACCTCGGCCGTCCTACTGTCCGCGCCGCCCCGACGTTCCGCATGCTAGCGCTCACACCACAGCAGGAGGGACCAAGATGCACCGATCACACTCTCGCGGGTCGACCCGATTGGCGGGATCGCTCATCGCGATGGCGCTCGTCGCCAGCGCGTGCGGCGCGAGCACGGGCGCCCCGGCGACGACTTCGACCGCCGCGACGTCCTCGCAGCCGAAGGCCGGCGGGGAGCTCCGCGTGCTCATGATCCAGGATGCCTCGCGCGGCTACGACCCGGCCAAGACCAACGAATCCACCGCCTATGTCATCGACGAGCAGCTGTATGACACGCTCGTGCAGCCGACACCCGACGGGAGCGGGAAGGTGGTCCCGAACCTCGCCGAGTCCTGGACGATCGCGCCCGACGGGCTTACCTACACCTTCAAGCTCCGCAAGGGCGTGAAGTTCCACAACGGCCGGGAGATGGTCGCCGACGACGTCAAATACACGATCGAGCGGCTCAAGGACCCGAAGACCGGTTCGCCGCGGCTCCAGAGCTTCGCCGGCGTCACGTCGGTCGAGGCGCCCGATCCGTACACGGCCGTCTTCAAGCTGAAGGAGCCGTTCGCGCCGTTCATCGCGACGCTCAGTCAGATCAATTCGGCGATCGTCCCGAAAGAGGCCGCCGAGGCCCCGGGCGATCTCTCGAAGAAGCCAGTCGGCACAGGCCCGTTCAAGTTCGTCGAGTGGGTCGCCGACCAGCGATTCGTGGTCGAGAAGAACCCGAGCTACTGGAAGGCGAACATCCCGTACCTTGATCGCGTCGTGTTCACGTTCAATAGCGATGAAAATGCCCGCGCCGCTGCGCTGCGCGCGGGGAACGTCGACTTCCTCTTCCAGGCACCGTCGTCGCAGGTCGACATCCTCAAGCGTGACAGCAACCTCAACGTCGTCGGCGGCGAGGGAACCACGAGCTGGCTTTATTTCCAATTGAACGGACAGAAGGAGCCCTTCAAGGACGTAAAGGTCCGCCAGGCGATCTACACCATCCTCGACCGGCAAGCCCTCGCGGACATCGGGCGGCCCGGCACCTCTTCGACGCTCAACTGCGGCTTCATTCCGACGAAGTTCGCGGCGGGCCTGAAGGAGCCTTGCTACAAGGCCGATCTCGCGAAGGCGAAGCAGCTCCTTACGGAGGGTGGCTACCCAAATGGCTTCAAGTTCACGATCAACGCGCTGACGGGCTGGGACTTCCAGATCCGTACCGCGCAGGGAATCCAGCAGCAGCTGAAGCCCCTCGGGATCGAGGCGGAGGTGCGGATCGTCGATTCCGCGACCATTACCGGGCAGGCGCGCGATGGAAGCTTCCAGGCGATGGTGCTCGGCTTCTCCGGCACTGTCGATCCTGACGAGCGCTTCCAGCAGAGCTTCGTGACCGGTGGCGGCGCCAATTGGGGCAAGATGAGCGACAAGCAGGTCGACGAGCTCGTCGCCCAGGCCCGCCGGAGCAGTGACCCCGACCAGCGCACTCAGCTGTACATCCAGGCGCAGAAGCGCGTGGCCGAGGTCGGCAACTACGCCTTCCTCTACAACTACTTCAACTTTGACGCGATGCAGAAGTACGTGAAGGGATACACGTGGGATCCCTCTCCGTCGTACGACCACCTGCGCAGCATCTGGCTCGACAAGCCGTGAGCCGAGGCGGGGTCTTTGGGGCGGGCGACCGCTCCGAGGACCCCGATCGAGCCCTTCGGGACAACAGTCGCCCTGCATGATCCCGAGGCGTCCTCGCTCGCTCGCGCGGTGACCGCGCGGCCGGCGTCCACCCTCTCGGCCCTCCGCTACGGCGAGTTCCGCCTGCTCTTCAGCGGCCTCGTCGCCGCCAACCTCGGCCTCTGGATGCAGGAGTTCGCGCTCGGTTGGCTCGTCGTCCAGCTCGCGGTGCGCGACGGGAATCCCGCG
>JBKJSM010000051.1:0-19183 GCA_046594445.1 Gaiellaceae bacterium | reverse complement strand
CGACGCGGAGCGCCTCGGGGCGGGTGTGCACCTCGGGGAGGGCCGCGATTGCGTCGAGCGCGTCGGCGACACGGCCGGAGGGCGCGCTGTGGGTGACGACGTCGAGCGCCGCGCTGCCGTTGTGCACCTGCTGCGACAGCCGTGCGATCGAGACACCCTGCTCGGCGAACCGTTCGGCCACGTGCGCGAGCACTCCCGGCCGGTCCTCCAGCGCGATCCTGACGTAGAAAGGCGTCGAGAGCTCGCCCGAGGGCAGCTTCGGCAGCGAGCGCCAGCACGCGTCGCCCTGAAGGAAGCCGGTCCCGGTCGTCCCGAGCACGCTCACCATGTCCGCGACGACGGCCGACGCCGTCTCGAGCCCGCCGGCGCCGGGGCCTTCCAGCATGATCTCGCGGATCGCGTCGCCGTGCAGCATCACGGCGTTGAAGGGGCCCTCGACCGACGCAAGCGGGTGACGCCGCTCGACGAGAGCGGGGCCGACGCGGACGTCGACCGCCCCGTCAACGAGCGTTGCCGTGCCGACGAGGCGCACGACCGCGTCGAGCGCACGCGCCGCCTCGACGTGCTCGGGCCGGATCCGCTCGATCCCCTCGTAGACGACGTCGCCGAGCTCGACCCGCGAGCCGAACGCCACGCTCGCGAGGATCGCCATCTTCGCCGCTGCGTCGGCTCCGGAGACATCCTCCGTGGGGTCGGCCTCGGCATAGCCGAGCCGTTGAGCCTCGGCGAGAGCCTCCTCGTAGCCTGCGCCGGCCTCCATCCGCGTGAGGATGAAGTTCGTCGTCCCGTTGACGATCCCCAGCACGCGGTGGACATTCGTGACGACGAGCGCCTCGCGCAGCACCTTGATCACCGGGATCGCCGCGCAGACCGACGCCTCGAAGCGGAGTTGCACGCCGGCCTCTGTTGCCGCCGCAAACAATTCAGTACTGCGGCGCGCGAGCAGCTGCTTGTTCGCGGTCACGACCGGCTTGCCGGCGCGTAGGAGCTCGAGCAAATAGTCCGCGGTCGGCGCGAGGCCTCCCATCACCTCCGCGACGATCGCGATCGAGCGGTCGTCGCGGATCTGCCCGAATTCGGTCGTGAGCACGCCCGCCTCGGGCGCGAACGCGCGTTCCTTCTTGATGTCGCGCACGAGCGCGCGCACGAGACGGAGCCGGTGCCCGGTCGCACGCTCGATGTCGTCTGCGCTGTCGGCGAGCAGCCGCGCTACGGCGCTCCCGACCGTCCCGTACCCGAGCAGGGCGACGGGGACGTCAACCGACACTCGGTTCCCCGGCCTGCTCGCGCGTCATCAGCGACCGGAGCTCGAGGCCGACCTGCTCGATCTGCCGCTCGCGTGCGGTGGCCCGCATCTCGTCGAGGTTGCGCTCGCCGGAGTCCATCTCCGCGATCCACTCCCGCGCGAACGTCCCGTCCTGGATCTCGCCGAGGACCTCGCGCATCTTGCCGCGCACGTGGTCGTCGATGATCCGGTTTCCGCGCGAGAAGTCGCCGTACTCGGCCGTGTCCGAGATCGACCAGCGCATGTGCGAGAGGCCGCCCTCCCAGATCAAGTCGACGATCAGCTTCAGCTCGTGCAGGCACTCGTAGTAGGCGACCTCGGGCTGGTACCCCGCCTCGACGAGCGTCTCGAAGCCGGCGCGAACGAGCTCCGCCGTCCCCCCGCAGAGCACGGCCTGCTCGCCGAAGAGATCCGTCTCGGTCTCCTCCTTGAAGGTCGTCTCGATCATGCCCGCACGCCCGGCGCCGAGCGCGGTCCCGTAGGCGAGAGCCAGCTCGAGCGCCTGGCCGCTCGCATTCTGCGCGACCGCGACGACGGCCGGCGTGCCGAGGCCCTCGGTGAAGAGGCGGCGCACGACGTGTCCCGGCCCCTTCGGCGCGACCATCAGGACGTCATGGCCGGCGGGCGCCTTGATCCGGCCGTAGTGAACGTTGAAGCCGTGCGCGAATGCGAGCGCGGCGCCGTCGGCCAGGTTCGGCGCGACGTCCTGCGCGTAGACCTTCGGCTGCACCTGGTCAGGGAGGAGCATTGAGACGAGCTGCGCCCCCTCGACCGCCTCGGCGGCCGTGCCGACCGTGAGACCGCCCGCTTCGGCGGCGTCTCGGGACGCGCTGCCGGGCCGTAGCCCGACCATCACGTCGATCCCCGACTCGTGCAGGTTGAGGGCGTGGGCATGACCCTGGCTGCCGAAGCCGAGGATGGCGACCTTGCCGGAGAGTAGGTCGACGTTGCCGCCGTTGTAGATCGTTGCCACTGTCGGCTTCCCTTCGCTAGATGGTTGCGAGCTGCTTGGTTTCCGGGCGCCCGACGCCCGCGCGGGCCAATCCGATCCTGCCCGTGCGGGCCAGCTCCTTGATCCCGTGCGGGCGAACGAGCTCCTCGAACGTGTCGATCTGCTCCGGCGCGCCGACGACCTCGAACACGATCGCGTTCGGACCGACGTCGGCCACGCGCACGCCGAGCACCTCGGCGAGCGAGAGGAGCTCGGCGCGCTTCGCAGGCGGAGCGGTGACCGTGATCAGGGCGAGCTCCCGCTCGACGGCCTGGCCGGGCTCGAGCTCGCTGACGCGGAGGACGTTGACGAGCTTGTGCATCTGCTTCTCGATCTGCTCGAGCGAGTGTTGCGAGCAGTCGACGCGCAGGACGATCCGGGAGACGTCGCGGCGCTCGGTCGGGCCGACCGCGAGGCTCTCGATGTTGTAGCCGCGTCGCGCGAACATGCTCGAGATGCGCATCAGCGCACCCGGCTTGTCTTCCACCAGCACGGACACAGTGTGAATCACGGGACCGGCACCGCCTGCTGCTCGCCGTACTCGACCAGGTCGAGCGCGGCCGCTCCGGCCGGGATCATCGGGAAGCAGTGCTCGGCCGGGTCGACGCGGCAGTCGACGACCGCCGTGCGGCCGCAGGCGATCGCCTCCGAGAGCGCCGGTGCGAGCTCGTCCTCGGTGTCCACGCGCAGCCCGATGGCGCCGTAGGCCTCCGCCAGCTTCACGTAGTCGGGCGAGCCCCCGTCGAGGCGAACCTGCGAGAAGCGCTCCTCGAAGAACATGTCCTGCCACTGCCGGACCATCCCGAGGTAGCCGTTGTTGACGATCACGACGACGATCGGCAAATCCTCCGTGACCGAGGTCGCCAGTTCTTGCGACGTCATCTGGAAGCAGCCGTCGCCGTCGACGCAGACGACGGTCGCGTCCGGGCAAGCCGCCTTCGCGCCCACCGCCGCCGGCAGCCCGTAGCCCATCGTGCCGAGGCCGCCCGAGGTGATGAAGCTGCGCGGGCGGTCGCAGAGGAGGTACTGCATCGCCCACATCTGGTGCTGCCCGACGCCCGTCGTCCAGATCACGTCGTCGCGGCCGGCGGTCAGCGCCTGCAGCGACTCGAGCACCTGCTGCGGCTTGAGCAGGTCGCCCTCGCCGTAGCGGAGCGGAAACTCCTCCCGCCAGGCCACGAGCTGCGCGAGCCAGGGCTCGGTCTTCGACGGGACGCCCTCGGCGGCGAGCGCTCCGAGCGCCGCCGCGAGCTCGGCCAGGATCTGCTTCAGCGGGCCGACCACGGGGATGTCCGCGCGGCGCAGCTTTCCGATCTCGGCGGCGTCGACGTCGAGGTGGACGACGGACGCGCCGGGCGCGAAGGCCGAGAGCTTGCCGGTGACCCGGTCGTCGAAGCGCGACCCGACCGCGACGAGGACGTCGCACTTGTTCATCGCCCAGTTCGACCACTTGGCGCCGTGCATGCCGGGCCAGCCGTAGTGCAGCTCGTGCGTTTCCGGGAAGGCGCCCTTCGCCATCAGCGTCGTCACGACCGGCAGCCGCCAGAGCTCGGCCAGCTGCCGGAGCTCGTCACAGGCCTCGGCGTTGAGTGTGCCGCCTCCGACGTAGAGCACCGGCCGCTGCGCGCCCGCGATCGCCTGCGCGGCCGCGCGCACCTGCTTGCCGTTCACGCTCGCGGCCGGCTTCCAGCCCGGCAGGTCGACGTCGTCCGGATAGGCGAAGTCGATCTCCGCCTCCTGGATGTCGCGGGGGATGTCGACGAGCACAGGCCCGCAGCGACCGGTTCGCGCGACGTGGAAGGCCGCCTTGATCGCGTGCGGCAGCTCGTCCACGTCCTGGACGAGCCACGAGTGCTTGACGATCGGGATCGTGATCCCGGTGATGTCGCACTCCTGGAACGCGTCCGTCCCGATCAGCTGCGAGCGCACCTGACCGGTGACGCAGACGAGGGGGGTCGAGTCCATCCAGGCGTCCGCGATCGGGGTAACGAGGTTGGTAGCCCCCGGCCCGGAGGTCGCAAAGGCGACGCCAGTCCGCCCCGAAGCCCGTGCGTAGCCCTGGGCCATGTGCCCGGCGCCCTGCTCGTGGCGGGCGAGCACGTGCCGGATCGAGGTGCCACGAGCGAGCGCGTCGTAGGTGGGCAGGATCGCGCCGCCGGGGATGCCGAAGACGGTGTCGACGCCCTCGGCCTCGAGCGAGCGGAGGAGCGCGTCGGCCCCGTTCATGCGCACTAGACCGCCTCCGTGAAGAACTCGGCGTTCGGGTTCGAGTGCGGCAGCCGGGCGAGCACGGCGTCGGTCAGCTCGCCGCTCATCGAGACGACCCCCGCGGCGCGGTGCTCGCGGTTGCGCCGGACGTACGAGACCGCGGAGGACAGGGTTGCCGCCGCTCCGCGCTCCCGGAGGCCCTCGCCGAGCATCAGCGCAGCCGCGAGCAGCATCGAGCTCGGATCGGCGACGCCCTGCCCCGCGATCTCCGAGGCGGGTCCGTGGCTCGGCCCGAAGATCCCCGGGCCTACTCCGGCGATCCGGCCCCAGGCGAGCACCCGCCGCGGGTCGAGGCACCAGGCCAGCTCGGCGAGCGGAACGAGGAGCGGGCGGGCGCAGACGACGACGTCGAACGCCTCCGGCCCGGAGGAGATGGCGCGAACCGCCCGCCGCACCGACAGGTGCGAGAGCGCGACGCCGTCCTCCCGCTCGAACGCCGCCTCGGCGTGGTCGGACCAGCCGTCCTCGCTGCCGACGAGCGTCACGTCGCCCCGGCTCGACTGCGCGGCGCGGAACGCCCGGTCGAGCGTCCACTCCCACGAGTCATGGCCGAGCGGCGCGACGAACGTCACCGTCGAGTCCCCGAGGCGGACGCGCATGGTCGCCGCTCGCAGATCGAGCTCCTCCTCGAGCGACTGGAGGAGCTTGCGGTCGATCGTGGCGGCGAGGATCGCGTCGGCCGCGAGCGCGGCGTTGCGCGAGGCGAGGGGGAAGGGGTGGCCGACCCGCATCGTCGCGTCGGCGCCGAACGGCACGTGCTCCTCGTCGAGCGCGAAGCCGTGCATGCGCGCCGCAGCGGTCATCCCGCGGCTCGCCTGCGCCATCACCTCGGGCCCGATGCCATCGCCCGAAAGGCAGGCGATCGAGTAGGCGGTCACGGAACGGCCACCTCCTGGAAGAGCTCGTGGATCGAGACGGTACGCCCGTCGTCGGCAAGGGCCTTGAAGTGGCCGAAAGCCCGGATCAACTCGTCGTCGTCGAGGGTCACGCCTGCGTCGGCGCAGGCGCGGGAGAAGGCGTGCCTGCCGGAGTGCTTGCCGAGCGGCAGCGTCATCGTCAGGCCGAGCTCGGCCGGGTCGATGATCTGGTAGGTCTCGGCGTCCTTGAGCATCCCGTCCTGGTGGATGCCGGCCTCGTGTGCGAACGCGTTGGCGCCCACGATCGCCTTGTTCGGGGGGACGAGCGAGCCGGTCAGCCGCTCGACGAGGTGCGAGGTCTGGTTGATCTGCGCCGGGTCGACGTCCGTGTAGGCCTGCAGCGCCTCGCCGCGGACTCGGATCGCCATCACGATCTCCTCGAGCGCCGCATTGCCCGCGCGCTCGCCGATCCCGTTGATCGTGCACTCGAGCTGAGTGGCTCCGGCCTCGACGGAGGCGAGCGAGTTCGCGACCGCCAGGCCGAGGTCGTCATGGCAGTGGGCCGACAGCACCACGCCGTCGAGCTCGGGACAGCTCTGGCGCACACGCCGAAGGAAGTCCGCGTACTCGGACGGCAGGCAGTAGCCGACGGTGTCGGGCAGGTTGACCGTGGTCGCCCCGGCCTCGATCGCCGTGCGGCAGACCTTCGCGACGAACTCCGGATCGGAGCGGGTCGCGTCCTCGCAGGAGAATTCGACCTCGTCCACCGTCGCCATCGCCTGAGCGACCGACGAGGCCGTGTTGGCGACGACTTCGTCCGGCGTCATCCGGAGCTTCTTGGCCATGTGCAGCTCGCTCGTCGCGATGAAGATGTGAGCGCGGGAGCGTGGGGCGTCCGCGAGCGCGGCGGCGCTGGCGTCGACGTCGGTGGAGCTCGTGCGGCAGAGCGAGGCGACAGTGACGTTCTCGGCGGCCTGCGCGACGGCGCGAACGCCCTCGAAGTCGCCGGGGGACGAGGCCGCGAAGCCGGCCTCGATCACGTCCACGCCGAGCAGCTCGAGCTGCTGGGCGATCTCTACCTTGTCGTCGGGGCGCAGGGCGATGCCCGGCGCCTGCTCGCCGTCCCTCAGCGTCGTGTCGAAGATCGTGATCTTTCGAGAGCTCAATGTTCCTCCTTGTCGCCCCGGATTGCGGGCGGACCTGTGGCGTCCGATGTGGGCGTGTGCGCCCTTGCGGTGCGCGTGGTCGCTACTCCCCCTAGAGGGGGAGAATGAGGAGGATGAGGCCGAGGATCGCGGCCGGGCACATGATGGCCCGAAGGGGTACAGCGGTCGCGAACGTCGACGTCATGCGCCACAGTGTGCTGACGCGGCATTCCTTTGTCAAGCCGCTGTATTTCGTACAGATACGGCTCGCGGGCGGGTTTGCACGTCGGTGGTTGCGGTTACAGTGCAGAGGAGTAGAGTCGCTGTTGAAAGTAAACCGAGTGCTTCGTTCACCTGGAGGCAACGGCACGTGATCAAGACTCAGCAGCTCGAGAACGTCGATCTGGGGCGCAGCGCGGTCGCTTCGACCGGTGACATCGTCGGCGCCAAGTGGACCCCGCTCCTCATCCACGAGCTCGGTGGCGGCACCCGCCGCTTCCGCGAGCTCGAGCGCGCCTGCGAGGGCATGAGCACCCGCACGCTCGCCGACCGGCTCCGTGCGCTCGAGCAGGGCGGCGTCGTCGCCAGGCACAGCTATCCGGAGTCGCCGCCTCGCGTCGAGTACGACCTGACCGAAAAAGGCCGCGCGCTCCTGCCGATCATCCGCGAGATGCGGAAGTTCGGCACGACGTGGCTGGTGCCGAGCTAGCGCTTTCCACAATCGCTCGCGGCCGGCCGGCCATTGCTTTACAATGGAAAGCGATGGAGCGACCGCTCGTAGCCGCAGGTCCGATTCCGCCGGTCAAGGCCGCCCACTTCTCGCGCCCGAGATCGCGCTAGCCGGCTACCCGCTCCTCTCGCCTCCCCGGTCAGCGCACATCACTCAGGCGAGAGGGACAGTGACAGTATGAAGGCCGTCGGCCTCTACGACCCCGCGTACGAGCACGATGCCTGCGGCGTCGCCTTCGTCGCCCGGCTGGACTCCGTCGCGAGTCACGAGACGATCGTTCGTGCCTTGACCGCACTCGCCAATCTCGAGCACCGCGGCGCGGAGGGCGCCGACGCCGGCAGCGGCGACGGCGCGGGCATGACGCTGCAGCTGCCGGACGCGCTCTTCCGGGCGGAGATCGGCGCGGCGCTGCCGCCACTCGGCCGGTACGGCGTCGCCGTCTGCTTCCTGCCCCGCGACGCGGCACGCGCCGCATCGCTCGAGCAGCTCCTCGCCGCGACCGTCGAGGCGGAGGGACAGCGGGTCGTCGCCTGGCGCGACGTCCCCGTCGACGAGCGCCATGCCGGCCCGTCGGCCGCCGCGACCGCTCCACGCATCCGGCAGCTCTTCGTCGCGGCCGCGCCCGGCCTCGACGCCGACGCCTTCGAGCGCAAGCTGTACGTGATCCGGCGGGTGGCAGAGCTCGCCGCCGGCCCGGACCTCGTGATCCCGAGCTTCTCGGGCCGCACCGTCGTCTACAAGGGCATGCTGACTGCGCCGCAGCTGGCCGGTTACTACCCGGACCTGCAGGACGAGCGCACCGCCTCGGCGCTGGCCCTCGTGCACTCCCGCTACTCGACGAACACCTTCCCGAGCTGGGAGCTTGCGCATCCGTACCGGATGATCGCCCACAACGGCGAGATCAACACGCTACGGGGCAACGTCAACTGGATGCGCGCGCGCGAGTCGCAACTGGCTTCCGAGCTCTTCGGCGACGACCTCGGCAGGATCCTCCCGGTCGTTCGTCCCGGGGGCTCCGACTCGGGGACGTTCGACAACGTGCTCGGGCTGCTCGTGCTCGCGGGGCGGTCGCTACCGCACGCGATCATGATGATGATCCCCGAGGCCTACCACGGCCGCAACGACATCTCCCCGGAGCTCGAGGGGTTCTACGCCTACCACCAGTGCCTGATGGAGGCCTGGGACGGCCCGGCGGCGATCGCGTTCACGGACGGGCGCGTGATCGGCGCGACGCTCGACCGCAACGGCCTGCGTCCGGGGCGGTGGCTCGAGACCGCGGACGGCTGGGTCATCCTCGCGTCTGAGACGGGGGTGCTCGAGGAGCCGCCGGAGAACGTCGTCCGGAAGGGGCGGTTGCAGCCCGGAAAGCTGTTCCTCGTCGACGTCGAGAACGGCCGCATCGTCCCGGATGACGAGGTGAAGCGCACGGTTGCGTCGCGGCGGCCGTATGCCGAGTGGTATCGAGACGAAGTCGTGCGGCTCGACGATCTGCCGGAGCGTCATGCTCCGGTTCCGCCCGCTGAGCCGCTGCGCAAGCGTCAGCTCGCGTTCGGCTACACCCAGGACGACATGAAGGTGATCCTCGCCCCGCTCGCCCGGAACGCGGAGGAGGCGATCGGATCGATGGGCAACGACCTGCCGCTGGCCGTCCTCTCCGACCGGATGCCGGTGCTCTATTCGTACTTCAAGCAGCTGTTCGCCCAGGTGACGAACCCGCCGATCGACTCGATCCGCGAGGCCGTCGTCATGAGCGTCGAGGCCAGCGTCGGCTCGGAGGGCAACCTGCTCGACGAGACCCCCGAGCACGCGCGCCAGCTCGTGATCGCGAACCCGATCCTGCGCGATGACGAGCTCGAGCGCCTCCGGCAGATCGACTCGGACGTGTTCCGCGCTCAGACGATCGACACGACGTGGCCGGTCGTGGATGGGCCTGCAGGCCTCGAGTTCGCCGTCGACCGCGTCTGCGCGGAGGCGGACGAGGCCCTGGCCGGCGGCGCGAACATCCTCGTCCTCTCCGATCGTGCGGTCGGACCGGAGCGCGCGCCGATCCCGTCGCTGCTCGCCGTCTCGGCGCTGCACCACCATCTGGTGCGCGCGGGTACGCGACTGCAGGCCGGGCTCGTCGTCGAGTCGGGCGAGCCGCGCAGCGTGCAGAGCGTGGCCGTGCTCGTCGGCTACGGGGCGGCCGCTGTGAACCCCTACCTCATGCTTGAGACGCTCGCCGAGCTCGTCGATCTCGATCTGCTTCCGCTCGGCATGACCAAGGACGACGCGCAGCGCCGCGCGATTAAGGGGATCGCCAAGGGTCTCCTCAAGACGATCTCGAAGATGGGCATCTCGACGATCCGCTCGTATTGCGGTGCTCAGATCTTCGAGGCAATCGGGCTCTCGCGAGAGCTCGTCGACCGTCACTTCACCGGGACGGCCTCGCGCATCGGAGGCATCGGGATCGAAACGCTCGCCGCAGACACGCTCGCCCGCCATGCCCGTGCCTGGCCCGGCACACAGGACGGGCTGCTGCCGGTGACGGGCCTCTACGCCTGGCGGCGCGAAGGCGAGCACCATCAGTGGAACCCGGAGACGATCGCGCTGCTCCAGCACGCCGTCCGGCACGGCGGCTACGACACCTACGAGGAGTACGCGCAGCTCGTCAACGACGACTCGACGCGCCGCTCGACGCTCCGGGGGCTGATGCGGTTCCGCGACGCGCCGGACGGGGGTGTGCCGCTCGAGGAGGTCGAGCCCGCGCAGGAGATCGTTAAGCGCTTCGCCACCGGTGCGATGTCGCTCGGCTCGCTCTCGCGGGAGGCGCACGAGACGCTCGCCATCGCGATGAACCGGATCGGCGGGCGCTCGAACACGGGCGAGGGCGGCGAGGACCCGGTCCGGTACACCGCAGACCCGAACGGCGATTCGCGGCGCTCGGCGATCAAGCAGGTCGCGTCCGGCCGCTTCGGGGTGAACGCGCACTACCTCGCGAACGCGGACGAGCTGCAGATCAAGATGGCGCAGGGCGCGAAGCCCGGCGAGGGTGGGCAACTGCCGGGGCACAAGGTCGACCGCTACATCGCGAGCGTGCGGTTCACCACCCCCGGCGTCGGCTTGATCTCGCCGCCGCCGCACCACGACATCTACTCGATCGAGGATCTCAAGCAGCTGATCTATGACCTGCGCTGCGCCAATCCCGACGCGCGCGTCTCCGTCAAGCTCGTCTCCGAGGTGGGCGTCGGCACCGTCGCGGCGGGCGTCGCCAAGGCCAACGCCGACCACGTGCTGATCTCCGGTCACGACGGTGGCACCGGCGCTTCGCCGCTGTCGTCGATCCTGTTCGCGGGCGCGCCGTGGGAGATCGGGCTCGCGGAGACGCAGCAGACGCTCGTGCTGAACGACCTCCGGTCACGCATCTGGGTGCAGACGGACGGCCAGCTGAAGACCGGCCGGGACGTCGTCGTGGCTGCGCTCCTCGGCGCCGACGAGATGGGCTTCGCGACGGCGCCGCTGATCGCGACGGGCTGCGTGATGATGCGCGCCTGCCACCTGAACACGTGCCCGGTCGGGATCGCGACGCAGGATCCCGAGCTGCGGAAGCGCTTCGCCGGCGAGCCCGAGCACGTCGTCAACTTCATGTTCTTCGTCGCCGAGGAGGCGCGCCGGATCATGGCGCGCCTCGGCATCCGGCGGTTTGAGGATCTCGTCGGCCGGGTCGACTTGCTCGAAGCCGACGACGCGATCGAGCGCTGGAAGGAGCGCGGCCTCGATCTCTCGGCGCTGCTGCAGTCGCCCGACGTGCCGCCGACGGTGGCCGTGCGGCGCGTCCGCCCGCAGGTCTCCCCGCTCGACGACGCGCTCGACTGGCAGCTGATCGAGCAGGCGCGCCCGGCGATCGAGCAGGGGACGCCCGTGGCGGCCGCGCTCGCGGTGCGCAACGTGAACCGCACCGTGGGCGGCCTGCTCTCGCACGCCGTGACGAAGGCGCACGGAGCGGCTGGGCTCCCGTCCGGGTCGATCAGCTTCACGCTGCACGGTTCCGCCGGGCAGTCCTTCGGCGCCTGGCTGGCCCCGGGGATCGAGCTCACGCTCGTCGGCGACGCGAACGACTACGTCGGCAAGGGCCTCTCGGGCGGCGTCCTGGCGGTGCGGCCGCCGGAGGGCGCCGCGTTCGTCGCCGAGGAGAACGTGATCGTCGGCAATACCGTCCTCTACGGCGCCACCGCCGGCAGGGCCTACTTCCGCGGTCTCGCCGGCGAGCGGTTCGCCGTCCGCAACTCCGGCGCCAGCGCCGTTGTGGAGGGAGCCGGCGACCACGGCTGCGAGTACATGACGGGGGGCCGCGTCGTCGTGCTCGGCCGGACCGGGCGGAACTTCGCGGCCGGGATGAGCGGCGGCATCGCCTACGTGCTCGACGAGGACGGCGGGTTCCGCGGCCGCTGCAACGCGGAGCTCGTCGCGTTCGAAGAGGTCGAGGACGACACCGAGCTTCGACCACTCGTCGAGGAGCACCTCGCGCGTACAGGCTCCGCCGTCGCCAATCGGCTTCTCTCACGCTGGGACGAGTCGCTGACGAGCTTCGTCAAGGTGATGCCGCACGACTACAAGCGCGCGCTGACGGACAATCCCACCTCGACGGGCAGCGGGTTCCTGACGACCGAGTCGGAGGAGGCCGCATAGTGGGAAAACTGGGCGGCTTCCTCAAGTACGGCCGCGTCGAGCAGCCGGAGCGCGACCCGCGCGAGCGCGTCGGCGACTTCCGCGAGTTCATGGGCACGGTCGAGCTGCCGGTGCTCCAGGAGCAGGGCGCGCGCTGCATGGAGTGCGGCGTCCCGTTCTGCCATAGCGGCTGCCCGCTCGGCAACCTTATCCCCGAGTGGAACGACCTCGTCTACCGCGACCGCTGGCGCGAGGCGATCGAGCAGCTGCACCGGACGAACAACTTTCCGGAGTTCACCGGGCGCCTCTGCCCGGCACCGTGCGAGGCCGCCTGCGTCCTCGAGATCAACGAGGGCAACGCCGTGACGATCAAGCAGATCGAGATTGCGATCGTGAATCGCGCCTGGGACGAAGGCTGGGTCGTCCCGCAACCCACCCACGCGAGCACCGGTCGGAGCGTGGGCGTGGTCGGTGCGGGGCCTGCCGGGCTGGCCTGCGCACAGCAGCTGGCGCGCGCCGGCCATGCGGTCACCGTCTACGAGCGTGACGAGGCGGGCGGAGGCCTGGTGCGCTTCGGCGTGCCCGACTTCAAGATCGAGAAGTGGCTCGTCGAACGGCGGCTGCAGCAGCTGGAAGCGGAGGGCGTCGCGTTCCGCTACGGCGTCGACGTCGGCGTCGACGTGGACGCGGAGGAGTTGCGCGAGCGGCACGACGCGGTCGTCCTCGCCGTCGGCTCCCGCGTTCCGTGCGACCTGCCCGTGCCCGGCCGCGAGCTCGACGGCGTGCACTTCGCGATGGAGTACCTGTACCAGCGCAACCGGTGGGTGGCGCGCGAGCTCGGGCCGCAGGTCGCGGGCGCGCCGCCGGCGCCGGTGAACGTGATCACGGCGGCAGGGAAGCACGTGATCGTGATCGGCGGCGGCGACACGGGCGCCGACTGCGTCGCAAACGCGCACCGCGAGGGCGCTGCGTCGGTGACGCAGATCGAACTCGTCGGCGAGCCGCCCGCGCGGCGGCCCGACGACCTGACCCCGTGGCCGAGCTGGCCGATGAAGCTCCGCACGTCCTACGCGCTCAAGGAGGGCGGCGAGCGCGACTTCGCCGTTTCGACGACCGTCCTCTCCGGGAGCAACGGCCGCGTCGAGCGAATCCACTGGACGGAGAACGGCGGTGCGCCGCCCTTCGACCTCATCCCGGGCACAGAAGAGGTGCGGTCTGCCGACCTTGTCCTGCTGGCTATGGGCTTCGTCGGGCCGGACGCTCGCGTGCTCGATGCGTTCGGCGTCGAGGCCGACGAGCGCGGGAACGCACGCGCGCCGGTGTACGAGACGGGCGCCGAGGGCGTCTTTGCCGCGGGAGACGCTCGCCGCGGGCAGTCCCTGATTGTGTGGGCGATCGCCGAGGGTCGCCGGTGCGCGGCTGTCGTCGACCGCTGGCTCGGCGCGAGGGAAGAGGCTCGGAACCGAGCGGCTGCTACGAGTCCCGGCTGAGACCGAGTACGCCCATGAAGTCGTCCGCGTCCGCGTCGATCTGGAGCGCCTGGTACTGGGCGTCGTGGCGCTGCGGCTTCATGCCGCTGCCGGTCACGACGAGCACGACGCGCTCGCCCGCCTCGATTGCGCCGGTGCGAACGAGCTCGAGTAGCGCGCCGAACGCGACCCCGGCGGCCGGATCGGCCAGCACGCCCGAGTTCTCCGCGAGCAGCTCGGTGCTCGACTGGATCGAGTCCTCCGGGACGGAGGTGATCGAGCCGCCGGTCATCCGCGCCGCGCCGATCGCCAGCTCGCCGTAGCTCGGGTTCCCGACCGCGAGCGAGCGCGCGACCGTCTCGGGGGTCACTCTCGACGGCGGCCGTTCGTCCGCCCAGGCCGCCGCAACCGGTGGGCAGCCGCCGGGCTGGGCACCGTGGAGACGTGGCTGCGCGCTCGTCAGGAGCCCGAGCGCCTCGAGCTCGACGAAGCCCTGGGCGAGCTTCGCGAGGAGCGTTCCCGACCCGACGGGGCTGACGACCGCGTCCGGAGCTTCGCCGCCGAGCTGCTCCGCGATCTCGTACGCGACGGTCTTCGCCCCCTCGACCGCGAAGGCCTGCAGATTGCCCTCGAGGAAGCCCCAGGGGAAGAGGTGCTCCAGGTCGCGCTCGAGGCGGCGGCAGTCCTCGTAGCTGCCCCGGACAGAGAAGACGCTCGCGCCGTAGCTCGCTGCCGGGAGTGCGGGGCCGTCTGCGACCGCAAAACCGAGGATCACCGCCTCCAGCCCCGCCCCCGCGCAGCGTGCCGCGACCGCCTCGCCAAGGTTGCCGGTCGAGGCGCAGAAGAGAGTCTGGATCCCGAATGCCTGCGCGGCGGCGACCGCACTCGCAGCCATCCGATCCTTGAAGGAGTGCGTGGCGCTCGCCGTCTCGAGCTTCAGGTAAAGGTCGATGTCGAGCGCCGCAGAGAGTCTCGGCGCCGGCACGAGCGGGGTCGGGCTCGGCAGCTCCGTGCCGTGCGGCAGCAGGCCGCGCGTACCGCTGTCGAAGACGTAGCGGACGTCGAGCGGCCCGGAACACGACGGGCAGCTCGAGAGCGGCGCGAGCGGATGCGTGGACTCGCAGATCCTGCAGCTGAGCATGGCGCTGTTCACCCTGCTCTCACGTCCCCGCCTGGGAGGTTCGCGCTAGTCGGGGAGGCGGGTGCGGAAGCTCGACTAGCGCAGTTGCGCGCGCGAAATAAGGAGCTCCTCAAGAATGCTTACGAAGAGGATGCGCGCGCTCACGATGCTCAGACAGTAGATGGCCGCCTCCGATTTCGCAACGTGGGCTTCGCCGTCGCCTGCAGGAGCACTGCGGCGACCACCACGCCGCCGCCGACGAGCGTCATGAGCGCGGGGGTCTCGGAGACGGCCACCCAGGCCCAGAACGGTCCCAGGACGACCTCGAGCAGGATGATCAGCGCCACCTCGGACGCGGCGATCAGCCTGGTGCCCATCGTGAAGAGGACGAGCCCGACCCCCATCTGACCCACGCCGAGGAGCACGAGGAAGAGGAGATCGTGCTGACCAACGGACGCCGGGTGGGCAAACGGCCCGACCACGAGCACGAGCAGCAGTTGCGAGAGGCAGATCGCAGGCGCCATCGAGATGTCGCGTCGGCTGCGGGTGATCACAACGCTGACTGCGAAGGCGACGGTCATCAGGAGCGAGAGGCTGACGCCGACGACGCCTCCGCTGCCGGGGCCGCCGACCATCAGGCCCACGCCGATCAGCGCGACCGCCATCGCGACTCCCGCCCGGGCGGTAACCGACTCGCCGAGCGCGATCCAGGCGAGCAGCGCCGCGACGATCGGCGCCACCGCCTGGATGAAAAGGACGTTCGCGACGGTCGCATGGTTCAGCGCGACGATGAAGGTGCCCGACGCGACCGCGGTACAGACAGCGACGCCGAGGCCGGCGATCCCCATGCCGCGGAACGCCGCGATCGTCCTGCCCCGGTACCGCACGGAGACGAGGACGGCGAGCGCGAGGAAGGCGAAGAGCGCCCGGCCCGCGACCTGGGTCGTAACCCCGACGGAGAGCTCCCGCTGCAGGCCGCCCGCGGTGGACCACGCCACGGCCGCCGCGGCGATGTACAGCTGCCCCCGACGACGCGAGCTCGCGGGGATCAGCGCTTCTTGCCGGGGTTCAGCAACCCCTTGGGGTCGAACACGGACTTGATCGACTCGTGCAGCGCGAACGCAGCCGGGCTCCACTGCCGCTCGAGCTGACCGCCCTTGACGAGCCCGAGCCCGTGTTCGCCGGAGATGCTCCCGCCCAGGCGGACTGCGAGGTCGAACAGCTCTTCAGCGGCCGTCTCGGCGCGATGCAGCTCTGCCTCGTCGCCCGGGTCGATCATGAAGGTCGAATGCAGGTTCCCGTCGCCGGCATGCCCCCAGCTGCAGGCGGCGAGGCCGTTGCGCGCGCCGATCGCGAGCGTCTCCTCGATCGCCTCGGCCAGGCGGTCGAACGGGACGACGATGTCCTCGCTCACCTTGCCGCCCCGCTCCACCTGGACGGCGAGCGAGACGCCGTCGCGCCAGCGCCAGAGGGCAGCGATCTCGGCGGCACTGTCCGGCGCCCACACGGAGAGGGCGTCCTCGCCGACGGCCTCCAGCACGGCCTCGCGCAGGCGCGCGACCTCCTCCGCCGAGCCGTCGACCTCCGTCAGCACCAGGAAGCCCGCGCCGAGCGGGACCGGGAAGGAGTTGGCCGAGCGGTGCACCGTCTCGGCGTCGAGGTACTCGAGCGCCGCGACCGGCAGCCCGCTGCCGATCACGCGCGCGAGCGCCTCGCAGCCTTCGGCGGTGCCCGCGTGCAGCGAGACGACGGGCGCGACCGCCTCCGGCGCGGGGGCGAGATTCAGCCAGACGGAGGTGACGACCCCGAGCGTCCCCTCGGACCCGATCAGCAGGCTCTTGAGGTCGTAGCCGGCGACGTCCTTTCGGATCGCGCCGCCGACCGTGACGAGCTCGCCGGGGGCGACGACCGCCTCGACGCCGGTGACCCAGTCGCCTGTGACGCCGTACTTGAACGCGTGCGGCCCGCCGGCGTTCGTTGCGACGTTGCCGCCGATCTGCGACTGCTCGGCGGCGCCCGGGTCGGGCGGGAAGAGCAGGCCGTTCTCGCGGGCGAGCCTGCGCACGTCGGCGGTGGTCACGCCAGCCTCGACCTCCATCCGCCAGAGCAGCGGGTCGATCGAGCGGACGCTTCGCAGCCGCTCGAGCCCGAGCACGACGCCGCCGAGCGGTACCGCGCCGCCCGCGAAGCCGGTGCCGCCGCCACGCGGCGTGATTGGCGCGTCGTGCTCGTAGCACCACGTGACCACCTCGGCCACCTCAGCCGCGGTCCGCGGGAGCACGACGGCGTCGGCGTGGCCGCGAAGCCCGCGCGCCTCGGTCGCGTCCTGCAGGTAGAGCTGCGGCACGTCGTCCAGCACCAGCTCTTCGCCGAACCGCGAGCGCAGCTCGCCGGCGAGCGTCACGCGGATCGCACGGGGTTCGTCAGCGACCCGACCTTGTCGATCTCGATCGTCACCTCGTCTCCGTCCGCGAGGTAGACGGGCGGCTTGCGTCCGAAGCCGACGCCCGCGGGCGTCCCCGTCAGGATCAGGTCGCCCGGCTCGAGCGTGATCCCGTCGCTGACGAAGGCGATCACTTCCGCAACCGTGAAGATCATCTGCGCGGTCGAAGAGTCCTGAACGGTCTCGCCGTTCAGCACGCAGCGGATCCGCAAGGCCTGCGGGTCGGGGACTTGCTCGGCGGGCACCATCGGCCCGACGGGGCCAAAGGTGTCGAACGACTTGCCGCGCGTCCACTGGCCGTCGGCGAACTGGATGTCGCGCGCGCTCACCTCGTTGGCGCAGCAGTAGCCGGCGACGTGGTCGAGCGCGTCGGCGACCGGCACGCGACGGGCGCGCTTCCCGATCACGACGCCGAGCTCGGCCTCGTAGTCGACCTCCTTCGCCTGCGCGGGGAGCACGATCGGCTCGCCGGGGCCGATCAACGAGCTCGGCCACTTGGCGAAGAGCAGCGGCCACGTGGGGATCTCCATCCCCGACTCCATGGCGTGGTCGCGGTAGTTCAGGCCGACGCAGACGATCTTGCCCGGTCGTGCGAACGGCAGGCCGTTATCCGGCATCAACGCTCCTCTCGTAGGTGAACACCTTGCCGGGATTCATGATCCCGTTCGGATCGAAGACGCGCTTGATCCCCCGCATCAGCGGCACGAGGTCGCCGTGCTCGAGCTCGAGCGCCGCGAGCTTGCCCAGGCCGATGCCGTGCTCGCCGGTGCAGGTGCCGCCGCGGGCGAGCGCGTCTGTGACGAGGCTCTCGAAGAGCTCGTCCGCGAGCGCGGTCTCGACCGGATCGCCGGGGTCGACCTGAAGGCTGACGTGGAGGTTGCCGTCGCCGGCGTGCCCGAGAATCGCGGCGCTGAGCCCGACTCGCCCGATCTCGGCCCGCGCAAAGGCGACGGCGCCGGGGAGCTCGGAGACGGGAACGCAGGTGTCGGTCGTCCGCTCGTGGCGGCCGGGTGAGGCCGCGGCCGCGGCGTAGGCGGCGTCGTGCCGCGCGGCCCAGAGTCCCGCGCGTCCGGCGGCATCGCGCTCCTCGACGATCTCGGTCGCGCCTTCTGCTTGCGCCAGCTCGCGCACGAGGTCGAGATCGGCCTCGACCGTCGCCGCCGTACCCTCGGCCTCGACGAGCAGGCACGGTCCTTCCGGGTAAGCGGTGCCGCGGTAGGCGTTGATCGCGCCCAGCGTCCACGCGTCGAGCAGCTCCAGCCGAGAGACAGCGGAGCCCGCTGCGACGACCGCTGCAGCCGTGTTGCAGGCGGCGTCGATCGACTCGAAGGAGATCCGAAGCGCAACCGCGTGCTCCGGGATCCCGTAGAGCCGGACGCGCAGCTCCGTGATCACGGCAAGCGTTCCCTCCGAGCCGACAAGCAGCGAGGTCAGGTCGTAACCGGCTGAGGACTTCCGGGCTCGGCTCCCCGTGCGGACGACCGTGCCGTCGGGTAGGACGGCTTCGAGCGCGAGCACGTTTGCGCGCATCTTTCCGTAGCGGATCGTGGTCGTCCCGGCCGCGTTCGTCGCGGCCATGCCGCCGAGCGTCGCGTCCGCGCCGGGATCGACCGGGAAGAAGAGGCCGTGCTCGCCGGCCGCCCGCGCGAGCGCGCTCCGGGTCACGCCGGCCTGGACCGTCGCAGCGAGATCGCCGGGCGCGATCTCGACCACGCGATCCAGCCGCGAGAGGTCGAGGCTGATCCCGCCCTGCGTCGGGATCACGTGGCCCTCGAGGCTCGACCCGGCGCCGAACGGGGTCACCGCGATCCGTCGCTCGTTCGCGAACGCGAGCACCCGGGAGACGTCGTCGGTGGAGCTGGGGTAGACGACGAGGTCGGGGCGCTGCGGGCGGTGGAAGCTGATGTCCTCCGAGTGCAGGTCGCGCTCGGACTCGCCGTCGGAGACGCGGGCGCCCTCGCCGAGCGCCTCGACGAGCGCGTCCTTCACGAGAACTCCGCTTCCGAGGGCAGCCCGACGGCGACGCTGTCGACCGCCCAGCGCAGGCTGTCCTGGACGCCGCGCTCGGCCGCCGGGCCGTCGTTTGCCAGGCAGCTCGCGAAGAAGGACGAGTAGCGGCCGAGCGACTCCTGGAACCGCTGCGCTGTCGAGAGCACGATTCGGTTGTAGCGCTCCGAGCGCCGGTAGAGCCGCTCGACCTCGGCCACCAGGCGCGAGCGCCCGCTCGC
>JBKJSM010000093.1:0-6385 GCA_046594445.1 Gaiellaceae bacterium | reverse complement strand
GCAGGGCGCGGCGGAAGCTCTTGCGCTTGGGCTTGATCGCGTCGGGCTGCTCGAGCCCCTGCGCGAGCGATCGGCGTGCGCGAAAGATGAGCGTCTCGACCGCCGACTGCGAGATCTCGAGCTCTTCCGCGACCTCGCGATAGGAGAGCCCCTGCCACTCGCGCAGGAGGATCGCGCGGCGCTGCTGCTCCGGCATCGACGCAAGCGCGTCCTCGATCCCGATCAGCTCGTCGTGCTGCCGGCTCGGTCCCGGAACGACCTCCTCGATCACCTCGAAGTCGTTCGGGCTCTCGATCCGCCCGCGGCGCCAGGAGGAGCGCCGGCGCGACAGGCACACGTTCTCGGCGATCTTGAACAGCCACGCCGACTCGGCCTCGGGCACGACGCCCCGGCCCAGCGCACGGAAGGCGTTCATGAACGTCGTCTGGACGGCGTCCTCCGCCTCCTCGCGCGACCCGAGCTGGTGGTGGCAGTAGCTCTGGATCTTCGCGGCATGACGCTCGTAGAGACCCTGGGTCGCCGCAGCCTGCGGCGCCACGCCTGGACTCTCGACGAGTGATGCACGGCCTATGGACGGAACTGCTGCCAACCGGATTCCCCCTGTAGCGTCGGGTTCTGCCGGCGTCCCGCCCGAACGCCACGCTAAGTGTCGGTTGTCGAACGTAAGGTTTCAACCCCTTTCGGTGCTTAAGGGCAAAACCTTACAAATCTTGGTTTAAACTATGAAAGCGCTGGAAAAGGCGCGCTTCAGCTCGATGAAGAGCGCCTCGAGCGCGAGCGTCGGGTTGAGATTGAACTCCTCGAGCACCCGCCAGGAGCTCCGGACGAGATCGGCGGCGCCCTCGGCGTCGAGCGCCCGCTCGCGCGTCGCGTCCTCCCGCAACTCGTCGATCCGGTCGGCGTGGACCGCGGCGAGCTCCGCCCCGGCGGCGACGACGACAAGGTCGCGGTACCACGACGCGAGCTCTTCGAGCGCGGCGAGGAGCTCCTCCCGCTCGGCGCCGCGCTGCACCCGCTTGAGCCGCTGCTCGAGCTCGCGCGTGGTCAGCTCGACGCCCTCCAGCTCCGCCTCCGCGCGCTCCTTCGCCGCCACTCCGGCCGCGGTCGCAGCCTCGAGCAACGTGGCGGCCGCTTCAGCCGGGTCGAGCTCGGGATCGGCGTACGGCGACCGGGCGATCCGGAGCAGCTCGTCCCGGCGCGCGCGCACCCCGGGGTCGAGCAGGCGCTCCGCCCGGTCGAGGCGGCCGCCGGACACGCGCGCGAGCGCCCGGGCCTCCGTCTCGGAGAGCCCCGGCGCCCGCTCGGCGAGGAACGCCCGCACGGCGCGCTCCGGGATGCGCCGGAACGGGACGAGCTGGCAGCGCGAGCGGATCGTCGCGGACAACGGCCCGAGCTGGTCGGCGACGAGGACGATCACTGCATAGGGCGGCGGCTCCTCGAGATCCTTGAGCAGGGCGTCGGAGGCGTCCTCGTTGAGCAGGTGGGCGTCGGCGATCACGTACACCCGCCGCTCTGCCTCGAAGGGCCGCATGTGCAGGTCGCGATGGAGCGCGCGCACCTCGTCGATCCGGATCATCTCGCCGAGCGCCTCGAGCAGGAAGAGGTCGGGGTGCGTTCCCGCCTGGACGCGGCGCTCGTCCCCGAGCAGAGCCGCGGCGAACGAGCGCGCAGCCTGGCGCTTGCCCACGCCCGGCGGCCCGTGCAGGAGATAGGCGTGCGCCGGGCCTTCGGCGACGGCCGCTGCGAGCAGGCGCTGCGCCTCCGGCTGCTCAGGCAGGTCGAAGGTCATCTTCGATCAGCTTCGCGAGCGCGTCGGCGGACAGCGTGCCGTCCAGGACGACGACGCGCTCGGGAAAGAGCGTGGCGAGCTGCTCGTAGCCGGCGGCCACATCGGCGTGGAAGGTCGCGCCCGCTCGCTCGATCCGGTCCGGCCTGGCACCGACCCGCTCGAGCGAGCGGCCGGAGTCGATGGCGAGGACGAACGTCCGGTCGGGGACGAGGCCGCCGACAGCGCGCAGGTTGAGCTGCAGCACCTCGTCGAACCCCAGCCCGCGCGCGATCCCCTGGTAGACGACCGAGCTGTCGAAGTAGCGGTCGAGCAGCACGTCGGCTCCGCGGCCGAGCGCCGGCCGGATCACTTCCGCGACGAGCTCGGCGCGGGCCGCCGCATAGAGGAGCGCCTCCGCCCAAGGCGTCATCTCGTCGCCGTGGAGTACGAGCGTCCGGACCTGCTCGCCGAGCTCCGTCCCGCCCGGTTCGCGGGCGGTCACGACCTCGTGCCCCTCCGCCTCCAACCAGGCCCGCAGCCTCTCGACCTGCGTCGTCTTTCCCGACCCGTCGAGGCCTTCGAAG
Source organism: Gaiellaceae bacterium (assembly GCA_046594445.1). Classification (GTDB taxonomy): domain Bacteria; phylum Actinomycetota; class Thermoleophilia; order Gaiellales; family Gaiellaceae; genus Gaiellasilicea. The sequence continues at coordinate 4,033 of JBKJSM010000093.1, read as the reverse complement.
CTCACGAACATCTCCCGGCCTACAATACGGAGGTGCGGGTCGTCGTCACGGGGGGAGCGGGGTTCATCGGCTCGCATGTCGTCGATGTCCTGGTCGAGCGCGGCGACGAAGCGCATGTCGTCGACAACTTCGCCAGTGGGAAGCGCGAGAACCTCAGTCCCGACGCCACCCTGCACGAGCGCGACATACGTGAGCCGCTCAACGACCTCTTCGACGAGATTCGCCCCGACGCGGTCATCCACCTCGCCGCCCAGGCGGATGTCCGCGTCTCCGTCGAGCGACCGGACTACGACGCGGAGGTGAACGTGCTCGGGACGATCCGCGTCCTGGAAGCGGCTCGGCCCATAGGCGCCCAGCTCGTGTTCAGCTCGACCGGCGGCGCCATCTACGGCGAGTGTCCCGGCCCGGTCACCGAGGACGCGGCGCGTGAGCCGCTGGCGCCGTACGGCACCTCGAAGCTGGCGGGCGAGGAATATCTCGCCACCTACAACCGCCTCCACGGGGCGACGCACGTCGCCCTCCGCTTCGGCAACGTGTACGGCCCTCGCCAGGACCCGCACGGCGAAGCGGGGGTCGTCGCCATCTTCCTCGGGCTGCTCGCGGAGGGCCGCGCGCCGAAGATCTTCGGCGACGGGCGTCAGACGCGCGACTACGTCTATGTCGGCGACGTCACGCGAGCGACTCTGGCCGCCGTCGGGCACGACGGCGGCGTCTTCAACGTCGGCACCGGGATCGAGACGTCCGTGCTCGATCTGTTCGAGGCCTGCCGCTCAGTCGCCGGCAGCGCGGCCGACGCCGAGCACGCCCCGGCCCGCACCGGCGAGCTGCAGCGCAGCGTGCTCGATGCAGGGCGGGCCGCGCGCGCTCTCGGCTGGCGGGGGGAGACCTCGCTCGAAGACGGGCTCCGACAAACGTGGGAGTCGATTCAAGACTGAGAGAAGGAGCAGGCGCGCCGCGGGCGAAAGTAGGCGGCCGTGGAGCACTCCTTCCCCCAGGTCTCCTCGCCGTGGCGCACGGCCACGCTCGTCGCCTCGTCGGTCGCGGCGCTCGAGCTCGTGATCCTCGCCGCTCTCGGAGTGATGCTGCTCGCCGATCCCGTCTCCCGGCACGTGCAGGACGCGGCCGAGGCGAAGGTGTTCGCGCCGGTCGCCAAGCCGCGCGCCGCCGCCCCGGTCGGCGAGCCGAAGCTGTCGCGCGCAGAGACGCTCGTGATCGTCCTGAACGGGAACGGGCGCGCGGGCGCCGCCGCCGCGACCGCGGCGACGGTGCGCGAGCTCGGCTACACGATCGGCAACGTCGGCAACGCGCCGCAGACCGACGTGATGCGCACGATCGTCATGTACCGGCCCGGCAACCGCCCCGAGGCGGCGCGACTCGCCTCCGACCTGAAGCTGAAGATCGTCGGGCCACTCGACGGGTTGACGCCGGCCGACCTGCTCGGCGCGCACGTCGCGCTCGTGATCGGCTCCTAGCAGTTCCCCGGCTCGTTCACCCACTCGAGCGCCTGCACGAGCGGGCCGCCCGGCACCCACTGCCGACCTGATGGATCGAGCGTGTAAGCCTCGTTCAGGTGGACGTACGCCGAGCAGCGGTCGCCGCGATCGAACTCGTAGAGACCGAGCTCGTACCAGGCCTCCGGGTTCTCCGGCTGCTGGCGCGCCGCCTCGCCGTAGCTGACGAGCGCCGCGTCAAAGTCGCCGCGCTGCTCCTCGACCCGGGCGCGCGCGAACAGCGGCTCGAGGGACAGGGGATCGAGTGAGCGGGCGCGCTCGGCGGCCGCGAGCGCACCGTCGAGATCGCGGCGGTCGAGCGCGGCGCCGACCTCCCGGACGCTTCGGTCGGCGAGCCACGGTGTCGCCACGGACGCCGCCGCGGCCAGCGCGAGCGCGGCCGCGCCGGCGGCGGCAAGCGGATAGACGCCACGTCGCGGCGACCGCGACGTTGCGGCGAGCACGCCGACGATGAAGAGAGCCGGTCCGGTCACCGCCGGAAAGTCCCAGTCGTAGTCGACGAGGGCGTGGACGAGCCAGGGCGCGAGCGCCGCGGCGAGCGCAGACTCTGCGTTGCGCTCGGCGGGGACGAGCCGCCGAAGCGCACCAAGCGCTACCGCTGCGGCCGCGGCAACCAGCGCCGCGAAGAGCGCGAGCCCGACCAGCCCGGTCCCGGCGAGGAACTGCAGCGGAACGCTGTGCGGCTGCGTCACCGGGGACGCCGTCTCCCGGTAGCGCTTGCGCGCGACCTCGAACGTATTCGCGCCCGCGCCCTCGACCGGATCGGCGCGAAAGACCTGCCAGGCCTCGCCCCACCAGTCGAGGCGGTTGTTCGAGCTGAGGCTGCCGAGGCGTGCCGGCTCGTTCGTCACCTCACCGCCGCGGAACTCGTCCGCCACGCGCCCTGCGTTGAGGACGAGACCGACGGCAGCGAGGAGGACGGCGAGCGCCGCGAGGCCGGCAAGGACGCGCGCGACGGCTCTGCGGCGCGGACCGGCGAAACGAGGCAGCGCGAGCGCCGCCGCCACCGCCAGCGCGCCGCCGACGACGAGCAGCAGCCCGAACCACGCTCCGTCGGCGATGCGGTCCGCCTCCGGCCGGCCGTCGCTGACGAGTGCGGGACGGGTGAAGGCCCACGCCGCTACCGCTCCCGCGGGCACGACTGAGACCAGGGCGAGCAGCGCCGCCTCGACCCGGTCGCTGCGGAGCCAGAGCCAGAGCGCGAAGCCGACGATCGCAGCAAGCGCGCCGGCGCGGGAGGCGGCCAGCAGGACAGCGACGACTGCCGCATACGCAAGCGCCGCGCCCGCCGCACGTTCGAGCCGCGAGCGCGCCGACGCGGCCTGCCACAGCGCCAGCACGAGCAGCATGTCCGCGGCGAGCGCAAGCGCGTTCCAGTAGCCGATCGGATCACGGAGGCGCGCCACGCGGCCGCCGTCCTCGAACAGAGCCGGGACAGCCTTGCCGGCGAGCGCCCACAGCACCGCCGCCCCGAGCGCGGCGAGGAGCAGCTGGGCGGCGCGGCGCGAGCCGCGGGAGCTCGACGCTCCGAAGAGCAGCCCGACGGCGAGGAACGCCGCGTAGGCCAGCGTCCTGTCGAGCTCGGCCCAGGAGCGGTCGGGCGCGACCGACCAGAGGATCGAGGCGCCGCTCCAGGCTGCGGTGGCGAGCAGCAAGCCGAGCACTGCGCCTCCGCCTGCGGGCATGCCTGTCCGACCGGTGAGGGCGAGCGCGCTCCAACCGCCGGCCAGCACGAGGATCGCCATGGCCGTCCACACGGAGTCGCCGGCGAACAGCGCCATCCCCATCGACACCGCCGCCACCGCGCCCGGGACGAGCGCAGCCGCGCCTACCGGGGGTGCCGACATCGCGCGCCAAGCTACCATAGGCCCCGCCCGCTTCCCGGTGTCCGCGCCCGTGGCCTTACAAATCGTTTACCTGCTGCACACCCGGCCATCAACGCCGACCGAGAGAATCGCCACGATGGCTCGCACCGCCTCCGCAGAACGCACGTGACCCCAGCCCCCGCCGCCACCCCTCGTCCGATTTCACGCGCCGCCCGGCGAGCCCTCCGCGCGCTCGTGCTGGTCGGAGCCCTGGCGGCGCTGCTCGTGAGCGCCGCGCCCGGTGCGGCGGCGGAGTCGTGCGGCCGCAAGGTGCTCAACGACTGGTACGACGGCCGGGTCGATGGGACGTATCCGCTGCATTGCTACGACGACGCGATCGAGATCATCCCGCGCGACGTGCGCGACTACTCGAGCGCAGCGGACGACATCAAGCGCGCGCTCCAGGCTGCGATGCGGGGTGAGCCCGCGCCCCCGAACAAGAATGGGCCGCCGAGCCAGGACGACGAGCCCGTCGACACGCCCGGGACGACGCCCCCAGGCACACCTTCCGGCAGCGGCAGTGATCCGCCGTCCGGGCGTGACGCGCTGCCGCCGGTCGGGGAGAGCGCAAGCTCGATTCCGATCCCTCTACTCGTGCTCGCGGGCCTCGCGCTGCTGCTCGTTCTGGGCGGCTCGGCCGGCTATGCCGTGCGCCGG
>JBKJSM010000042.1:0-25113 GCA_046594445.1 Gaiellaceae bacterium | reverse complement strand
GCGCTACCTGAACAAGCTGATCGACCAGCTCGAACGGTCGAAGCCCGACCCGAGGGCCGAAGGGGCTCCGGATTCGTGGAGAACGCAGTAAAGGCCCATACGGGATTCGAACCCGTGCCGCCGCCGTGAGAGGGCGGTGTCCTAGGCCACTAGACGAATGGGCCGTGCCGCGCGCCGCAGTCTAGCCGAACGTCCGCATCCGTCGGGCGTGCAACGTAGGATCCGCGCCGTGGCTAGCGGCGGGCAGGGCGAACGGCGGCGTCAGATCCTCCGGGCAGCGATTCGCGTCTTCGCAGAGAAGGGGTACCACACGTGCCGGGTCGGTGATGTGGCGACTGAGGCTGGGGTCGCATACGGGCTCGTCTACCACTATTACGCCTCCAAGGAGGCGCTGCTCGAGTCGATCTTCCGGGCCACCTGGAAGAACATGCTTGCGGCCGTCAGTGAGATCGAGCAGGAGAAGATCGGCGCCCGCGAGCAGCTCCAGGCGGTCGCCGACATGGTGCTGCGCGCCTGGATTGCCGACCCCGACCTCGTGCGGGTGCTCGTCCGCGAGGTGGCCCGCAGCCCGCAACTCCAGCACGAGATCGACGAGATCGCACACGCATTCGCTGCCCTCGAGCGCATCGTCGCGAACGGGCAGGAGCGAGGCGAGCTGCGGGCCGAGCTCGACCCGAGATTGACGAGCTGGATCCTCTACGGCGCGCTCGAGGAGATCCTCACCGGCTGGGTCTACGGCCGGCTCCCCGGCGGCGAAGACGACATGGCTGCGGCCCGCGACGCGGTCGTCGCGACGCTCTTCGACGGGCTCAGCGCACCCTGACGACGACGCTGCGCGTCTACTCGACCCCGTTCTCGACGAACGCCGAGCGGGTTGCGCTCGCACTGGCATACAAGGGGCTCGAGGCCGAGTGGATCCAGATCCCCTACGACGACCGCAGCGTTGTCGAGGCGGTGAGCGGCCAGTCGCTCGTGCCCGTGCTCGTCGACGGCAACCTCGTCGTACCCGACTCGGTCGCGATCATCGAGCACCTCGAGGCGTTGCATCCCGAGCCGCCGCTCTACCCGACCGATCCGGCGCGCCGGGCGGAAACCGTCGTCTTCGTCGACTGGTTCAACCGGGTGTGGAAGCGGCCGCCGAACGAGCTTGCGACCGCGATCGAGGAGGGCCGCGCCGACGAGGCGCTGGTCGTGAAGCTCGGCGGTCGCATCGCGGCTTCGCTGCCGCTCTTCGAGGCGCTGCTCGAGCGGCGGGAGTTCCTGCTCAGCGATGAGCTCGGCGTCGCCGACCTCGTCTGCTTCCCCTTCCTCAAGTACGCGACAGTCTGGGACGAGGGCGACGAGCAGCTCTTCCACGCCATCCTGCGCGACCATCAGCGCCTCGACGGCCGCTACCCGCAGCTCGAGGGCTGGATCGCGCGATTAAATGCGCTGCCGCGCGCCTGAAAATCAAGCTGCTGCTGACCTGCGCCGATACCCGGACCATGCCTGCCTGCCGTTACTGCGCGACAGGACAGGTCGATGCGAACGCGCTGTCCTGGACGTGCCCCGCATGTGCAGGTTCACCGCTTTGTGACCGCTGCGGGCATCCACGCGGCGATCACGGGCAGGTATTCGTCCGAGGCGTCGCCGCAGGTTGCCGACGCGAGGTCGGCGACTTCCAAAGCCTCACCCACTGGCGCTGTGACTGCTCCGGCTTCCGACCCGTGCTGGCTCGGCTGTCGGATGCCGTGTTCGCGCGGCCGGACACCGTAGGGGCGTTGGACGCTTCGGGCCTACGTGTCTCTGCGCGCCGACCGGCGTGAGCTAGGCAGCCGGGTCGTCGAGGCGCGCGTCGAGCCGTTCCTCGAACACCTTGCGAAGCTGCTCGCCCGTGGCGAGGATCTCGTAGCGCGGACGGCGTGGGATTCGCGCCACGATCGTCACCTCGCCCGGCCGGTCGCCATGGCAGCGTGCGTAAGCGGCCGCCTCGTCGAGCGGAATGAGGGTTCGCTTGGCCCGAAGGATCCCGATGAAAGACACCTACCAGGAGGACGTGCCCAGCGGAACCCCTGGCCGGCCCGGGCGGCCGGAAATTGCGGGAAAGACGAAGGCCCCTGCCGGGGCCTTCAAGAGCTGCGGGACTAGGATTCGAACCTAGATAGCTGGCGCCAGAGGCCAGAGTCCTACCGTTAGACGATCCCGCAACGGCTGTCGCGGTGGCCAAGTCTAGCGAGCCGCGCGACGAGGTTGCCACACCCCGCCGTGCCGTGACACGATGCGCAGTGTGCGATGCGGCACGCCAAAGACGATCCTGCTCGTCGAGGACCAGGATGTTGTGCGGGCGCTTGTCCACCGCGTGCTCACGGAGGACGGGTACGTCGTCCACGATGCGCGTGACGGCAGCCACGCACTCGAGGTGGCGGCGACCGTCGAGGGGAACATCGACCTGCTGCTCACCGACCTCGTGATGCCGAACCTGGGCGGTCCCGAGCTTGCCGTGCGGCTCGCCGCGCTGCGTCCGATCGGAGCGACGCTCTTCATGTCCGGCTACGCAGGCGACACTCTGACCGGCACCGGCTCCCTCCCCGAGCGAGCCGAGTTCCTCCAGAAACCGTTCAGGCCCGCGGAGCTCCTCGCGCGCGTGCAGGCCATGCTCGACGAGAGCTGACAGCCCTTGGCGCAGCACGATTGGTGTTGGGCCCCGCTGGGTAGGTCAGTCCTGACGGCATGAGGCCGCCGACGGGCAGGCACGAAGGGAACTCGGTTGGCCTCGACCACCGAAACGACCGACGCAACGAGCGAAGCCGCCCGGCTCGCTGCCGTCCGGCGGTACGCGATCCTCGACACACCCCCTGACGGCGCCTTCGACCGTGTCACCCGGCTTGCGGCGCGCTTCTTCGGCGTCCCGATCTCGATCGTCAGCATCGTCGACAACGACCGGATCTGGTTCAAGTCGCACTACGGGCTCGACGTCGACGAGATCGGGCGCGAGCCCGGCCTCTGCGCCTCGGCGATCCTTCAACACGAGCCCTGGATCGTCTCTGACGCGGAGATCGACCCGCGCACGTTGACCAACCCGCTCGTCTGTGGCGCCCTCGGGCTTCGCTTCTACGCTGCGGTACCACTCCTGACGAGCGACGGCTACAACCTCGGCACCCTCAACGTGATCGACACGAAGCCACGCGAGGTCACTGCGGAGGAGATCGCAACGTTGGAGGACCTGGCGGCGATCGTCATCAGCGAGCTCGAGGTGCGTCTGTCGGCGCGCGGCGAGCAACAGCGCCTCGACCGGGAACGGGCGGAGTTCATCGTCACGGCTGCGCACGAGCTGCGGACGCCGCTCGCCGCCGTCTACGGAGCGGCCAAACTGGTCGCACGACCCGATCTCGGCGACGACGGCTCGCGCGAGAAGCTGCTCGCCGTGATCGCCGAAGAGTCGGAACGTCTCGCGTCCGTCGTCGGCGAAATCCTGACCGGCGCGCAGTTGGAGGCGGGCACGATTCAGATCGTCGGTGAACGCCTCGATTCGCGGTCGCTCGTCGAGAGCGCCATCGCTGCGGCCCGTATTCACCTGCCGGCCAACCTCGCGCTCGAGCTCCGGGCTGCACCCGAGTTGCCCGAGCTCGTGTCGGATGCCGGCAAGGTCAGGCAGATCCTGGGCGGCCTGATCGACAACGCCGTCAAGTACTCACCGGCCGGCGGCCAGATCATCGTCGGCGCCGAGCCGGGGCAGGAAGGAGGCGTGCGCCTGACCGTCTCCGACCAGGGTGTGGGTGTTCCGCCGGCCGAGCGCGAGCGGATCTTCGAGAAGTTCGCCCGGCTCCACGCCGACGGGGCGCGCGGCGTCGGCGGCACGGGCCTCGGGCTCTACATCGCACGCGGGCTGGCGCGCGAGCTCGGTGGGTGGGTCTCGTGCGCGCCCGGCTCGGACGGCGGCACGACGTTCGTTTTCGAGCTCCCCGCCAGCCTGCCCGCGATCTAGCCTCTACGGGTCGAGCCGGTAGACCTGCACGAGGCGCTTCTCGGCCTCGGTGTCAATGTGGGCGATCACTTCGACGTACGGCTCGAGACCCGAGCCGCGCAGCTTCGCCTTCAGGAGCCCGTCGACCTGGAAGAGGCCGGAGGAGTTGTTCATCACGATCTCGATTCGCACCGGGTGCGACTCCCCGTCGCCGATCTGGACGCTGTCGATCGCGGCCGCGGAGAGCGAGTGCATCGAGACGCGGCCCTTCTCGAACGGGATCCGCGAACGCCCCTCGGCCATGTCGAGCGCATCCGCCACGCGCAGGATTCCCGCCTCGAGCGCAAGCGGCTGCCCGTCGGCGCGGTGGCTCGTGATCGCCTGCAACACCTCCGAGATCACGACTGTGAGATCCGGCTCCTCGTAGATCCCCTCCAGCAGCTCGCGCATCTTCGGCTCGGCCAGGAAGAGGCTGAAGTCCTCGTGGCCGTGCCGGTGAACCGACATGCCGATGCAATGCAGAAGCGACGAGAGGGTCACGATCACCTCGGCGTCCTCGCGGCGCAGCCCGTAGTCGCTGACGACCGACGGCTCGACACCATGCTTGAAGAGCTGCCTCAGGATCTTCAGTGCGGTGTTCGCGACGATCTGAATGTGCACCCAGGAGTGGTCGTTGATCTCCAGCCGGACGACCGCGTTCACGTTCGAGACGTGCCACCAGCCCTTGAGCTGGCGGTCGGCGTTGACGCGATCCATGACGCGCCGGAGCTTCTTGTTGCCGCGCACGGGCAGGTTGATCTTCATCCGCTCGACCGCCTGGGCCGGGGTCAGCCGGATCTCCTCCCGCGCCTCCTCCGAAACGGGCTCCTCGATCCGCTCCTCGGTCTCGGGGTCGAGCTCGGTCACACCGGCGTGGGAGTCGGCGGCTGTGCCGGCTCGCGCACGCCGCTCAAGCGGAAGTACATGACGGTCCAGGATAAGGCGACGAAGGGTGCAGTCAGGCTGCTCGCGATCGTGCCGCCGACCCATGACTGGAGGAACTCCGGCAGGAAGGCGAAGATCGCGGTCGCGACCCCGTTGGCGATCGCGGCGACCAGGAGCGTCACGAGGATGACCCAGAACACTGTCCAGCCGTTGCCACGGACGAGCTCGCGGGAACGACCGAACGACTCGCCGGCGGAGCGGCCCTCGAGCACGATCACCGGCACGATCAGGATCCAGCGCGTCATCAGGATCAGGCCAGGCACGATCAACAGGAGCAGCCCGAGCCCGATCCCGATCCCGGCGAGCACGCCCGAAACGATCAGCGCCGCGAGATGGGGGCGCACGCGGTCGTACAGGTCGCCGACTGTCGAGTCGGTCTTGCCGTCGCGCACGTCCGCGACCGCGGCGACGAGCGCACCCTGCACCCAGAAGGAGCCGACGAACGCGATCACGACGAAGACAAGTGTCCAGAAGACCTGGCCGATCCCGCCGTCGGCACGTGCGTCGCTCGCGATCGCGCCGAGCAGGTCGACCAGCACGAACACGGCCGCCGCGGTCAGGAAGAAGCGGGTGAAGTGGCGCTTGTAGAGATCGAGCGCCTCGCTGAGCACGGAGCCGACGGACATACCGGTCAATCTACGCCACTTCGGCGGCCCAGTCGCCGTACAACGAGGTGTAGAGGCCCCGTAGGGCCATCAGCTCCGCGTGAGATCCCTGCTCGACGACGACGCCGTGCTCGAGCACGACGATCAGATCGGCGTCGCGGATCGTCGAGAGCCGGTGGGCGATCACGAACGCGGTGCGGCCGTGGAGGAGCCGGCGCAGCGCCTGCTCGATCTGGCGCTCGGTGCCGATGTCAACCGACGAGGTCGCCTCGTCGAGGATCAGGATGCGGGGGTCGGCGAGCAGGGCACGGGCGAACGCGACGAGCTGTCGCTGCCCGAGCGAGAGGCGGAAGCCACGTTCGCCGAGCTCCGTGTCGTACCCCTGCTCGAGCTCCGTGACGAAGGCGTGCGCACCGACTGCCGTTGCGGCGGCGACGACCTGCTCGCGCGTCGCCTCGGGCAGCGCGAAGGCGATGTTCTCGGCCACGGTGCCCGCGAACAGGAAGCCCTCCTGCGGCACGATCCCGAGCTGGCGACGCAACGAGCGTTGGCTGACGGTGCGCAGATCGTGCCCGTCGATCGAGAGCACGCCTTCGCGCGGGTCGTAGAAGCGCGCGATCAACTTCGCGATCGTCGACTTACCTGCGCCGGTGTGCCCGACGAGCGCGACCGTCGTCCCGGCGGGCACGTCGAGGTCGATCCCATGCAGTACCTCCGCCAGGCTCCCGTAGCCGAAGCGGATGCCGTCGAAGCGGACGTGCCCCTCGATCCGAGGCAGCTCGATCGCGTCGTCACGGTCGTTCACCTCGGGCTCCTCGTCGAGCACGTCGATGATCTTGTCCAGCGCTGCGATCGCCGACAGGAACGTGTTGTAAAGCTGCGACAGCTGCTGTACCGGGTCGAAGAAGTTGGAGAGGTACAGCATGAAGGCGAGGAGCGTCCCGAAGGTCAGGTCGCCGTCGAGCAGGCGCGAGCCGCCGTAGCCGAGCACGATCGCGGTCGCGACCGAGGAGAGGAAATCGACGGCGGGGAAGTAGAGGCCGTTCAGCACGACCGTCTCGTAGTTCGCCTCCCGGTAGCGGTCGTTGACGCCGCGGAAGCTCTCCTGGTTGCGCGGCTCGCGTGTGAACGACTGGACGACGCGCATGCCTGCGATGTCCTCGGCGAGCGTCGCCGTGACGAGCCCGAGCCGCTCCCGGACACGCCGGTAGGCCCGGTTGGAGCGGACGCGGAACCAGGCGGTGGCGAGGCCCATCAGCGGCACGACGACGAGCGTTGCGAGTGCGAGCCGCCAGTCGAGCCAGAACAGGACGACTGCGGTGCCGACGAGCAGCAGCGTGTTCTGGACGAGGCTCGTGACACCGTCGGTGACGAGCTGGTCGAGCGCCTCGACGTCGTTTGTGATCCGGCTGATGATCACGCCGGCACGGTTGCGCTCGTAGAAGCCGAGCGACAGCCGCTCGAGGTGGCCGAAGAGCTTGTTGCGAAGGTCGGCCAGCACGCGCTCGCCGGTCCACCCCGTCAGGTAGGTGTTCACGGCCGAGAGCCCGAGCGCCAGCAGCGCCGAGGCGATGAAGAGGATCACGATGAAGGTCAGCCGGCCGAGGTCGGCCTCCTTGATCCCCTCGTCGATCGCGAGCTTGGCGAGATAGGGGGGCGTGAGCGCGACGAGCGTGTAGACGAGGAGCGTCCCGAGCGCGAGCAGGGTGCGGGTCTTATAGGGCAGCGTCAGCCGGACGAGCACGCCCATCCGGCGCCGCGTCCGCCCCCACGACCAGTCGCGCACCTCACCGCCGCGCTCCTCGGAGAGGTGGCCGCCCGGCTGCCAGACTTTCACGCCGTCTCCTTCAACAGACCCTGGATCAGCCCGTGCTCGTGGATCTCTTGGTAGACGGCGTTCGTCGCGAGCAGCTCGGCTTGCGTCCCGTGCGCGGCGATCCGGCCCTGCTCGAGCACGACGACCTCGTCGGCGAGGGCGATCGTCGAGAGCCGGTGGGCGATGATGATCGTCGTCCGGCCGCGCATCGCCTCGGCGAGCCCGGTCCTGATCTTCGCCTCGGTGGTCGCGTCGACGGAGGCGGTTGCGTCGTCCAGGATCAGGATGCGCGGATCGATCACGAGCGCCCGCGCGATTGCCAGCCGCTGGCGCTGGCCGCCAGAGAGCGTGATCCCGCGCTCGCCGATCACCGTGTCGTAGCCGTTCGGGAGCTCCTCGACGAACTCGTGCGCCTGCGCGGCGCGCGCCGCCCGCTCGATCCGCTCGTCCGTCGCATCAAGGACGCCGAAGGCGATGTTCTCGCGGACGGTTGCTGAGAAGAGAAACGGATCCTGGGAGATGACGCCGATGTCGCGCCGGAGCGAGCGTCGCGAGACGTCACGGACATCGACACCGTCCACGAGCACGCGGCCCTCGGTCGCGTCGTAGAAGCGGGGGACGAGCGCGGCGAGCGTCGTCTTGCCCGACCCGGTGTGGCCGATCAGCGCCACCGTCTTCCCAGGGGCGAGCTCGAGATCGATCTCGTGCAGCACCAACCGTTCGGGCGCGTAGCCGAAGCCGACGCGCTCGAAGCGGATCGCGCCGGGCCCGTCCGGCAGCTCGACGGCGTCCGGCTTGTCGTCGACGCCCTCGGGCTCGTCCATCACCTCGAAGATCCGCTCACCCGACGCCGTCGCGCGCTGCGCCTGTCCCACCCACATGCCGAGGCTCCGCAGCGGCACGATCAGCATCGCGAGCAGCAGGTTGAAGATGAAGAACTGGCTCAGCGTCAGCGAGCCCGAGACGACCATCCGCCCGGCCGCGAGCAGGACGGCGCCCTGGGCGAGCAGGGGGAGGAACGAGAGGAGCGGCACGTAGATCGCCCGCTGACGGAAGGCGCGGACGGTCGCGTCGAAGACAGCGCCCGAGGCGCGCTCGAACATCGCCTGGCGGCGCTCCTCCTGGGCAAACGCCTTGACGACGTGAACGCCGACGATCGACTCCTCCGTCACGGTCGCGACCTCGCCGAGTGCCTGCTGGACGTCGCGAAGGACGGGGTGCGAGACGTGGCTGTAGCGGTAGGCGACGGCGACGATCACCGGCGTGATCGCGAGGGCAATCAGGGCGAGCCGCCACTCGACCACGAACAGCACGGCCATCACCGAGACGATCGTGAGCACGTGCTGGAAGAAGAAGATCAGGCCGAAGCCGAGGAAAAAGCGCACAGACTGCAGGTCGACCGTCGCGCGCGACATCAGCTGGCCGGTCTGGTGGCGGTCGTAGAAGCCGAACGAGAGCCGCAGCAGGTGTCCGTAGAGGCCCTCGCGCATGTCCTTCTCGATCCCGAGCGCCTGCCGGCCCGAGATCAGGCGCCTGCCCGCCATCAGCCCCGCCTTGACGACGCCGACGACGACGATCGCGAGCACCACCCAGGCGAGCGTGGCGGTGCCCCGGCGTGCCTCGATCCCGGCGATCGCCTCGCCGACGAGGAGCACGATCGCGATCGCGGCTGCCTGCGAGAGGACGGCAAGGATCGTCGAGATCACGAGCGAGGTCTTGTACGGCCGCAGGAAGCCGAGCAGGCGAATGAAGGTGCGGCGGTACGGAACAGTGCTCATCGTCGGAATCTAGCGACGAGGTGACTTGCCGCCGGGCGCGGGACCCCCGACACTGTGCAGATGGACGCACCCGAGGTTCGCTACGCCCGCAGCGGCGACACGTCGATCGCGTACGCAGTGCTCGGCGAGGGCGAGCACGACATCGTGGTCGTGCCGGGCTTCGTCTCGAACGTGCAGCTCGTCTGGCAGAGCCCGCTCCTGGCCGGGTTCTACGAGAAGCTCGCGTCGCTAGGACGGCTGATCGTCTTCGACAAGCGTGGGACCGGCCTCTCCGATCGCGCGGAGGGGATCGCCAGCCTGGAGACCCGCATGGACGACGTCCGCGCGGTCATGGACGCCGTCGGCTCGGAGCGCGCCACGCTCTTCGGCATCTCCGAGGGTGGCCCGATGACCGTCCTCTTCGCCGCCACCTACCCCGAGCGGACGACGGCGGCGGTTCTCTACGGCTCGAACGGGCCTGTGCTGGCATGGACGCAGGAAACGCCCTGGCAGCGCCCTCGCGAGACCTCCCTGCGGCGGATCGCGGCGGGCGAGCTGCGCTGGGGGACCGTCGAGGACGCGCGCGAGAACCTCGCCAGGTGGCTTGCTCCGAGCCTCGCGGATGACAAGGAGTTCGTCGCCTGGTGGGCGACCTACACACGCATGAGCGCGAGCCCGGGCGCGATCGCGGCGCTGCACCGGATGAACCTGGAGATCGACATCCGCCACGTCCTCTCGGCCGTCCGCGTCCCGATGCTCGTCATCCATCGGACGGACGACGTAATTCCGATCGAAGGTGCGCGCTACCTCGCGGATCACATCCAGGGCGCAGAGTTTCTCGCGCTGCCGGGCGACGACCACGCGTTCTTCGTGGAGTCGGACGAGATCCTCGAACCGGCGGTCGGGTTCCTGCGGCGGGTGTGGGCGGAGAAGGAGTGGGACGAGGATCCCGACCGTGTGCTCGCGACGGTCCTCTTCACTGACATCGTTGGCTCGACGGCCCGCGCGGCGGAGCTCGGTGATCGCGCGTGGCGCCGGATCGTCGAGGAGCACCACGCCCTCGTCCGCTCGCAGCTCGCGCGCCACCGCGGTCGCGAGGTGGACACGGCGGGCGACGGTTTCTTTGCCTCCTTCGACGGCCCGGCGCGCGCGATACGCTGCGCGACCGCGATCTCGGAGGGTGTGCAGTCGCTCGGCCTCGAGGTGCGCGCCGGCCTCCACACCGGCGAGTGCGAGCTCGTCGACGGCAAGGTCGGCGGCATCGCGGTCGCGATCGGCGCACGTGTCGCCGCGCAGGCCTCGCCCGGGGAAGTCCTCGTCTCAAGCACCGTGAAAGATCTCGTCGCGGGCTCGGGAATCGTGTTCGAGGATCGCGGCGCCGCTGAGCTGAAGGGCGTGCCCGGCGAGTGGCGCCTATTTGCCGTCGCCTAGCCGGGTCAGCTCGCGGCGGACGTGCGTGAGCGCCTTGCCGAGTCGTGCCCGGTTTGTCGGATCGTTCAGCCAGCCGCTCGCCCCCGAGGGGTGGGGCAGCGGGATCACGATCGCGTCTCCGCGCACGTAGCTCTTGCCGATCGCATCGGTCAGCGCGGGGATCCCGAGCAGGCGGCGAAGCGCGAGCCCGCCGACCGTGACGATCAGTTGCGGCCGTAGCAGCTCGAGCTCCCAGTCACGCCAGAACTCGCACAAGTCCTGCTCGCGCGGCGTCGGCGTCCGGTCGCCCCGGCCGGAGGCGGGCCGTCCCGGATAGCAGCGAGTGACGGAGGCGCAATAGAACGTCGCGTAGAGCTCGTCGCCCTCCAGCTCGAGCCATCCACGCAGCCTCTGGCCGGCGCGGCCGCGCCAGGGGAGCCGCTCCTCGCCCTCGACGATCCCCGGCGCCTGCCCGAACAGATAGGCCCGCTGGCCCGCGAGCGGCGCCCGCACCGGCCATGACTCGATCTGATAGCCGGCCTCGAGACAGGCGCGGCAGCAAGCGTTGTCGCGCTGGAGCGAGGCGAGCGAGCGGTAGGAGCTCTTGCGGACCGTCACTGCGGCAGAGTACGAGTGTGCTCGAGTCCGTGCCGAACTTCTCCGAGGGCCGCGACGAGGCGGTGATCGAGGCGTTGCGTGCGTCCATGTCGGCGCCTGCACGGCTGCTCGACGTGCACGTCGACGCCGACCATCATCGGTCGGTCTTCACCCTCGTCGGCGAGCCGGACGAGCTTGTCGAGACGCTGCTCGCCGGGATCGCGTGTGCCCGCGAGCGGATCGACCTGCGCCGCCATGAGGGGGCGCATCCGCGAACCGGGGCGGCCGACGTCGTTCCCATCGTCCCGATCGTGCGCGACGACATGGAGCGAGCGCGGGAGACGGCGCTCGAGCTCGCGCGGCGCATCGGCGAAGAGCTCGGGCTACCCGTCTTCCTCTATGGCGTGCTCGCTCCGGGTCGCGGGCCTGCGTTCTTTCGGCGCGGCGGCCCGGAGGAGCTTCAGGCGCGAGTCGACGCCGGTGAGCTTGCACCCGACTTCGGTCCGTCGCAGCTCGACGAGCGTGCCGGCGGCGTGATCGTGGGCGCGAGGCGGCCGCTGATTGCGTTCAACGTCAACCTGCGCGGCGACCTCGAGACCGCTCGGGCCGTCGCGGCCGTCGTGCGCGAAACCGGCGGTGGCTTTCCGGGCGTCCGCGCGCTCGGCCTCGCCCTGCCGCGCGCCGGGGTCGTGCAGGTGTCGATGAACGTGGAGGACTGGGAGGCCGCCGCGCTGCACGAGATCGTGGCGCGGATCGAGGCCGAGGCGGGCGTGCGCGGCGCCGAGGTCGTCGGCTCGGAGCTCGTCGGCCTGATGCCGGCCGGTGCGGCCGCAGCAGCCGCCGGCGCCATGCTGCGGATCGACGGCTTCGACGAGCGTCACGTGCTCGAGCTGCGGCTTCTCCCGTAACGGGGGTTTCGGTCCCGGCGGGAGCGGTAGGGGAGACCTACAGCCAACGAGGAGGACTGAGATGAAGAGATTCGGGTTGGGAGCGATGCTGGCCGTTGTGGGTGGGTGGTTCGTCGCGGATCGCCGGCGGCGCACGGTCGTGATCGGGCGGATGCGCGGGCTGCTCGGGAAGACGCATCCGAAGCAATACGACGACGCGACGCTGAAGGACAAGGTCGAGTCGGAGCTCTTCCAGGACGAGCACGAGGCCAAGGGTGCGGTCAGCGTCAACGCGCAGGAAGGCGTTGTGCAGCTGCGGGGCGAGCTTCCGTCGCAGGATCTGATCGACGCGCTCGTCAACCGGACACAGAAGATCCATGGCGTCCGCTCGGTCGAGAGCCTGCTGCACACGACCGGGACGGAAGCACCGATGCACCACTAGTGAATCCGTAACTCCCCGCAAGCGATTCGCGGGCGAACCCGCATGCGGCTACGCCGTCGCCGTCTTACGGTTGAGGAGATGAAGCGCCTCGTCGTGGTCGTTCTCCTCCTCACCGGCCTTGGCGGCACGGTCGCGCTCGTCGTGCGTGACGACGCCACGGCGCCTGCCCGCGAGAGCGCCGGCGTCGTCGATCCGCACGGAGCGGTGATCGAGAACGTGCGGACGCTCCTCGTCAGCCGCGGGCAGCCATCCGTGTCGCGACCGGGCGTCCGCCTGCACGGCCGGCTCGTCGGTGGACGGATGCCGCACGCGGCGATGAAGGGGACGGTGCTCACAGATGAGGATTGCGCCGCCGACATGCGCGGGATCTCCAACTGCCTGAACCGGATTCGGCTCGCGGACGGCCGGGAGATCTCGGTGCGTCACCCGCACAAGATGAGCGAGGTTCCCTGCTTCGCGCCCGACGAGCGTGTGCGCGTCGTCCCTGCTTAGGCCGGCCGAAGCACGCACGGCACGGAGCTAGACTCGGTCGCGTGATCGCAAGCCACGCGCTGACCGGGAACGACCTCGAGATCGAGGACGTCTGGGAGGTCGCTGTTCACCACGCGCCGGTCGCGCTCGCCGGCGAGGCACGGGCCGGCATGGAGGCGGCGCGTGCGCTCGTGGATCAGTCTGCCGAGAACACATACGGCGTCAACACCGGCTTCGGTCGGTTCGTCTCAGAGGCGATTCCGGACGACCAGGTCGAGGAGCTACAGCTGCGCTTGTTACGCAGCCACGCGTGCGGCGTCGGGGAGCCGTATCCAGCCGAGGTCGTGCGCGCGGCGATGCTGCTTCGCGCCAACGCGCTCGCAAAGGGATACTCCGGCGCGCGCATCGAAACGGTTGAGCTCCTGATCGAGTGCCTCAACCGCGGCGTCCTCCCGCGGGTGCCGGCGCGGGGCTCGGTGGGTGCGAGCGGCGACCTCGCGCCGCTGGCGCACCTGGCGCTTCCGCTGGTCGGTGAGGGGCGCGCCTGGTTCGAGGGGACGCTCTACCCAGGCGGCGACGCGCTTGCCGCAGCGGGGCTCGAGCCTGTGACGCTTGCGGCGAAGGAAGGGCTCTCCCTGATCAACGGCACCCAGTTCATGGCGTCGATGGCTGCACTCGGGCTCGTGCGCGCCCGCCGGCTCGCGCGCACCGCCGATCTCGCGTGTGCGCTCTCACTCGAAGCGTTGCAGGGGTCCCGCACGAGCTTCCACCCTGCGATCCACCAGGCTCGGCCCTTGCGCGGTCAGCTCGACTCGGCCGCGAATATCCATCGCCTACTCGAGGGCTCCGCCATCATCGAGTCGCACCGCTGGTGCGACAAGGTGCAGGACGCCTACTCGCTGCGCTGCGCGCCGCAGGTGCATGGTGCCAGCCGCGACCTCCTCGACTACATCCAGAAGACGGTGGAGATCGAGCTGAACGCGGCAACCGACAACCCGCTCGTGCTCGTCGCTGAGGCGATGGTCGTCTCCAACGGCAACTTCCACGGTCAGCCGCTCGCGTTCGGGCTCGACACCCTGGCGATGGCGGTGGCGGAGCTTGCGAGCATCTCCGAGCGACGCGTCGAGCGGCTCGTCAACCCGTCGCTCTCGGAGGGGTTGCCCCCGTTCCTGACGCTCGAGGGCGGCCTCAACTCCGGATTCATGATCCCGCAATACGTCGCGGCGTCGCTCGTGTCCGAGAACAAGTCGCTCTGCCACCCTGCGAGCGTCGACTCGATCCCGACGAGCGCAGGCCAGGAGGATCACGTCTCGATGGGGAACGCCTCCGGCCTGAAGGCGCTGCAGGTGCTGGCGAACGCGGAGCATGCGCTCGCGATCGAACTGCTCGCCGGCGCGCAGGCGATCGAGTTCCTCGCGCCGCTGGAGCCGGGCCCAGGGGTGCGGGCCACTCACGCCGCGGTGCGCGAGCTCTCGGAGCGGCTGCGCGACGACCGTTCGCTCGCCGAGGACATCGAACGCGTCGCAGACGCCGTCCGCGACGGCAGCATTCTCGCTGCCGCCGAGGCGGAGATCGGCGCGCTGCGATAAGCGTGTCGTCGCTCGACGCCGCGGTCGAGGCGCTCGCGGGCGACCTCTCCTCTATCCGTGCCCCGCGCGGCACGCAGTTGAACGCGCGCTCGTGGCAGACCGAGGCGCCGTTGCGGATGCTGCTCAACAACCTCGACCCCGAAGTGGCCGAGCGGCCGGAGGAGCTCGTCGTCTACGGCGGCTCCGGCAAGGCCGCTCGCTCGCACGAGGCGCTGAAGGCGATCGTGCGCACGCTTCTGCGACTTCGCGACGACGAGACGCTGCTCGTCCAGAGCGGAAAGCCCGTCGGAGTTTTCCGCACCCATGAGGGCGCGCCACGCGTCCTGATCGCCAACTCGCTGCTCGTGCCCCGCTGGGCCAACTGGGACGAGTTTCGGCGGCTCGAGGCCCTTGGTCTGACGATGTTCGGGCAGATGACCGCAGGGAGCTGGATCTACATCGGCACCCAGGGCATCCTCCAGGGCACGTTCCAGACCTTCGCAGCCGCCGGCGAGAAGCATTTCGGCTCTCCCGACCTCTCCGGCCGCACGATCCTGACGGCCGGCCTCGGCGGGATGGGCGGGGCGCAGCCGCTCGCGGCGACGATGGCCGGAGCGGCGATCCTCTGCATCGAGGTCGACCGCTCGCGGATCGAGCGGCGGCTCGAGCACGGCTACCTCGACGAGGTGGCCGATTCGCTCGAGGACGGGGTCGCTCGCGTTCGCGCGGCCGCTGCGGAGGGACGCGCGCTCTCGGTCGCGGTCGAGGGCAACGCGGCCGAGATCGTGCCGGAACTGGCCCAAAAGCGTGAATCTTTCGACCTCGTCACCGACCAGACCGCGGCGCACGATCCACTCACCGGCTACGTGCCCGCGGGCATCTCCGTCGCGGAAGCGGCTTCGTTGCGGGCCTCCGACCCCGACGAGTACCTGCGTCGCGCCCGCGAGTCGATCGCCCAGCACGTCGAGGGGCTCCTCGAATACGTCCGAGCGGGCAGCTATGTCTTCGACTATGGAAACAATCTTCGCGGGGAGGCCTATGAGGCGGGAGTAGAGAACGCCTTCTCATACCCGGGCTTCGTCCCGGCCTATATCCGGCCGCTCTTCTGCCGCGGCATCGGCCCCTTCCGGTGGGCCGTCCTCTCGGGCGACCCGGCCGACATCGCCGCGATCGACGACGAGCTCCGCCGCGTGTTCCCCGACGACGCGCTGCTCCTGCGCTGGCTGGAGCTCGCTCCCGAGCGCGTCGCCTTCCAGGGCCTGCCGGCGCGGATCTGCTGGCTCGGCTACGGCGACCGCGCCAAGGCCGGCCTCGCGATCAACGAGCTCGTGCGCTCGGGGGCCGTCTCCGCTCCCGTGGTGATCGGGCGCGACCACCTTGACTCCGGCTCGGTGGCGTCCCCGTACCGCGAGACCGAGGCGATGCTCGACGGCTCGGACGCGATCGCGGACTGGCCGATCCTGAACGCCCTCCTGAACACGGCTGCGGGGGCGACCTGGGTCAGTGTCCATCACGGCGGAGGTGTCGGGATCGGCAACTCGATCCATGCGGGCATGGTGGTGCTGGCCGATGGGAGCTCCGATGCGGCGGACCGGCTCGAGCGCGTGCTCACGGCCGATCCCGGCACGGGTGTGATGCGCCACGCCGACGCCGGGTACGACGAGGCGCTCGACGCCGCCCGCGAGCATGGCCTCGACCTGCCGAGCGTCTGAGCGGTGACACGGCTCCTCATCCGGGACCTGCGCCAGGTCGTCAGCCCGGCGGGTCGCACTGCGCCGCTACGCGGCAGCGCGCTCGCAGACCTCGACTGGATCGACGACGCCTACGTCCTCTGCGACGGCGGGACGATCGAGGCGATCGGGCGCATGGCGAACCTCGGCGCGATCGACGGCGACGTCTTCGAGCTGGACGGGCGCAGCCTCTGTGCTGTCCCGGGCCTCGTGGACTGCCACACGCACCCCGCGTTCGGCGGGGACCGTGTGGACGAGTTCTCGCTCAGGGCGGCCGGCGCGAGTTACGAGGAGCAGCACGCAGCCGGGGGCGGGATCCTCTCGACCGTCCGCGCGACCCGCGCTGCCGGCGCGGACGGCCTCGTCGCGGCCGTCCAGCGGCACCAAGGCTGGATGCTCCAGGCGGGGACGACAACCTTCGAGGGCAAGTCGGGCTACGGGCTCGACCGCGACACCGAGCTTGCCTCTCTCCGGGCAGTCCGGGCGGCCGGCGGGATCCCCACCTGGCTCGGCGCCCACGCCACCCCTCCCGAGCACGCCGACGCCGATGCCTACCTCGACTTCGTGATCGCCGACGTCCTCCCGGAGGCCGCGAAGCTCGCGGAGGCCGCCGACGTCTTCCTCGAGCGAGGTGCGTTCGACGCGACTCAGGCGCGCCGCTACCTCGAGTCTTGCAAGGCGGAGGGGCTCGCCCTCCGGCTGCACGGCGACCAGTTCACCGAGGCGGGCGCGATTCCGCTTGCGATCGAGCTCGGCGCACGCTCTGTCGATCATCTTGAGGCGACCGGCCCCAAGGGGGTGGCGGAGCTCGCGGCGAGCGAAGTCACGGGCGTGCTGCTGCCGGCGAGCGCGCTGTTCCTGGACCGGCCGATGCCGCCCGCCCGCGCGCTCGTCGATGCGGGCGCCGCGATCGCGCTCGCGACGGACTTCAATCCCGGAAGCGCGTTCTGCGAGAGCCTCCCGCTCGTCTGCTCGCTGGCGGCAACGCAGCTCCACCTCGCCCCGGCCGAAGCGCTCGCGGCGTCCACCGTCAACGCGGCGCACGTGCTTGGGCGGGCCGACCGGATCGGGCGCATCGCTCCCGGTTACGCCGCCGATCTGACGCTCCTCGACGCTCCCGACTGGCGCTACCTCGCGTACCACCTCGGAGGCGACCTGGTCGCGGCCGTGGTGAAGGACGGAACGCTCGCGTGGCGCCGCGGGGCATACTGACGTAGTGCCGTCGAAGAAGCAGATCCGCCGCCAGCAGAAACTGAAGCGGCACGACTACGAAGAGGTCTACGTCGACGACGAAGGACGTGAGCTCGCGCCCGAGGAAGCGGAGGAGCTGCTCGGGGCGGCGCGCCCGGCCAAGGCGGCGAAAGCGAAGGCGCAGCCCGCGGGCCGGGCCGGGCGGACGATTGAGCCGCCGTCCTGGCGCCGTACCGGCCGCCGGGGGCTCCTCTTCTTCCCGCTGATGCTCGTCGTCGTGATCCTGCTCGGAGACGATCTGACGCTTCCGCAGCAGATCGCGCAGACCTTCGTGCTGATGGCGTTCTTCCTGCCGTTCAGCTACTTCATGGACTCGATGATGTGGCGCTCGTTCCAGAAGCGCGTCGCCCGCCCCGACGAGCCGAAGAAGCGCTAGCTACCGCGGTAGTGGCCCTCGCCGGGCCACGGCGCGAGCAGGAGCAGGACACGGGCGCCCTCGTCACTCGCCAGCGAGTGACGCTCATCCGGGTCGAAGCGGAAGAGCATGCCCGGTCCGGCTTCGACCGCGTCGCCTCCGGCGGAGATGCGAACCACTCCGTCGAGCACCGTCACCCACGCGTTCTCCTTCACCTGGTGGTCGCCCATCTCCTGGCCGGGATTGAGCACGATCAGGACGGCGCGCGCGTCGTTGCCCGAGTGGAGAACGAACGGATCGCGGGTGCCCGCAGGCGCCTTGACCTCCATCAGATTCCAGCTCTGCATTAGATAGTTGCCCGGTGATGCGCGTGCTTTTGGGGGTGCTCCAGACCAAGCCGGGTGCCGCACTCGCCCGCAGCCAAGGCAAGTTGCCTTGGTAAGGGCGAGGATGGTTGCCGGCGCCGTGTCTGGGACGTCATCCGGGAGCGCGCGAATTGCCGGGCGACCATCGAGGCAAGGATAGACTCATCCGCCCATGGCCCTCGCGGTTGACCAGCTCTCGCTCGGCCAGATCGGGACGAATTGCTACCTCGTTCGGACGGCCGCCGATGCGCCGCACGCGGTCGTGATCGACCCGGGCGCAGACACCGCCGAGATCCTCGGCCGGCTCGCCGATCGAGGAGCCACGTGCGCGGCGATCCTGCTCACCCACAGTCACTACGACCACTTCGGCGCGCTCGCCGAGCTGGCGGAGCAGACCGGCGCGCCTGTCTGGCTCCCCGAGGGGGAGCTCGACGTCTTCCGCCGGCCCGGCGACTTCTATCCCGGCTTCCAGATCCGCCCGTACGGGGGCGACCCGACGCTCCTCGCCGGCGGCGAGACGGTCGAGGCCGGCGGAGTCGCTTTCCAGGTCAGTCACGTGCCCGGACACTCGCCCGGACACCTCGCCTATCACGCGGACGGCTCGCTCTTCTCCGGCGACGTGCTGTTCGCCGGCTCGGTCGGCCGCACCGACCTCCCCTTCAGCGATTGGGAAACGCTGCTCGAGTCGATCCGCTCGCTCACGGACTCCTATCCGCCGGAGACGGTCGTCTACTCGGGTCACGGCCCCGCGACGACCCTCGGCGACGAGCTGGCCCGCAACCCGTTTCTCGCAGAGCTACGCACGTGAACAAGATTGAGCGCCCGCGCGGCACCCACGACATCCTCCCGTCCGAGCAGCCGCTCTGGCGCCGCGTCACGGGGGAGATGGAGCGCCTCGCCGCGCTGTACGGCTACCGGCCGATCCAGACGCCCGTCTTCGAGGACACCGACCTCTTCCTCCGCACGTCCGGCCAGGGCTCCGACGTCGTCCAGAAGGAGATGTATACGTTCACCGACCGCTCCGAGCGCTCGCTGACCCTGCGCCCGGAAGGCACGGCGCCGATCTGCCGCGCCTACGTCGAGCACGGCCTGCACCGCGAGCCGCAGCCGCAGAAGCTGTACACGATCGCGCCGATGTATCGCTACGGCGCTCCCGGCCGCGGCCGCTACCGGGAGCACTGGCAGCTCTCCGTCGAGGCGATCGGCAGCGACGACCCCGCCATCGACGCCGAGATCATCCAGCTCTACGACACGCTGCTGAGGCGGCTCGGGATCGTCAGCTACCGGCTGGAGCTGAACTCGATCGGCTGCCGCGAGTGCCGGCCCGTCTACCTCGAGCAGCTCCGCGCCTGGCTGGCCGAGCACGAGAGCGAGCTGGACGCTGACGCCCGGGAGAAGACGTCGACGAGCCCGCTGCGCGTCTTCGACGTCAAGAGTCCCCAGACGCAGAGGCTGCTCGAGGGCGCCCCGAAGATCGGCGAGTCCCTCTGTGCCGCCTGCATCGCGCACTTCGCCGCGGTCCGCGCCGACCTCGACGCGACCGGCGTTCGCTACGAGCTCGTCCCGACGCTCGTTCGCGGGCTCGACTACTACTCGCGCACGACCTGGGAGTTCATCGGACCGATGGCGAACGAGAACTCCACGATCTCGGGCGGCGGTCGCTACGACTACCTCGTCGAGGAGATCGGCGGCCCGCGGACGCCGGGCGTCGGCTTCGGCGCCGGGATCGAGCGGCTGCTGCTCGCGATCGAGGAAGAAGGCGGCGCGGGGGTCGAGCCGGACTCGGTGGGCGTCTTCGTCGCAGTCGAGCCGGACGCGCCCCGCTCGCTCGTCGCGCCCCTGTTGAAGGAATTGCGCGAGCGCGGCGTCGCCGCCGACACGGACTATGCGGGCCGGTCGCTCAAGGGCCAGCTCACCCAGGCGGGCCGCTCGGGGGCGAGCACGACCGTGATCGTCCGCGCGCAGGACGCACTCGTTCGCCGGGCGGGAGAGCATGATCAACCGGTCGCCCACGCGGCGCTCCTCGGCACACTGTCCGGATGACGACGTGGCGCACCCACATGTGCGGCGAGCCCACGAAGGGGCTCGTCGGAGAGAAGCTGACGCTCGCCGGCTGGGTCGCACGCCGCCGCGACCACGGCGGCCTCGTCTTCGTCGACCTGCGCGACCGCAGCGGGATCACCCAGCTCGTGATCAATCCCGAGCTCGCCGCCGAGGCCGCCGAGCTGGCTCACCAGATCCGCAACGAGTTCGTGCTGCGCGCGGAGGGCACGCTCGTCGCGCGCAGCCCCGAGACCGTCAACCCGAACATGCCGACGGGTGAGGTCGAGCTCCAGGTCGAGAGCCTGCAGATCGTCAGCCGCTCAACGCCGCTCCCGTTCCAGCTCGACGAGGAGAACGTCGACGAGACGCTGCGTCTGCGCTACCGCTGGCTCGACCTGCGCCGAGACAAGCTGCAGCGGAATATCGCCCTGCGCGCGCAGATGGTCGGGATCATCCGGCGCGAGATGGAGGCGGCCGGCTTCCTCGACATCCAGACGCCGATCCTCTTCAAGCCGACCCCCGAGGGCGCCCGCGACTTCGTCGTTCCGAGCCGTCTCCAGAAGGGCCGCTTCTACGCGCTCCCGCAGAGCCCGCAGATCCTCAAGCAGCTGACCATGGTCGCCGGCTTCGACCGCTACTACCAGATCGCGATCTGCTTCCGGGATGAGGATCTCCGCGCCGACCGCGTCCAGGAGCTGACCCAGCTGGACGTCGAGATGAGCTTCCCCGACCGGGAGTTCCTTTTCGCGCTGATGGAGAAGATGTTCGGTCGCATCTGGCAGGACTGCCTCGGGATCGAGATCCCCGCGAGCTTCGAGCGGATGACCTACGAAGAGGCCGACCGGCGCTTCGGCTCGGACAAGCCGGACACGCGCTTCGCCCTGGAGATCGAGGATGCCACCGAGACGACGCGGGGCTCCGAGTTCGGGGTCTTCGCCGGCGCCGAGGCCGTCCGCTTCCTCCGCGTCCCGAAGGCGTTCAGCCGCGGCGAGCTCGCGAAGCTGGAGGAGGTCGCGAAGGAGTGGGGGGCCAAGGGGCTCGCCTATCTCGTCTTCGACGGCGGGGAGGTGCGCTCGCCAATCGCCAAGTTCCTCTCCGAGGCCGAGCTGGCCGCGTTCGACGGGAAAGACGGGGAGACGCTGCTCTTCGCGGCCGACCGGCACGAGGCGACCTCGCGTGTTCTCGGCGCGCTTCGGCTCCAGCTGGGTCGCGAGCTGGGCCTGATCGACGAGAGCGCGTTCACGTTCCTCTGGGTCTATGACTTCCCGATGTTCGAGCGCGACGACGAGGAGAGCCGCTGGACCGCCATCCACCATCCGTTCACGCGCCCGACCGACGAGTGGCGCCCCCGGATCTCCGAGGAGCCTGGCAAGGCGCTTGCCGAGGCCTACGACCTGATCGTGAACGGGAACGAGCTCGGCGGCGGCAGCTTCCGGATCCATGAGCCCGACCTGCAGGCGGAGGTCTTCGGCCTGCTGGCGCTCAGCCCCGAGGAGCAGCGGTCGAAGTTCGGCTTCCTCCTCGACGCGCTCGCGATGGGCGCGCCCCCGCACGGGGGGATCGCCCTGGGGATCGACCGGATGACGATGGTCCTCGCCGGCGAGCCGAATCTCCGCGACGTGATCGCCTTCCCCAAGAACCAGGCGGGCGTCGATCCGATGAGTGGAGCGCCGTCCGAAGTGACGGAGGAACAGTTGCGGGAGCTCGGAATACGTCTCGCAGCACCACCGTCGTAAGAATTTCCCGCCAACGGCCGATACACGAGGCATACTTTCCCCCAACGCCGCGTCTCGGCGTGCATCCGAACCGGAGCAGAAGATGTCGTCAGGTGAAACAGACCGTCCCTCCGCCGCGGGCGCGCTGACAGCGCTGCCCACGGTCGATCAGCTCCGCCGCTCGGGCGAGGGCTTCGACGAGCAGGGCGTCCGTGAGGCCTTCGACGCGTTCCGGCGCCACACGACCCAGCTCCAGGCACAGCTGCGCGTGCTCCAGGCCGCACGCACGACGTCGAACGTCGAGCCGACCGGCCACGCCGTCCGCATGGACGCGCTCCACCTGATCCGCGCCGCCGCCGAGTTCGCCGACGTGCTCGAGCGCGACGCCCAATCCGCCTCCGCGTCCCAGCTCCAGCGGACCGAAGAGGAGGTGCGCGAGAAGCAGCGCGAGCTCCACGAGCGCGAAGCCGAGGTCGAGCGCTACCGCGGCGAGTCCGAGCGCCAGCGCGCCGAGATCGTGAACGCCGCCAAGACCGAGGCGCGCGAGCTGCTCGCGAAGTCGAACGCCGACGCGACGCGCGAGCTGCGCGAGTCCGAGACCAGGGGCACCCGTCTCCTCGAGCAGTCCCGCCACCAGGCGACCGAGCTGACCAACTCCGCCCGGGCCGAGGTCGAGCAGACGCTCGAGTG
The DNA here is from genome assembly GCA_046594445.1 of Gaiellaceae bacterium. Taxonomy (GTDB): domain Bacteria; phylum Actinomycetota; class Thermoleophilia; order Gaiellales; family Gaiellaceae; genus Gaiellasilicea. The sequence continues at coordinate 2,484 of JBKJSM010000042.1, read as the reverse complement.
GGCCCGCGCACAGGCCGCCGCCGTGATGGCGCGCGCCCAGAAGGGCGCCGAACAGCTGCTGACCGCGGCCGGCCTCGGCGAGCCCCACATGTCCCGCGTGATCGACGCGATCATGGACGCGAACGAGAGCGACAACGTCCGGGCCGGCACCACGGCGCCTCAGCGCCCGGCCTCGGCCTTCGCCGCGCCGTCCGAGCCCCCGACGTCCGCTCCGCCGATGTCGGCTCCGCCCGTCACAGGTCCGCCCGTCCCGGACGCGTCCGAGCAGCCGATGGTCGAGTCGCCCGAAAACGAGGCGCCCGAGAGTCACGAAGCGGCGGAGAGCCACGAGGGGCCTGCAGAGCACGAGCCTGACGGCCACGGGGGCTCGGAGCCCGAGTCCGAGCAGTAGGTCGCGCGCGTGCTGCGCCGGACGTGGCCGCGTCTCGCGGTCGAGATGATCTTCCTCGTCGCCGTCGCCGCGGTGGCGGGCTGGCAGAACCTGAGCTGGCTGGCGATCGTGGGCGTGATGGCGGTCGCCTACCTCGCCGTCGTCGCGTTCGAATGGGCCCTCTCGCGCTCCGCGCCCGTCGGCGCCGAAGCGCCGGCCGTCGACCCGCTTCCGGGTGACGTCGTCGCACTCGGCCCGGCCGGGATCCCGGCCGACGTCCTGACCGCGATCGCGGCCTCCGAGGGCGACGCGCTCGACGTCAGCTGGGACGACACCCGCCACGCGACGCCCGTCTCCGCGCGCCCGCTCCAGCCCGTGGAGCCCGAGCCGACGATGGCACCTGATCAGCCGGAGCCCGAGCCCCTCGAGGAACTTCGTGTTGAATCAACACAAACTCCTCTCGCCGAGGTTCCGCCGGCGGAGCTCGAGCTCGAACTCGAACCCGAGCAGCCCGAGACCCCGCTCGCCGACCCGGATCCGGCGTCGCAGTCCGTCGTCGCCGCGAAAGTTCCCGACGCCGACGCCGACGCCGGCGAGGGAGAAAGTGTTGATTCAACACAAAGTCCGCTCGGTCCGGCCGCAATCGTGCCTGAGGAGGAGCCACCTGTCGAGGAGCTCGAGGAGCTCGAGGAGCCGGAGGCGCCCGAGCCCCAGCCGGCAGCGGAGCCCGCGGCAGAGCCGGTCGAGCTGCGCTCCGTCCCGGAGCCGGAGCCGGAGCCGGAGCCGGAGCCCGAGCCGCAGCGCGTCTTCGCGCTGCCGCTCTCGGGCGAGCCGCGCGCCTGGAACGTCTGGGAGCTCGAGCGGCTCTCCCGCGAGATCGCGGGCGACGATCCCGTCCGGGCCGAGGAACGTTCGTTCCTGCTCGTCTACCTCCGTGACTTCGCCTCGCCCGACGGGCTGCTTCCGACCGACTTCGACTCGCTCGTCCGCGAGTCGTTCGGCGAGCTCCTCGCCGGCAGCGTTCGGTGAGCGTCTCCGTCCTTCAGCGGGCAGTCGCGCTCGCTGCAGTCGCGCTCGTGGCCGCCCTCGGCGCGCTCGCGCTCGCCTCGACCGGCAACGACCGGGTCGCGCAGGAGACCGGCCCCAGGGCCGTGCCGGCGCTCGACGGAGGCTGGTACACGGCCCTCGCCGGGTCGCGCGGGGCCGCCGAGCCGGGGACGCGCACGACGTGCCGGAAGATCCTCACCGGCCGCTCGCTCGGCGTCAGCCACCCCGTGCTCCCCTGCGGCGCCAAGATTTATCTCTCCTACGGCGGCACCGAGGTGCTGACCGAGGTGATCGACAACAGGATGAGCAAGCCCGGACGGCAGTTCGAGCTGACCGACACGCTCGCCCAACGGCTCGGGATCGCCGGCACGCAAGAGATCCGCTGGCGCTTCGCCACCCGGTAGCGGGCTACACTGCAGGTGCTCGACCCTGTGCGTGGCCTCGCGTTCCAACGTGAACCAAGGATCACGTAAAGGGAGCCTGGGTCCGGAATAGACCTCACCCGTCGACGTCCGGCACGGCACCCACCTGGTTAAACCAGGTTCGCATCGGCGCGAGGAACACGGCAGGGTCAGGGCGCTTGTTTCTTTGCGCAAGACGAGGGATCCGCGAAAGCGGATCCCTCGTCGCGCGAAGACCCCTAAAGGGTCGCTTCGCTCCTCTCGTTTGCGCAAGACCGCAATCTGCTGAGCAGATTCCGGTCGCGCGAAGACCCCTGAAGGGTCGCTTCGCTCCCGGTCTCGATTCCGAGCCCCGGTGAAATCGGTGTTCGGCCGAGCCGATGGGCCTCGGTAGGCTGGATCGATGCAGGAGATCCTCGGAGACTCGGCGCGCGGCGACCAGTTCGCGCTCGTCCGCCTGAGCGTCGAGGACGACCGGATCGTCTCCGCGGACGCACCTGGGCTGGCTCGGCCGCTCGAAGGACTGACGCTGCTCGAGGCCGCTGCGGTTCCGGGGGAGACGCTCGCCGCGGACGCGCTCGCGAACGCACTCGCGCAGACCTTCACCGCTCCCGCCTCGCCCGGAAGGACCGCCGTCGCGATGAGCGGAGGCGTGGACAGCGCCGT
>JBKJSM010000067.1:0-14801 GCA_046594445.1 Gaiellaceae bacterium | reverse complement strand
TTGTCGGCCACCGGCGCGGAGAAGGCGGAGCGTGCCGTGGCAGAGCCGTCGCCGTTGCGCGCGGTCACCTCGGAGACGATCGACTTGCCGACGTCGGCCTGGACGAGGCGGTAGCTGTTCGCCGTCTCACCCGCGATCCTGGTGCAGTTCTGGTTGTCGCAGCGGAGCCAGCGATAGCTGAACGACGTCGGGCTGTTGGCCCAGGCGCCGTTCGAGGTGCGGATCGTCTGGCCCTGCCGGAACGTGCCGTCGAGCGTCGGCGGCGATGTCGACCGCGGTGCGGCGGCCAACGCACTGGCGGCGGTCACGAGCGCGATCAGCGCAGCCGCCAGGAGCGTCGACGTCGCAGCGAGGCGGCGTGCTGGCTTGATCATAAGTCCTCCATGTGTTCAGCAAATCGATTGAGACCCTTGTTGCTTGTACCGCACATCCAAAACGGGATCGAGCCAGGCTTTACGGATTGTTTGCAGCATGCCCGTGCCGCCACGCGCAGAGCGCGGCGGCACGGGCAGGTGCCTTTCCGGCTAGCCGGGGACGATGCGGATCTGTACGAGCCGCCGCGATGAGACACCGGCGAGCACATTGTCGCCAGGCTTGCGGACGCGCAGGAAGATCTGCAACGCCGTACCCCGCCTGAGCACCAGTCGCGCCGTCGGCCTGAACTGGAGCGTCGCGACCCCGTTCGAGCCGGTCGGGGTCTCCGCCATCGTCGAGGTCAGCCCGAACGGCACGCCGGTCGCATACACCAGCGCTCCCTGCACCAGCCGGCCGCGGGTGTCGCTGACCCGGACGCGCAGGGTCACTACGTCGTTCCGGTCTTGGATCGCCGTCGGCGAGAAGCTCACGGCCGACGTCACGAGGCGATCGGGCAGCGAGACGCTCGAGACCGGGACCGCGTTCCCGCTGCTGGGGGGCGGGGTCGTCCCTGCGGTGCGGACGACGGCGGTCTGGTTCGAGACGGCCGTCGAGCTCCCCTTCGCGTTGATCGCCGTCACCTCGACGCGGAGCGTCTTGCCGACATCCGCCGAGCGGACGCCGTAGGTCTTGCCGGTCGCACCGGCGATCGAGACACAGGCGGAGCCGTTCGCGTCGCACTGCTTCCACTGGTAGGTGTAGCGATCGGGGCCGCCCGTGAAGGTGCCCTCGTCCGTGGTCAACTGCTCGCCGACGATCGGGGAGCCCGAGATCGTCGGCGCCTTCGTATTCCTCGGCGCGGTGTCGTCTGCGATGACGGGGCTCGGCCTCGAGTTCGCCGTCGAGGAGCCGTCGGCGTTCTTCGCCGTGACCAGGCTCCGAACGGTTCGACCGACGTCGGCCTTAGCCAACTTGTACGTGTTGGTCGTGGCGCCTACGATGTTTGCGCAGCCGTTCGCGTCCGAGACGCATCGCTGCCACTGGTAGGTGAAGGAGGTCGGATTATTGTTCCAGAGGCCGTTGGACGTCCTGATGGTGGAGCCCTCCCGGAACGTCCCTTCGAGCGTGGGCGGCGAAGTCGTTTGCGGGGCGGCGGCAACTGCCGTCGCGGCGGCCACGAGACCGATCAGCACTGTTGCCAGTAGCGCTGATGTCGCGGCAAAGCCGCTCTTGTGCTTGGTTCTCATCGGATTCCCTCCCTGAGATGAGCCTTTAAAAAAGGCATTCGTATTCTTTGTGGCTTAGAAACGCGGTGGGCAAACGGCTTTCCCAGAGGCTTTACGTAAAGTTTGCGCCACGCCCACGAACCGATGACAATCACGGCGTGGCCCATCTCCACCTGACCGAGGTCGACGAGGCGACCGGCCCGCTCAAGGAGGAGTACGACGCGGCGATCGCCCGGGCGGGCAAGGTCTTCAACATCGTCAAGGCGATGAGCCTCCGGCCGGGCGTCCTGAAGCGCTCGATGGAGCTCTACAAGGGGATCATGTTCGGGCCGTCCGGCCTGTCGCGCCAGGAGCGGGAGCTGCTCGCGGTCGTCGTCTCGCGCGAGAACGACTGCCACTACTGAACGCGCTCCCATGCAGACGACCTCCGTGCAGAGGGCGCAGACGAGGAAATGGCGCGTCACGCGGCGCACGACTATCGCCAGGCCGCGCTCGAGCCGCCGCTGCGCGCGCTCTGCGACTACGCGGTTAAGCTGACCCGAACGCCCGCGCAGGTGGGAGCGGACGACGCGGACGAGCTGCGCTCGCACGGCTGGGACGACGCCGCAATCCACGACGCGATCCAGGTGATCGCATACTTCAACTACATCAACCGGATCGCCGAAGCGGTCGGGATCGAGCCGGAACCGGACTGGCCGGAGCAAGGAAGGGACTGATGGCGAGTTTTACGATCATGCACCTGGACGACTTCGAGCGCCCCTTTCCGAAGTGGGCGCTCGCCCGCAAGTCATTGGAGCTGCAATGCTTCGGGATGAACGTCGTCGAGCTCGCGCCGGGCGAGACGATCCCCGAGCACGACGAGGCGGGGAGCGACCAGGAGGAGGTCTTCATCGTCCTCACGGGCGACGCGACCATGGTGATCGACGGCGAGGATCATCCGGCGCCGGCGGGCACGTTCGTCCGCCTCGACCCGGAGCCGCAACGCACCGTCGTCAACCGGAGCGACGCGGACACGACCGTGCTGATCGTCTCGGCGCCGAGGACGAGCGGCTACAAGCCACTGGACTGGGCCTAGCGGTGCGGGAGCGTGTGCCCGTCGCTTGCGTGCAAGTCGAGCCCGCAATCCTCGACCGCGCGGGCACCCTCGAACGGGTGGCCGAGCGAACGGCCGAGGCGGCGGCCGCCGGCGCGAAGCTCGTGGTCTTCCCGGAGACCTTCATCCCGGCCTACCCCAGCTCAGCCTGGGCGAAAGCCCTCGCCGGCTGGGGAGAGCCTGGCGCGAAGGAGGCGTTCGCGCTCCTGCATCGCGAGTCGCTCGAGCTGCCAGGCCCGGACGCCGACCGGCTCGGAGCGATCGCGCGCGAGCACGGTGTCTGGCTCGTGATCGGCGTGAACGAGCTCGACCCGGCGCGGCCGGGCACGCTCTACAACTCGCTCCTCTACTACTCACCGGACGGCGAGCTTGCGCTCCACCACCGCAAGCTCGTGCCGACGAACCACGAGCGACTCGTCTGGGGGCAGGGCGACGGGCGCGGCCTGCGCGCGATCGAGACGCCGCTCGGCCGGGTCGGTGGCCTGATCTGCTGGGAGAACTACATGCCGCTCGCCCGGTTCTCGCTCTACGAATCGGGCGTCGAGATCTACGTCGCCTCGACGGCGGACGACGGCGACGCGTGGCAAGCGACGCTGAAGCACATCGCGCTCGAGTCACGCTCGTTCGTGATCGCCCCGTCCCACTTCCAGCGCGCGAGCTCCTATCCCAAGGACTTCCCGCTCGCGTCGCTGCTCGAGGGCCGGGACATCCTTGGCCGCGGTGGGTCAGCGATCCTCGGTCCGGACGGCGGCTATCTCGCTGGTCCGCTCTACGACGAGGAAGGGATCCTCTATGCGGAGCTCGATCCCGACCTGTTGCTCCAGGCTCGCCAGCGCTTCGATCCGGCCGGACACTACCACCGGCCGGACATCTTCAAGCTGACGGTGACGCCGAACGCCTGAGCTCGGCACAGTGCGAACGCTCGCCGACGGGGCGTGATGGGCGAGTGCGAGACAAGGACGCAGGGAGCGGCAATAGCACGTGCGGGGATGACATACATGGCTCACCTGGGGCGGCTCTATGATTCCGCCAACGGGTCGCTCCCGTTTTCGGAGTCTTACTGACCTTCCAAAGTGGGCTCGCCGCCGCACGGGAGATCCCTCCATGCCGCTCGACCTCTCCATGATCGACTCCGCCGTTCGGATCATCGGAGACGAGTCCGTCCTAGCGGGTACCCCACGGCGCGTCACGGGTACGAGGCGAGTCGCGATCGGTACCGGCTTCCTCATAACGGTCCTGAGCGAAGCCGACCCAGAGACAAGCTACGGGTATGCGGTGTCTGCCCACCATGTCATCGATGGCGAGCGCCACGTTGAAGTGCAAGTACCCAACCCGTTTGCGAACGGTGAGCTATACCCGCCGGTCACCGTTGAGGACTGGCGACAGCCACTCCCTGATGTGGATCTGGCGTTAGCGCCTATTGGTCCAGCGCCGGAGCAAACGTGGTCGGCAATGCGTTTGGAACACCATCTCATTCCGAATGAGGTTGTCCTTGCGCCAATGCTCGGCGGGAGGGTCTACTACGTCGGCATCCTCACTCCGCTCGACCGTCCTATGGTGCGGTCGGCGACGATAGGCGCGTTAGATCAGTCCGGGGTTCGCTACCAGCAGATGTATGACTTCCCTGTCCATCTTGTGGACTGCCGCTCATACGGCGGTTTCAGTGGCTCACCGTGTTTCGTGGAGTCTTCGTTCGCCGTCCTGCATCCTTCGCCCGTCCCTGGAGCGCTTGCAAACCGCGTCGGTGAACAACTCGATGAGTTGATGGGTGATCTTCACCACTGGGTAGGGCTTTGCGGAATGTTCGTAGCTCATCTGACCGACGATGCATCGAATATCTCAAGTGAGTACGGGGTGGGTGTCATGTTGCGTGGAAACGAGATTAGGGAGGCTTTAATGACGGACGAAAACAAGGCTGAGCGAAGCCAGTGGGACGAGCAGATCGCAGCCAGGCCGAAGGCCGGCCCGACGCTTAAACTGACAAAGGCCGGGGCCGACGAAGACGAGTTCGGCCGTTTTGAAGACTTGACGCGAAAGCTCGTCAACACACCGAAGCCCGAGGTTGACGAGAAGCGCACGGCCGATCAATGAGTCGGACGGCCGCCCTACGCTTTCCCGGTCAACTCCATGTAGGTGACGCGACGGCCAGCACAAGCGGTCAATACCGCCGTGAACCGACCGAGGTCGGTCAGATCGCGCAGGTTGAAAGTGAACATGCGCTCATCGAGGTAGCGGAACAAGTGGTAGGGCTCGACGCTGATGTAGGTGCCGTGGAGACCGCGCTTGAGCAGCGACCAGAAGTTTTCCATGTGGTTGGTGTGGACTTGTCCGTCCACGTACCGCTCGGCGTGGTCGACCGTTCGGTGGTCGTAGTCGGCATCGAGTCCGCTGTAGGCGGGGAGGGTGTCTGTGTAGAGGGCCGCGCCCGGCTCCACAGTTTCACGGATTCGACTTTGAAGGGTGTTCTTCGTGGCGTCCTTCACGACGTAGGTGCGGACAGCTCCGCCCCGCTCGATCAGGCCCATGACAGGCGTTTTGCCAATGCTCGGGTGGCCGCCCTTCTTGCCCTTACCGAACTTCCGTACCCGGTCGGCGTAGTGCATGTTCCGAGCCTTCCCACCGATGTAGGTCTCGTCGACCTCAACCTCGCCAGCGAACTTCGCGAAGCTGCCCGTCTGCATCGCGAGGCGGATCCGGTGGAGCATGAACCAGGTCGACTTCTGCGTCACGCCGAGCGCCCTGCCGAGTTCGTGCGAGCTGATCCCGTTCTTGGAGTTCGCGATGAGCCAGATGGCCGGAAGCCACTTGTCCAGACCGAGCGCCGAGTCCTCAAAGATCGTTCCGACCTTGACGCTGAACTGCTTTGTACACGCCTTGCACTTCCATACTCGGCGGGTGGTCAGATACGAGTGCGCCGTCCCGTCGCACTTGGGACAAACGGGGCCGTTCGGCCAGCGAAGCTTGGCGACGAAATCGGTAGCCACGTCCAGATCGGTGAAGTAGCGCACCGCTTCAAGAAGGCTGGTGGGGAGGGGATTTGCGTCCATTTAGGTGACTCTACTACGTCACTGTTGGTGTGTCAAGTATATCATCCCGCACGTGCTATTGCCGTGACTGAGGACGCAGGATCGCGCCGTCCAGCGCGTTCCGGCGGCTCAGCGTTTCGCGCCGTGCCGAGCTCTTAGGACTCTCGCGTCGCCGACGCGGCGCGTGACGCCGTCGGCGTCGAGTCGTTCGAGCAGGAGCTGCGCGTCGCGGCGGCCGCAGCCGGCGAGGTCCCGGAACCGCGCGAGCGCTATCCGCCCCGCGCTCGTGCACTCCTCGACCACGAGCGCCCGAGCACGCTCGTAAGCCTGCGCGGTGACCGCATAGCCGTCTCCCAGCCGAACGAGGCGGCCGGCGCGCTCGAGGAAGCGCGCCAGCTCTGCGTCCTCAGCCTTCGCAGCGCCCGGCGCTGCGGCCTCGAGGGCGGCCTCGAGCGCGGCGGCCGCCGGCGCGCGCTCGCCGAGATCGGGCGTCCTGTCCGGGAGGTACAGCTTCGAGCCACGGCGCTGGAACGGCAGCTGTGCGAGCACGTCTTTCGCCCACGGCTCCGTCGGAGCGTCGACGCCCGGATCGAGCGGGTCGGCGGCGTCCAGCCGGGAGTCGAGAACGGCGCGAAATTCCGCGAGCCATTCGCCGGACCAGCGCCACTCGCCGTCGACGAGGGCCGGCGCGTCGACCGATTGCTCGCCCCGCGCGGCGCGCTCGAAGCGCTTCGGGTCGGCGTGCCGAGCCGGGACTGGATCGATGACCGTGCCGCCGCCGACCGTCGTCCCACGGCGCAGCACGACCCGGTCGCCACGCGCCGCGACGACCGGGGCCGCGAGGCGCAGCTGGGCGTGATCGCCTGCCCGGGTGACGCGGGCGAGGACGGCGCTCGTCCCGTGGTGCACGAGCAGGCGCTCCGCGTCCTCGACCGGCTCGAGCTCGTCGAGCACGACGTCTAGGCGGTAGCTCGGGCGCAGCGAGCCGGGTGCGATCAAGGCGTCGCCGCGCCGCAGCTCGCTCCGCTCGACACCGGGGAGCGCGAGGGCGACGCGCTGCCCTGCCTCGGCACGCTCCACGGCGCTGTCGTGCACTTGCACGCTCCGCACACGGACGTCGCGTCCAACCGGCTCGACGCGCAGCAGGTCTCCCTCCCCGACGGTTCCCGACCAGAGCGTCCCCGTCACGACGGTGCCGATGCCGCGCAGCGAAAAGACGCGGTCGACGTAGAGCCGGGCGGGGCTGGAGAGATAGTCGCTGTGAGCAACTGAGTCCGCTGCGCGCGCGAGGGCTGAACGAAGCTCGTCGAGGCCAGCGCCCGTCTTGGCGCTGACGGCGACGACCTCGGCCTCCGGAACGAGCTCGCGCGCCTCCTCGAGCGCGAGCTCGAGCGTCTCGTCGTCGACCGCGTCCGCCTTCGTGACCGCGACGACGCCCTGCTCGACCCCGAGCAGCCGCAGGATCGCGAGATGCTCGCCCGTCTGCGGCCGCGAGCCCTCGGCGGCGTCGATCGCGAGCAGGAAGAGGTCGATGCCCGTCGCCCCCGCGACCATGTTCCGGACGAAGCGCTCGTGGCCGGGGACGTCCACGAGCGACAGCCGGCGCCCGTCCGGCAGGTCGAGCGGCGCGTAGCCGAGGTCGATCGAGATCCCGCGCTCCCGCTCCTCGGGCAGCCGGTCGGTGTCTTTTCCGGTCAGCGCCCGCACGAGCCACGTCTTGCCGTGATCGATGTGCCCGGCGGTGCCTACCGTGAGCGGCACGCGAGCACCGCCTGCGCGACCTCGACGGCCTCGGCGTCCGTCAGCGTCCGGCAGTCGAGCAGCGTCCGGCCGTCGCGGACTACCGCGATCACGGGCGGCTCGTGGCCGCGCAGCGCCGCCGCCAGCCCCTCCTCGAGCGCGCAGGCGAAGCTCGGCACCTCGGCGAGCGGCAGCGCGCCGCCGCCGACTCGCGCGACGGTTTCCTCGACCACGCCCTCGGTCGCCTCGGCGAGCCTCTCCGCGCGCGCGCGGACGAGCTCGGCCGGCTCGCGCAGCATCCGCAGCACCGGCACCTCGTCCGGCCGGTCGAGGTAGAGCGCAAGCGTCCCCTCGAGGGCGGCGAGCGTGAGCTTGTCGGAGCGGAGCGCGCGGTGGAGCGGGTGGCGGCGCAGCCGCTCGACGAGATCGGCCCGCCCCGCGACGATCCCCGCCTGGGGCCCGCCGAGCAGCTTGTCGCCCGAGAAGCAGACGAGGTCCGCGCCCGCGGCGAGGGAGCCGGCCGGTGTGGGCTCTCCCTCGATCTCGACGAGCGCTCCCGAGCCGAGATCGTCAACGAGCGGCACCCCGTGGCGGCGCGCGACCGCCGCGAGCTCGTCCACCCGTGGCTGCTCGGTGAAGCCGACGACGCGGAAGTTCGACTGGTGCACGCGCAGGAGCAGCGCCGTCTCCGGGCCGACCGCGTTCTCGTAGTCGGCCGGGCGGGTCCGGTTTGTGGTGCCAACCTCGACGAGGCGGGCGCCCGAGCGGGCGAGCACGTCGGGGATCCGGAAGCCGTCGCCGATCTCGATCAGCTCGCCGCGCGAGACGATCACCTCGCGGCCCTCGGCGAGCGCTGCGAGCGCGAGCAGCATCGCCGCCGCGTTGTTGTTGACGACGATCGCCGCCTCGGCGCCGGTCAGCCGGCGCAGAAGGGGTGCGAGGTGATCCTGCCGGGAGCCGCGCGAGCCCGTCGTGAGGTCGTACTCGAGGTTCGAGTAGCCGGCGACGTCGCGGATCCGCTCGACCGCGGCGTCGGCCAACGGCGCGCGGCCGAGGTTCGTGTGCACGAGCACGCCGGTCGCATTGAGAACGCGCACGAGGACAGGCCTACGGGCAGCCTGGAGCGCGTCGCCGAAGCGCGCCCGCAGGTCGCCCGGGTCGGCGCCGGCGCGGATCTCCTCGCGGGCGCGCTCGAGGAGCGTCCTCGCCGCCGAAACAGCGAGCGGATCGTCGACGCCGCGCACGAGCTCGTCGACCGAGGGAAGGTCCCGCAGGCGCATGGAAGAAGTGTAGGCCCAGCCGCGTCTGGTTTTCGGAATGGACGAGGGGAGCGCGAAACAGACAAATTCCGCCGGCGAGCTCGAGGAGCTGCGGCGGCGAGAAGCTGCGCTCAGGCAGTTCGTCGCGCTCGCCGCGCACGAGCTGCGCGCGCCCGCCGCCGTCGTGCACGGGGTCGCGGCGACGATCGCCGCGCGGCCTGGGCAGCTGACCGGAGAGCAGGGCGACCAGCTCGTCGCGATGCTGCTCGAGCAGAGCGAGCGCCTGGTCTTGCTGCTCGACCAGCTGCTCAACCTCTCGCTGCTCGACGCCGACGCCGTCAAGATCGAGCGCCACATGCTCTCGATCCGCCCGAGGCTCGAGCAGATCGTCTCGTCGGTCGCAGGCGCGCGCGCCGGCGAGATCGAGCTCGACGTCGACTCCGCCCTGGAGGCCCACCTCGACGGCGATGCGCTCGATCGGATCGTCGGCAACCTGGTCACCAACGCCCTCCGCTACGGCGCCGCTCCGGTCCGCATCAGCGCCGCCCAGGTCGACCGGCACTTCCGGCTCACAGTCGAGGACAGTGGCGCCGGCGTCAAGCCCGAGCTCCAGGGACGGCTCTTCGAGCGCTTCGCGCGCGAGCCCGGCGCGGGCTCGGGGCTCGGCCTGGCGATTGCGCAGTCGTACGCGCAAGCTCTCGGCGGCAGCATCCTGTACGAGCCGGCGCATCCGGGCGCCCGCTTCCGCGTGGTCGTTCCGGCGCCCCGTCCCTAGGGGAGTAACCGCCTCAGCTACCCTCGTCGCCATGGCTCGGCGCGCGGGAATCGTGACGATCTGGCTCGTCGCCGCGGCGGTCGGCACGGCCGTTGCCGCCGTGGCCGCGCGCGACGCGGTCTACTGGGAGCGGCCGCTTCCCGGCGTCGAGCTCCAGGCGGTCGACCTGGCGCAGCCGGTCGCGGTCGCCGTCGGCGAAGCGCGCTACGACGTTCGTCCCGGCGAGGCACTGATGCTCGACGTCGCCGCGACGCGGGCGGCCGTCGTCCGCGCGGGGCACGATTCCTTTCGCCGGCGTGTCCGCCAGCTCGTCGACCCGTCCCCGCCGACACTCCTCGTCGCTCCCGTGCTCGTGCCTCGCCCCGGCGCAGACGCGATCGCCGAGCGCCTGTCCGCGGAGCTGCCGAAGCCCCGGCCCGCCCAGGTCGTCTCGCGCCGCGGCGCGTTCAGGGTCGTCTCGTCGCTGTCCGGCGACGCGATCGACGCGACGCTGCTGGTCTCATCCCTGCGGCAGGCGGCGCTCTCCGAGGCGACGACGCTCTCGCCGGAGCTCACCCACGTCGAGCCAGAGCTGACGACGAGCGCCGCCGAGGAGGCCGTCGCCGAGGCGAAGGCGCGCGTGGCCGAGCCGATCACGCTCTCCTTCAACGGGGAGGACGTCGGCACGCTCGAGCCGCAGCGCCTGGCGAAGCTCGTGCGCTTCCGACCCGACGGCGAGCGGTTCCGCGTCACGTTCGCTCCCGACCGGATCGCCAAGGCGGTCGAGCCGTACCTGTCGAAATGGCGGGCGCGCGCCGTCAACGCGCGCTTCGTCGTCGACGGGAAGCAGGTTCGTATCCGCCCGTCGAGGCCCGGCCTCACACCCGACGGCCCCTGGATCTCCGACTCGATCTCGAGCGCCGCCGCGTCGTCGGTACGCCGGGCTTCGCTGCGCCTGAAGCAGATCCGCGCCGACCTGACCACGACCGAGGCGAAGGCGCTCGGGATCCGTGAGCGGATCTCGACCTTCACGACCGAGATGGGCACGTCCTCGGCGAACCGGATCCACAACGTGCAGCTGATGGCGGAGTACATCGACGGCACGGTGATCGGGCCCGGCGAGACGTTCTCGTTCAACGAGTCGGTCGGCCAGCGGACGGTGGAGCGGGGCTTCCGCGAAGGCCAGATGATCATCGGCTCGCTGCTCCTGCCCTCGATCGGCGGCGGCGTCTGCCAGACGGCGACGACGCTCTTCAACAACGCCTTCGAGCTCGGCCTGCCGATCGTCGCCAGGCAGAACCACAGCTTCTACATCTCGCACTACCCGATGGGCCGCGACGCGGCCGTCTCCTGGGGCGGCCCAGACTTCGCCTTCAAGAACGACTTGGAGACCGGGATCCTGATCACGACGAGCTACACCACCGACACGCTCACGTTCAGCTTCTGGGGCACCGATCCCCGCCGGCGCATCGACGCGTCGACCGGGCCCCGTGTGAATTGGCGGACGCCGAGGACGACCTACGCGCTCGATCCCTACGCGCCGCGAGGCTCGGTGCGGACGGTCTCCGGCTCGAACCAGTCGGGCTTTGACGTGACGGTCTTCCGCAAGGTGTACGAGAACGGGAAGCTGAAGCGGCGCGACTCGTTCACCAGCGCGTACATCGCAGTCGGCCCGACGGCGATCTACGGCCCCGGCCGCTCGATCCCCGGCCCGTACTTCGTGCTCCCCAGGGTCTAGCCGGCCAGCGTCTAGGCCTCGAGCTCGTCGTAGGAAGCGACGACGACCCGTGCCGCCTCGGCAGGATCGTCCGTCGCGTAGAGCAGGTCGAGGTCTTCGGGCGAAATCATCCCGTCGCCGAGCATCTCCGACCGCACCCAGGCGAGCATCTCCCCCCAATAGTCCTTGCCGACGAGGACGACGGGGAAGTTCCGCACCTTGCCGGTCTGGATCAGCGTCAGCGACTCGAACAGCTCGTCGAGCGTTCCGAAGCCGCCGGGGAAGATCACGAACCCCTCCGCCGCCTTCACGAACATCGTCTTGCGCGCGTAGAAGTGCTTGAACGTCATCTCGAGGTCGCAGTAGAGGTTGCCACCCTGCTCGTGCGGGAGCTGGATGTTGAAGCCGACCGAGAGCCCGCCCGCCTCCTGGCAGCCGCGGTTCGCCGCCTCCATCACGCCCGGCCCGCCGCCGGTGACGACCGCGAAGCCGGCCTCCGCGAACAGCCGCCCGGTCTCCCGTGCCGTCCGGTAAGAATCGCTGTCCTCGGCCACGCGCGCGGAGCCGAAGATCGAGACGGCCGGCCGATCGATTTCGAGCACCTTCTGGAAGCCGCCGAGGAACTCGGCTGCGATCACGGCGACGTCGTTCGCGAGGTCGTCGTGGGTTCGCTCGAGGATCCGCCGGTCGTCGTTGACCGACATCGGCAGGACTTAGATGTCGCGCTCGACGAAGGTGGCGCTCATCCCGAGCGTCAAGAGCGCGGCGAGCACGAGATAGGAGACGCCCGTGATTACGCGCCGGCTCGGAGTGACCTTGTAGTACGCCTCGCCCTGCGGATTGCCGCGATGCTTCCAGCGCCGCCACGCCTCGAGCCCGCCGATCACCAGGATCAAGATCAGAATCGGGTTCGGCGCCACGATCGCCAGCCCGGTAAGGCCGACGAGCCCGATGATCCAGAGGGCGGGGTGGATCGCAGCGACGATCCGGCCGCCGTCGAGCGGAGTCAGCGGCGCCAGGTTGAAGAGATTAAGAAAGAAGCCGGTGAACGCGAGCGCGACCAGCAGGTCGGAGTCGAGCCACACGCCGAGCCCCCAGGTGGCTGCGGCGCCGAGGCCGCCGATGATCGGCCCCGCAATCGCGACCTTCGCCTCGTTCCAGGCGTCGTCGGGCAGCCGCTTCAGCATGATCATCGCGCCGAGGAAGGGGATGAACATGGGCGCCGAGACGGGCAGCCCCTGCCGCTTGGCCTCGAGCACGTGCCCCATTTCGTGAATGAAGAGCAGCACGACGAAGCCGACCGCGAACTGCCAGCCCCAGAAGAGCGCGTACGCCGCGATCGAGACGAGCATCGACCCCGCGACCGTGAAGAGCTTGAACTTGAAGATCGCGAGGACGACGAACTTCAGCTTCCAGAAGAGGAAGCCGAGCGCGGCGAGCGGCGCCCAGAACTTTCGCAGGAGGTCACGGAGCGTTACGGGGTTCTTGATCGGCGAGTAGCTCTGCTGCGGCTCCTCGGCCTCGCGCGGGGCGTATGGGTCGTACTGGCTC
This sequence comes from Gaiellaceae bacterium, assembly GCA_046594445.1. Classification (GTDB taxonomy): domain Bacteria; phylum Actinomycetota; class Thermoleophilia; order Gaiellales; family Gaiellaceae; genus Gaiellasilicea. The sequence goes on along the minus strand of JBKJSM010000067.1, from coordinate 2,081 downwards.
ATTCGCCCAGGTTACTTACGACGTCTGCTCACGACCCCTGGCCGATCCACTCCTCGCCGCCCTCGTAGACCTCCTTCTTCCGGATGTCCGACGCAGGGAAGCGACGCTGGCGTCCGCTGGCGAGGGTCAGGGCGTCCTGGCGACACGCGGGACACGTCGAGCGCTGGCCTCAGCTGGAGTCCCGTAGGCCCAAGGGATGCGGGTGTACCGGGGATGAACCAGCGGGAGCGGAAACCGCTAGCAGCTTGCGCAGGAGCAGCCTTCGCCCCGCCAGCTCTCGCGACCTTCGCGGATCGAGACCGCGGCGATGACGAGCGCGGCGATCGGGTCGAGCCACCACCAGCCGAACACCGTGTTGCCGAGAAGACCAAGGAGGACTGCCCCGGCGAGGTAGGCGCAGAGGAGGTTCTGCGTGCCCTCGCCGCGGGTGGCTGCTGAACCGAGCTTGTCCGCGAGGCGGCGCTTGGCAACACCGAGCAGCGGCATGCCGATCAGGGAGGTCGTCACGAGCGCGATCCCAAGCAAGCTCGTATCGGCGTGCTCTTCGGTGACGAGCTTGCTGATTGCCTCGTAGCCGACGAAGGGAACGAGGAGGAAGAACTGGATCGCGACGAGTTTCTGCGCTCGTCCCTCAGCGTTGGTAGAGCCGAGGCGAGCGCCCGTGAAGAGCCAGACGATCACGAGGCTCGCGAGCCCCTCGATGAAGGACTGGATGCCGAAGGCCGTGAGCGCGATCGACCCGGCCATGACGCCGGTAGCGACGCCGAGGATCCCTTCGGTGCTCATCCAGGCGAGGCTCAGCCAGGAGAGCCGGCGCGCTCGCTTGGCGGCCTGGAGCCACTCCGGCGAGCGAGCTTGTTCGAGCTGAACGAGCGGTAGTTCGCGGACAACGCTCATGCCGACACCTCCGCCCCAACGACGGCTTCGAGGAGCGCGGTCGCCTCGGCGGCGAGCGAGTAGAAGACCATCCGCGCCTCGCGTCGGGAGGTAACGAGTCCAGCCTCACGCAAGGCACGGAGGTGGTGAGAGACGAGCGCCTGGGAGCGGCCGAGGATCCAGGCAAGGTCGCAGCCGCACAGCTCGTCGCCGCTTTGGAGCGCCAAGAGCACGCTGAGTCGCGTCGGATCGGCGAGAGAGCGGGCGCGCCCAGCCGCTACCGCGAGCGCCACAGGATCAGGAAGCTCGTGACGGACACGCTCGGCCACGTCGAGGTCGATACAGAGAAGCTCGCAGGTGTCGGCAGCGGACATGCCATCATTCTAACCGATGTTTGAATGGGGTCGTTTGACCACACAACCGCGATAACCTGAGTCCCACGACGAAGGAGAAGAGATGAAGAAGCTGATCGCAATCCCGATCCAGGAGGAAATGGGTGACGGCGATGGTGCGCAGCCCTCGATCGCAGACCAGCTACGAGCGTACGGAGTGCGCGGCGTCCTCGTTCAGATGGCGCAACGTGGGCAGATCATCGCGCTCCGCTGCGAGATGCCAAAGTGCTATTGCCACAAGGGCCGGGGCTATTTCGACCCGAAATCCACTTCTCGGTCGGATTGGGCACCCTCGCCGGACCACTACCCCTGGCTCAAGGCTGACGGTGGGCATCTCGTCCCCTGGAACGTCCGGCTCTCGCACCTGCGCTGCAACCAAGAGGACTATGGCTGGCGTATGAGGATCAGACGGATGCTCGAGAAAGGGATGTCACTCGAGGAGATCGCCGAGAACCTGAACCACAAGGGGATACGCAGGCCACATGGCAGCGCCACGTGGTCAGCCACCCTTGTGCGGAAAGCGTTCGTCTCCTAGCTACCTCTGCAAGAGGTAGCGCCGTGCCCGCTGCGTACGTTGAGTTAGTACAGCCCCCTCCCGCATCGAGCGCGACGTCAGGGGAACGAGAGGGGGGTCGAACAGGCCGTGCGCGGGCAGTACCACGGAGGTACCAGCGAGCGTAGAGGGCCGTCGCCGATGCCCAGGAGTGCGTCAGCTGCCGCTTCCGATCCACTCCTCGCCGCCCTCGTAGACCTCCTTCTTCCAGAGCGGCACGGTCTGCTTGAGCGTGTCGATCGCCTCCTTGCACGCGGTGA
>JBKJSM010000079.1:0-3574 GCA_046594445.1 Gaiellaceae bacterium | reverse complement strand
TGGGTCACATGGACGAACGTCAGCCCGACCTCGGACTGGATCTGCTTGAGCTCGATCTGCATCTGCCTGCGCAGCTTCAGGTCGAGGGCACCCAGGGGTTCGTCGAGCAACAGGACGTCGGGCCGGTTGACGATCGCCCGCGCCAGCGCCACCCGCTGCTGCATGCCACCGGAGAGCTGACCGGGCTTCTTCTTGGCGATGTGGGCCAGCTGGACGAGCTCGAGCGCTTCCATGGCCTTGACCTTGTGGTCAGAGACCTTCCGGCGACGTAGCCCGAACGCGACGTTGTCGAGGATGCTGAGATGGGGAAACAGCGCATAGCTCTGGAACACGGTATTGACGTTGCGCTGGTAGGCCTTGGTCTCGGTGATGTCGTTGTCACCGATGCGGATACTCCCACCGGTCGGCGCCTCGAGGCCGGCGATCATCCGTAGGGTCGTCGTCTTGCCGCAGCCCGAGGGTCCGAGCAGGGCGACGAACTCCCCGCGCTCGACACAGAGCTTCGCGTCGTCGACCGCCCGGACGGCGCCGTAGCGCTTCTCGACTCCGTGGCAACAGATCATTCCGCATGCCATGTAAGGCGAACCTTACACGACCTCCCTCGCGAGTACGGTGATTCGGATGCCCCTCGCCTCGGTCTACCCGCTCGTCTCCTCGCGCGCGGTCGCGCGGCCCTTCACCTACGAGGTGCCGGACGGCGTCGGCAAGGGCGCGGTCGTCGGGATCCGGTTCGGGCGCGGCTCGATCCGCGGCGTCGTCGTTGAGGTGGGCGTCGAGCCGCCGCCGGGGATCCAGACGGCGCCGATCCTGTCGGTTCTCTACGAGCTCCCGCCCGCGCTCGTCGACCTCGCGCTCTGGGTCGCCGACTACTACGGCTCGACGCCGGCGCGCGCGCTCGAGCTGGTGGCGCCGAAGCTGCGCGCGCGGCGGGGCGACCGTCGCGTGACCGGAGCGGGGATGGCCGGAGAAGTCGAGCCGGAGCAGCTGACGAAGCCGCAGGAGCTCGCGATCGCGCGGATCGTCGAGGCGCTCGACGGGGACAGCGCGCACCTGCTCCTTGCGGGCGCGACCGGAAGCGGCAAGACCGAGGTCTATCTCCAGGCGTGCGCCGCCGCGCTCGAGCGAGGCCGCGGAGCGATCGTGCTCGTGCCCGAGATCGCGCTCACCCCGCAGACGCTCGGACGGTTCCAGGCTCGCTTCGGCGACCGGATCGCGGTGCTCCACTCCGGCCTCGGCGAGGCCGAGCGCCGAGACGAGCGCGAGCGGATCGTCTCCGGCGAGGCGCCCGTCGTCGTGGGTGCTCGGTCGGCGGTCTTCGCGCCGGTGCCACGTTTGGGGCTGATCTGCGTCGACGAGGAGCACGACTCCTCGTACAAACAGGAGTCCGACCCGCGTTACGACGCACGCACGGTCGCGGCGAAGCGCGCGGCGCTCGAGGGAGCGGTCGCGGTCTACGGCAGCGCGACGCCACGGCCGGAGAGCTGGGAGCGGCTCGAGCGGCTCGAGCTGGGCGAGCGGCTCGGCGCGCCGATGCCGACGGTGCAGATCGTCGATCTCCGCCACGAGGCGGGCTATCCCCTGTCGGCGCCGCTTCTCGCGGAGCTCGGCCGGATCTCCGAGCACGGCGGCAAGGCGATCCTGCTCCTCAACCGCCGCGGCCTCGCGCCCGCGATCCACTGCCGAGCCTGCGGCCTCTCTCGCCGCTGCGGGATGTGCGACGTCGCCCTGACGCTGCACCGCGACGCCCGCCTGCACTGCCACCACTGCGGCTACTCGGAAGCCGTGCCCGAGGCGTGCCCCTCGTGCGGCTCCTCCGAGCTCGCGCGGATCGGCGCCGGGACGCAGCGGCTCGAGTCCGAGCTCGCGAAGCGCGTCCCCGAGCTCGAGCTGATCCGGCTAGACGCGGACACGGCGGCGAAGACGGGGGCGATGCGCGAGGCGCTCGACCGTTTCACCGCGACCGACCGGGCGGTGCTGATCGGGACGCAGATGGTCGCGAAGGGTCACCACTTTCCCGGTGTCTCGCTCTCGGCGGTCGTCGACGCAGACACCGGTCTCTCGCTGCCCGACTTCCGCGCCGAGGAGCGCACCTTCCAGCTCGTGACGCAGCTCGCCGGCCGCAGCGGCCGCGACGCGCCCGGCAAGGTCATCGTTCAGACCTTTCAGCCCGACGCGACACCGCTGCGCTACGCGGCCCGCCACGATGTCGCCGGCTTCCTCGCCGAGGAGCTCGGCCGTCGCCGGGAGCTCGGCTACCCGCCCTTCGGGCACCTGATCTCGATCGTCGCCTCCGGCTCCGAGGCCGATGCGCCGGAGCGGCTGCTCCGTGAGGTGGCCGAGGGCATGGCCGGCGCCGAGCTACTCGGCCCGGCGCCGCTACTGCGCCTGCGCGGCCGTCACCGCTCGCAGCTCGTCGTCAAGACCGACCGGCCCCGAGCACTTGCGGCACGGGCCGCGCAGCTGCTCGCAGCGGCGGCCCCGGCGATGCGGCGCGCGGGCGTAAGCGCCGTCGTGGACGTCGACCCGCAGTCGCTCTAGCGTTTGCAAATAGGGCACCAACATCCCTCGGTTGAGGGACGGAAACGTTGGTCGGCATGGCTAGAGTCGCCGCATGGCTGACGGCGGCGGGCGGCTGCAGGAAGAGGGCGGCGAGGTCGAGGAGCGGCAACTCGACGCGCAGGACCATGCCCGCCGGCGCGCCGCGCTCGCGCAGATCCGCCAGTACCCGGACGCCGTGCTCAGGATGCCCGCCCGCGAGGTGGAGGACTTCGGCGAGGATCTCGCGCGGCTCGCCGACCGGATGGTTCACCTGATGCGCGACGCGCGTGGGGTCGGGCTCGCGGCGACGCAGGTCGGCATCCTCCAGCGCCTGTTCGTCTTCCAGCTGGGCGACGACGAGGAGGTGACGACCGTGGTCAACCCCGAGGTCACCGCGCGCTCGAAGGATTCGGCGACGTTCGAGGAGGGATGCCTCTCGCTGCAGGGCGTGCTCGTGCCGGTCGAGCGCGCGCTCAACGTGACGCTCGAGGGCAAGGACCTCCGGGGAGCCCCGCTGAAGCTCGAGCTCGAGGAGATGGACGCGCGCGTCGTCCAGCACGAGCTGGACCACCTCGACGGCGTGTTGATGATCGAGCGCACCGACGTCGAGTCGCGCCGCGAGGCGCTCGCGACGCTGCGCACGACGCTCTAGCCTCTCTTCGTGGAACTCGTTGTCGCCGCCACGGCGCCGTTCGGCGCCGACATCCTCGAGCGTCTGGCCGCACGCCACGACGTCGTCGCGCTGCTGACGCGTCCCGACCGGCCGGCGGGCCGCGGGCGGCTGCTCGCGGCGCCGCCGGCGAAGCAGGCCGCGGAACGGCTCGGGATTCCGGTGCTCCAGCCGGAGCGGCCGACCGCCGCGCTCGAGCTTCCGGCCGAGACGGTGATCGTGGCCGCGTACGGGCTGCTGATCCCGGAGGAGCTGCTCGAACGGGGCCTCTGGCTCAACGTGCACCCGTCGCTGCTGCCGCGCTGGCGCGGCGCGGCGCCGGTCGAGCGTTCGCTGCTCGCTGGGGACTCGGAGACGGGCGTCACG
>JBKJSM010000033.1:0-9878 GCA_046594445.1 Gaiellaceae bacterium | reverse complement strand
CGAGCAGCTCGATCCCGGTCAGCCACTTCGTGCTCTTCCAGAAGTACTTCGACGGCACCATCAGGCGCACCGGAAAGCCGTGGTCGGGCGTGAGCGGCGCGCCGTCGGCCTCCCACGCGATCAGCGCGCCCTTGTCCTCGATCGCTTCGAGCGGGATGTTCGCGCTGAAGCCCTGGGGAGCGTGGGTGACCACGAAGCGCGCGTCGGCGGTGGGTGTGACGAGCTTTGCCAGCTCGCTCCAGCGGACGCCGCGGTAGGGCATGTCGAAGCGGCTCCAGCGCGTCACGCAGTGGATGTCACGTGTGATCTCGGTCGTCGGCAGCGCCGTGAGCTGCTCGAAGCTGAGGGTGACCTCGTTCTCGACCTCGCCCCAGATGCGCAGCTCCCAGGTGGCGATGTCGACCGCGGGGACGCTGCCGGCGTGCAGCACCGGCCACTTGTCGGTGAGGTACTGCCCGGGCGGGAGGCGCTTCGGGTCGAAGCCGGCCTCGCGAACCTTGTCTTCGGCGCGTGAGCGGAACATGCGTCCCTAGACTAACCGTGATGGCTGCGACCACCGCAACTCTCGTCACGGCCCCGCGGGCGCGCGCCTGTCTCGGCGCGAAGGGGCCTGACGCAGAGAGCTACCTCAACAAGATGCTGTCGAACGACCTCGCGGCGGTGCCCGTGCAGGGGTCGTGCGACGCGCTACTGCTCACGGCAAAGGCGCGCGTGATCGCCCCGGTGCGTCTCGTGCGCCGCGCGGTCGATGACTTCCTGCTGCTCACCGAGCCGCAGCTCGGCGCTGTGCTGGCGCGGCAACTGCTGCGCACCCGCTTCGCCGCCAGGGTCGAGATCGCGGAGGAGGAGCACACGGTGACGCTCGTGCTGGGCGAGGGCTGGGCGCCGCCGGTAGGCAGCGTCGCCGCGGCCTGCGCCGACTACGGCCTCCCCGGCTGGGAGCTGATCGACGCTGCCGCGCCCGAAGGCGCCCGCGTCGCCGGTGCGGACGAGCTGGAGCGGCTGCGCATCGTCGCGCGCACACCCCGGTTCGGCGCCGAGATCGACGACCGTGTGATGCCCGCCGAGGCGGGCCTCGTCGAACTCAATGTCAGCTTCGCCAAGGGCTGCTACCCCGGCCAGGAGCCGATCGCGCGGCTGCACTACCGCGGGCACGCGAACCGCGGCCTCCGGGTGCTCGGGCTCGGCGACCTGCCCGACGCGGAGGCGGAGATCGTCTATGAGGGCAAGAGCGTCGGCAGGATCACGAGCGCCGCAGTCGCAGGCAAGGGGGCCGTCGCGCTCGCCTACGTCCGCCGCGAGGTGCCCGACGACGCCGAGCTGGCCGTCGGAAACGCGGCCGCGACGCAGCTACACTGACCGTCCCCGAGCGCCCGTAGCTCAGGGGATAGAGCGCTGCCCTGCGGAGGCAGAGGTCGCAAGTTCGAATCTTGCCGGGCGCATGACAGGTGGTGGCCGGGTTCGTGGCCGATCACGGACACTGGTCGATGTGAGCGATCGTCCTGACGAACAGCCTCGACTCTGGCCGAATCTGGCGTTGATCGTTGGCGGTCTGCTGATGATTCCCATGTGGGTGCGGTACACGACCCTGCACGGGCCGACGTCCTTCGACGAGCGGGGTCACTGGCTCGGCCAGGACGAAGCCTTCTGGGGCGGCATGATGGCCCCCGCAATGCTGCTGATCGTCCTGGGCATCTACGGCCATCGCACCCTGCTGAAGGAGCGAGGTGGTCGCGTCGCCCGGATCGGCTACTGGCTGACCATGATCGGCTTGGGCCTCCCGGCAGCAGTTGACCTGGCCGCTCGCAACGTCGTGCCGCCCCTCCTCATGCCCCTCGCAGCGACCGGGCTGGTCTTTCTCGCCGTGGCTCATCGGCACGACCCGCCTCTGCCGGTCACCTGTCGAGTCGCGCTGCTGGTCATGGGACTTCTCCTGACTGCTGCATTCTTGATGAACGCAATTCCGCTCGAGACGCTCGACAGGTTCCAGTGGTATCGGCTGTACGGCCTCCTCTCAAACGTGCTTTTCGGCCTCGGCTGGGTCGTGTTCGGCGCAAGCCTCGCCAGGCATCCGGCAGCCGAACTGGCTCCCCCGACGGCTGCCGAGCCAGCCTGAACGGGCCGCACGGAAGCTTCGTACGCAAGTTCGAATCTTGCCGGGCGCATCGAGTAGCACTCCTAGACGTCTGGGCGAACGACTGCTCATGTCCCGGGTTCCGGATCAGCTGAACACGCTGGAGCCTTCGCCCTTCGGCGAGGCAAACCGCCGGATCACCTTGATCCCGAAGCTCGCCTCGTAGACTGACGGCTTGCCGCTGTACCTGTCCGAATCCGATGTCAAGGGCCTCCTCGCGCCCGCCGACGCGGTGCCCGTGATCGAGGAGTGCTTTCGGCGGCTCGCAGCGGGCGTGGTTCAGAACCGGCCCCGCGAGCGGCTGCCCCACGACGACGGCTTCCTTGCGGTCATGTCCGCCGTCGACCGGGAGCTCGGCTACGCGGGCGTCAAGTCCTACCTGGTCGCGGCCGGCCGAGCGACGTTCGTCGTCACGCTCTTCGACCTCGCGACCGGAGAGCTCGCGGCAGTGATCGAGGCGGACGTGCTCGGTCAGCGACGCACGGGCGCTGCCAGCGGGGTCGCGGCCAAGTACCTGGCCCGGCCGGGTGCGCGCAGCCTGGGTGTGATCGGATGCGGCTGGCAGGCCGAGGCGCAAGTCGCTGCGATCCGGGCGGCCGTGCCCGAGATCGACGTGGTCGTCGCCTACTGCCGTACGGCCGAGCGCCTGGAAGCTTTCTGCCGCACGACGGGGGCGTCGCCCGCCGAAGGCGCGAACGACGCCGCCGCGCAGGACGTCGTCGTGACCGTGACCGACTCGCCGAACCCCGTCCTCCGGGGCGAGTGGCTGCGCGACGGTGCGCTCGTCTGCGCCGTCGGCGCAAACCGCCCCGGTGCGCGCGAGCTCGACAACGTCGTGCTCGAGCGGGCGGCGTTCGTCTGCTGCGACTCGCGCGAGAACGCCAAGCTCGAGTCGTCCGACCTGATCGAGCCGGTCGAAAGCGGACTGCTCGACTGGCCTGAAGTGCACGAGCTGCAGGCCGTGGTCGCCGGTGACGTGCGCGGCCGCGAGTCGGACGCGGACGTCGTCGTGTTCAAGTCGAACGGGCTCGCCGCCTGGGACGTGGCGATCGGCGTCGCGGCGCTCGAGCGCGCGCGTGAGCGCGGCATCGGCCGCGAGCTTTGAGCGCCTAGGCCTGGTGCGCGTCGCGGGCGTCGGCGATCGTGTCGCCGCCGATCGCCTTGATCACTTCCGGACGGTCGAGCAGGCGTGCCCGCTGATCCGGCGTGAGGCGATTCTGGACGTAGCGATCCTCGAGGATCTCGGCGAGGTTGCGGCCGCGGTCGTGCTCGCGGATCACGTACGCGGCGACCCGCTCCTCTGCCGACGAGCGCTGGAAAAGGAACGAGAACAAATCGCGGAACGCCATCGCGGGCGATTGTATCCTCCCTGCGTGCGCCGCAACACGTCCGACGCGAGATGTGCCGAGCGGATCCTGCGTGGGGTCGACGACGAGGGGCGCGAGGAGCGCATCGTGATCTGGCTCGAACGGAAGGCGGGAGCGGTCTGGGCGGTCGGCCGCGCGGTCAACCCGCAGCATCGCTCCAGTGCCGAATCGCGGAGCGACGACTATCTGTTCGAGGGCTACGAGCTCGGTGACGCGCTCGAAGCCGCCAACGGCGCGCTCGAGGACGACGTGCGCGTGCTCGAGGACGACGGCGCCGGTGGGCTCGTCAAGCCGTTCACGCGCAAGGAAGTGCTGCCCATGCTCGAGCGCTTCTTCTTCGGCAGACGCTAGCCCTCTTTCGGCCACTCAAGGTTCGCATCCGGGATCGGGTCGCCGTGGGGGTCGTGGGTGGGGAAGCCGAGCGCCCGGTCGATCCGCGCCTCGAGCTCTTCGGAGAGCGCGTGCTCGAGCCGGTTCGCCTCGTCGTGGACGTCGTCGACGCCGATCCCGAGAGTCTCGGCAAGATAGAGCTCGAGCAGCCGGTGGTGGCGGATCACCTCGATCGCGACCTGCTCGCCGGCATGGGTGAGCGTGACCCCGCGATAGGGAGCGTGCTCGGCCAGCCCGAGCGCGGCCAGCTTCTTCACCATCGCGCTCGCCGACGCGGCCGAGACCTGCTGGCGCTCGGCGAGCGCGGACGTGGACACCCGGTCGCTCTCGGCGCCGAGCTTGTAGATCTCCTTGAGGTAGTCCTGGATCGCGTCGCTCAGGTCGGCCTTGGCCACGCCTGCAGTCTAGGCCGGTGCTAGCCTCGCCCGGTGCTGATTCGGCTCGGCCACAGTCCGGATCCCGACGACGCGTTCATGTTCTGGGCGATCGCCGCCGGAGCGATCGACACGCGCGGCTTCGAGTTCGAGCAAGTCCTTCAGGACATTCAGACGCTGAACGAGTGGGCGCGCGAGGGCAGGCTCGAGGTGACCGCGATCTCGCTCCACACCTATCCCTTCGTGCAGGACCGCTACGCGTTGTTCCCGCACGGCGCCAGCATCGGCTCGGGCTACGGGCCGGTGATCGTGGCCCGGGAGCCCCTGACCTTCGAGCAGTTGGCCGGCGTCGAGATCGTCGTGCCGGGCCGGATGACCACTGCCTTCCTGGCGACGCGGCTCGCGCTCGGCGAGTTCGCCCACCGGGAGCTGGCGTTCGACCGGATCCTCGACGAGGTTTCGTCCGGCCGGGCCGACGCCGGGCTCGTGATCCACGAGGGCCAGCTGACATACGGAGCGGAAGGGCTGCACAAGGTGCTCGACCTCGGGGAGTGGTGGCTGCTCGAAACCGGGCTGCCGCTGCCGCTCGGCGTCAACGTCGGCCGGCGCGACGTCGGCGAGCGGCTGGGCGACCTCTCCGCCGTCCTGCTTGCCTCGATCGAGGCAGGCCTGGCGAACCGAGGCGAGGCGATGCGCTACGCGATGCGCTTCGGGCGTGGGATCGACGCCGCCACCGCGGACCGGTTCGTCGGCATGTACGTGAACGAGCTGACCTCCGACTACGGCGACGAGGGCCGCAAGGCCGTGGAGGAGCTGTTGCGCCGCGGCGATGCGATCGGCGCCTTCCCCGAGCCGGTCCGGCTCGACTACGTCGGCTGATGCGCGCAGTCGTTCTCTCGGCGGTGCGTACGCCGGTGGGCAGGTACGGCGGCGGGCTCGCGGGGGTACGACCGGACGACCTGGCCGGGATCGCCATCGCGGCGGCTGTCGAGCGCGCCGGAGTCGACCCGGCGGAGATCGAGGACGTCTACCTCGGCTGCGCGAACCAGGCGGGCGAGGACAATCGCAACGTGGCGCGGATGGCGGCGCTGCTGGCGGGGCTGCCCGAATCGGTTGCGGGCGTGACGGTGAACCGGCTCTGCGCTTCCGGCCTTTCGGCGGTCGTTGGGGCCTGTCACGCAATCGCGGCCGGCGACGGCGACCTCTTCGTCGCGGGCGGCGTCGAGTCGATGAGCCGCGCGCCGCTCGTGACGGCGAAGCCGGACTCGGCCTTTCCCCGCGGCGACCGGACGATGTACGACACGACCCTGGGCTGGCGTTTTCCGAATCCCGCACTCGCGGAGCGCTTTCCGCTCGAGACCATGGGCGAGACGGGCGAGAATGTTGCCGAGCGATGGGGCGTGACGCGCGAGGAGCAGGACGCATTCGCGCTCCGCTCGCAGCAGCGTTGGGCGGCGGCCGACTTCGCGGACGAGCTCGTTGCCGTCGGCGGCCTGGAACGGGACGAGCACCCCCGCCCGGACACGAGCGCCGAAAAGCTGGCTTCGCTGCGGCCCGCCTTTCGGGCGAACGGCTCCGTCACGGCCGGCAACTCCAGCGGCCTGAACGACGGCGCCGCCGCGCTCGTGATCGCGTCCGAGGACAAGGCGCGCGAGCTGGGCGTCGAGCCGCTCGGGGCGTTCGTCGCGAGCGCGGTTGCCGGCGTCGATCCGCGCGTAATGGGGATTGGGCCCGTGCCCGCCGTCCGCAAGTTGCTCGAGCGTGCCGGCGTCTCCGTCGGCGATCTCGACCTCGTCGAGCTGAACGAGGCGTTCGCCTCGCAGAGCCTTGCGGTGATCCGCGAGCTCGGTCTGGACGAGGAGAAGGTGAACGTCAACGGCGGCGCGATCGCGATCGGCCATCCGCTCGGCATGAGTGGCGCCCGCCTCGTCGTGACGCTGCTGCACGAGCTCCGGCAGCGCGCCGGCCGCTACGGTGTGGCCACCATGTGCGTTGGCGTCGGCCAGGGACAGGCTGCACTCTTCGAACGATGAGAGACGTGCGCGTCATCCGCCCGCCCGACCAGAAGAAGGGCGCAGCTCCGTTCGACTACATCGCGGGCGTCGTCGCCGAGACCGTCGCCTGCGAGAAGCTTGCGTTGCAGCTCGTCCGGATTCAGCCGGGCGTCCGCTCGCAGGCACACTCGCACGGCGAGCACGAGTCCGCGGCGTACGTGCTCGAGGGCGAGGTCGTCACCTGGTACGGCGACGAGCTCCTGAAACACGCAACCGCGCGCCCGGGCGACTTCGTCTTCATCCCGCCGAACACGCCTCATGTCGCCGCTAACTACGGCGACGTCGAGGCGGTCGCGCTGATGGCCCGGTCTGATCCCGGGGCGCAGGAGAGCGTCGAGACGTTCCCGAAGCTCGACCGGCTCGCACACCTGCTCAACCCGCCGGGCATGCTGCCCCCGCCGCGTGCGCCGCGGCGTCGCATCTAGGATCCCGCCGTGGCTGTCGCGACCCACGAGTTCGGGCTCTTCATCAATGGTGAGACGGTCGAAGGATCGTCCTCCCGCGACCTCCAGGAGCCGGCGTCGGGCGAGCCGCTCGGCACCGCGCAGCTCGCGGGCGAGCCGGAGATCGACCGTGCGGTGGAGGCGGCGCGGAGCGCCCTAGACGGCGACTGGGGCAAGACGCCCGCCAACGAGCGATCGCGCCTGCTGCACGCGCTCGCCGACGCGCTCGCCGCGAACCGCAAGGAGCTCTCCGAGCTCGAGTCGCGCAACGTCGGCAAGGCGATCTCCTCGACGAAGGCGGAGCTCTTCGGCGCGGTCGAGCACTTCCGTTTCTTCGCCTCGGCGATCGGGACGATCGCTGGGCGGTCGAACCCGATCGGCGGCTCGCTCCTCTCCTACACGCTGAAGGAGCCCGTCGGGGTCGCCGGCCAGATCGTGCCCTGGAACTACCCGCTGCTGATGACGGTCTGGAAGCTCGCGCCCGCGCTCGCGGCGGGCTGCTCCGTCGTGCTCAAGCCCGATCCGCTGACGCCGGCGAGCGCGCTGCGCCTCGCCGAGCTCGCGGCCGAGGTCGGCTTCCCGGCCGGTGCGATCAACATCGTCCCCGGCGACGGCCCGACGACGGGCGCGTACCTCGTCAAGCACCCCGGCGTCGACAAGGTCGCGTTCACGGGCTCGACGAAGACGGGCGGCGAGATTATGCGGCTCTGCTCCGATCCGATCAAGCGCCTGACGCTCGAGCTCGGCGGCAAGAGCCCGAACATCGTCTTCGCCGACGCCGACCTCGAGTCGGCGATCCCGAGCGCGGTCTGGTCGATCTACTACTCGGCCGGCCAGAGCTGCGAGGCCCGGTCGCGCGTGCTCGTCGAGCAGCCGCTCTACGACGAGTTCGTCAATCAGTTCACAGCCAAGGCCGGGCAGGTGAGGATGGGCGACCCGCTCGACGCCGAGACGCAGATGGGCTCGCTGATCTCGCAGGCGCACCAGGAGCGGGTGCACGCGTTCGTCGAGGGCGCACGCGGCGAGGGCGGCGACGTCGTCCTCGGCGGCGAGCCCGGCGAGCACTCTTTCTATCCGCCGACCGTTGTCGCCGGAATGGACAACAGCTCGACGATCGCGCAGGAAGAAGTGTTCGGACCGGTCGTCACGATCATGCCGTTCGCAGACGAGAAGGACGCGATCCGGATCGCCAACGACGTCAAGTACGGGCTGATGGCGTCGGTCTGGACGGGCGATCCCGCCAAGGGCCACCGCCTCGCGAGCCGGATCAAGGCGGGCACCGTCGGCATCAACATGCCGTACACCGCGTTCCCCGGGCTCCCGTTCGGCGGCTACAAGCAATCCGGGTTCGGCCGCGAGCTCGGAATCGAGTCGCTCGAGCTCTACCTCGAGACCAAAAGCGTCACCGTCAACACCGGCTCGCGGCCGATCAACCCCTTCGGGCTCTAGGGCTTGTCCTACCGCTGGGCCGTCCTCGCGGCCGGCACGGCCGCCCAGGCGAGCTTCTCCACGGTCTCGTTCGCGATGGCCGTGCTGGCGCCGGCGCTGCGCGACAAGTACGACCTCAGCCTGACGGAGATCGGCATCGTGCTCGCGGCGGAGTGGGTCGGCCTGTCGGTCTCGATGCTGCCGTGGGGGTTCGCCGTCGACCGCTCCGGCGAGCGCTGGACGCTCGCCGGCGGGCTCGTCGCGTGCGCGGGGTTCCTCGCCGCAGCCGCCTTCGCGCCGAGCTTCGGCTGGCTCGTCACGTTCCTCGGGCTCGCGGGGATCGCGGGCGGCAGCGTGCAGTCGGGCAGCGGCCGCGCCGTCATGCGCTGGTTCGCGGCGAGCGAGCGCGGGCTCGCCCTCGGCATCCGCCAGACCGCCGTCCCGGTCGGGGGCGTGATCGCGGCGGTCGTCCTGCCCCAGCTCGAGACCCCGAAGGCGGGTCTGCTCTTCGTCGCCGCGTTCGTGCTCGCAGGCGCGCTCGTGGGTGCGCTCGTGCTCCGCTCGGGCACCGAGGAGCACCTCGAGCCCCTAGACGTCGAGATCACGCTCGGCGACCGGCGCCTGTGGCTCGCCTGCTGGGGCAGCGGCCTCTACGTCGTCGCCCAGGTGGCGATGATGAGCTTCGTCGTCCTCTTCCTCCACGACCAGCACGGGTACTCGACGGGCGAGGCGGCCGCGGTGTTCGGCGTGGCTCAGGGGCTCGCCGCGGTGCTGCGGATCGCCGTCGGCCGCTGGTCGGACGTGGTCGGCTCACGCGTGCGGCCGCTGCGGCGGATCGGGGTCGCGATCGCCGTCGCGGTGGGAGCGGTCGCGGCGCTATCGGACGCACCGGGGCTCGTGCTCGTGCCGGCGCTCGTCGTCGCGACCGGCCTCTCGATGGCGTGGAACGGGCTCGGGTTCACGATCGCGGCCGAGCTCGGCGGCCGCCGCAGCGGCGCGGCGATCGGCTTCCAGCAGACCGTGCTCTCGGCGCTCGGCGTCGCCGCGCCGGTTGCCTTCGCGGCGGTCGTCTCGTCCGGCTCGTGGGCGCTGGCATTCGGGCTCGCGGCGGTCTTCCCGCTCCTCGGGGCGTGGCTCCTGCGCTGGCTCTAGGCTCCGCCCATGCGTCTGATGGAGCGCCTCGAGCAGCTCGCCGCGATCGGGGACAGGATCGGCTACTCGCCGGAGGAGGACAGCGCGCACGAGCTGGCCGCCGGCTGGTTTCGCGAGGCGGGGCTGGAGGTGGAGGTCGACGCCGCAGGCAATCTGATCGGGCGCGTGCCCGGCGGCGCGCGGGAGGTCTGGACGGGCTCGCACCTGGACACGGTTCCGGGTGCGGGGCGCTTCGACGGCACGCTCGGGGTGCTGGCGGGGATCGAGGCGGTCGAGCGGCTAGGGCTGCCCGGCCTCGCGGTGGTCGTGTTCCGCGACGAGGAGCGCGGCTGCGCAGGGAGCCGGGGCTGCGCGGCGCGCCCGGACGGCTACGTCGAGGTGCACATCGAGCAGGGACCGACGCTGCTCGGCGCAGACGCGCCGCTCGGAGTGGTGACGGGGATCGTCGGGTACGTGCGCGGCCGGCGGACGTTCACGGGGACGCCGGGGCACGCCGGGACGACGCCGATGGACGTTCGCGAGGACGCGCTCGTCGA
>JBKJSM010000130.1:0-23596 GCA_046594445.1 Gaiellaceae bacterium | reverse complement strand
GCTCTCTGGCACGTGAGCGAGAAGCCGTCGATTCCACGCTTCGAACCGCACGTGAGCGCCACCGCGGCGGAGGCGGCGCCGCTCGTCTGGGCGGTCGACACGCGGCATCTGCCGCTCAGTCGCCGCGCTAGGCCAGAGGGCGCTTTCTCGCAATCCCCACCCGGCGCGGGAAGCCGGGTGGCGTCGGGCCGGTCTTGCGCAGCACCAGGAAGCCGGAGGGCGACTCCTCGACTTCAGCCGCGATCCTCGCTGCAACCGCGGCGACCGCTTCCGCGTCCACGGACGGGCCGACCCACAGCACGACGGCGCCGCCCTCGCGCACCAGCGGCAGGCACCACTCGGTCGCCACCGGCGGCCGCGCGAGCGCCTTGGCGACCGCGACCCCGTACTGCTCCGGTGGCTGCTCCTCGGCGCGGCCCCAGACAACGCTCAGGTTCGGCAGCTCCTCCGTCCAGCGCTCCAGGAACTCCGTCTTGCGCCGCTCGGCCTCGAGCAGGGTCACGTGCCGGTCCGGCAGCGAGGCCGCAAGCGGGATCCCCGGCGTTCCGCCGCCCGAGCCAACGTCCACGATCGGGCCGTCGAAGCCGCGCACGAGCTCGAGGCCGGCGAGGGCGTCGTCCAGCAGCATGCGGCGCGCCTCGGCGGGATCCTTCAGGGACGTCAGCCCCGGCGTCGCGACGACCGCCGCGAGCCAGCGTTCGAGGACGTTAGACGTCGACGTGACGGGGGAAGATGACGACGAAGCGGTTCGGCTCCGTCCCCTCGCTGGCGGTCTCGACCTCGGGGTCTTCCTTCAGCTTCTCGTGCACGATCTTGCGCTCGACGGCCGTCATCGGCTCGAGCTCGACCCGCTGCCCGGTGGCCGAGGCCTGCTCGGCCATCCGTAGCGCGAGCGCGTCGAGGGTCGCCTGCCGGCGGTCGCGATACCCGGCCGCGTCGACGATCACCGGCTTGCGCTCGTCGTAGCGGCCGCGGAAGAGAATCGCGTTCGCGAGGTACTGGATCGCGTCGATCGTCTGGCCGTGGCGGCCGATCAGCATGCCCAGGTCGTCGCCCTCGCAGAGCACGCGGATCCCGTCCTCGCTCTCCTCGACCTCGACCGTGCACTGGACGCCGATTTCGCGGGCGATCCGCTCGACGATCTCGCGCAGGCGCGTCGCGTCCTCCGTCTCACCCTCGCGGGGCTCGGACAGGGCCGGCGCCGCCAAGCCGCCGTCCTCGACGCTCGCGACGACGCGGGCCGGCTCGTAGCCGACGCCGAGGAGGCCGCGCTCGCCCTCCGTGACGACCTGGAAGCGGACGGCCTCCTTGTCGACTCCGGGCCGCATCCGCTCGAGCTCGCGGAGCGCGGCCCACTTGGCCTCGCCCACGGTCTCGCCGGTCATCTCGACGGAGAGGTCGCTCATCGCCGCGCGCCGCCCTTCTTCTTCCGCTTCACCTTGCGCACGCGCGGCGGCTCGACGGTCGCGGCCTTCCCGGCCTTTGCCGCGGGGGCGGCCGCCGCGGTCTCGCTCTTCGGCGGCGTCCGCGAGCTCTTCTTCGGCGGTGGCTCCCGCTTCGGCGTCAGCTTGCGCGTGATCAGTCCCTGACCGGTCGTCCACAGGTTCGTGGTCAGCCAGTAGAGCATCAGGCCGGAGGGGAAGTTGAGCACGAACGGGATGAAGGCGATCGGGAGAACGAGCAGCATCACGCGCTGCGCCGGCTGCATGTTCTGCGACATCAGGTACGACGACGTCAGCTGGCTGATCCCGTATAGGACGATCAGGAGCGGCCCCCAGCCGGCCTTCGTGTTCTCGGTGATCGTGATCAGGTTCAGCCACTCCAGCGTCGCCGTCGGATCGTTCGACGTCTTGAGGATCTCGTCCTCGAAGTCGCGCAGCACGAAGAAGAGGCCGATGAAGATCGGGAACTGAGCCAGCATCGGCAGGCACGAGGCCGCCGGGTTGATCTGGTTCTCCTTGTAGAACGCCATCATCTCGGCGTTCATCTTCTGGCGGTCGTGTTTGTACTGCTGCTGGATCTTCTTCATCTCCGGCGCGTGCGCCTGGAGGTTCTGCATCGAGTGGATCTGGCGCACCGTCAGCGGCACGAGCAGCATCCGCACGATCACGACGAGCGCCACGATCGACCAGGCCCACGTCAGCCCCACCGTGGAGTGCAGGTGCGTCAGCGTCCAGGTGAGGAGATCCTCGAGCGGCGTCAGCGGGTTCATGCGTAGTCGACTCCGCCGTGGCTCCAGGGATTGCAGCGCAGCAACCGCCAGGCTGCCTTCGCCGAGCCCTTCAGGAGGCCGTGCGCGTGCAGGGCGTCGAGGGCGTACTGAGAGCAGCTCGGGTGGTACTTGCAGGTGTTCGGCGGCGTCAGCAGGCCGAACGTCCGGCGCCAGGCGTGAACCAGCGCAATCCCGACGTACTTCACGCGGCCGCCTTCTCGAGCACCTCGGACACGCGCTCGGCGAGCCAGGCGTGGCCGCGCGCGTCGGCCGGCTCGGCGAGGCCGGGGCGCGCCACGAGGACGTAGTCGTGCCCGGGTCGGACCTGGTCTGCGAGCTCCCCCCAGGTCTCCCGGAGCTGGCGCTTCACGCGATTGCGGACGACGGCATTCCCAACCGATTTCGGGACGGCGAGGCCGAGCCGCGGCTCGATCCCGTCTTCTTCCTCGCGGGGAAACCAGTAGAGGACGAGGAAGCGCGTCGACGTGGAGCGGCCGCTGCGATAGACGGCGTCAAAGTCCCGGGAGCGCGAGAGGCGGTTCCGGCGTTGCACGCTGCGAGAATAGTCGGCCAGGGGTAAGCCGGTGAGGCTCAGGCGGAGAGCCGCTTGCGGCCCTTGGCCCGGCGCCGCTTGAGGATCGCCTGCCCGGCGCGGGTGGCCATGCGTGCACGAAAGCCATGCTTGCGCGCACGGCGGCGGACGTTCGGCTGGTAGGTGCGCTTCAAGACAGTCTCCGGTGGAAAGTGAGGCCGCCGGGCGGCGG
This sequence comes from Gaiellaceae bacterium, assembly GCA_046594445.1. Lineage (GTDB taxonomy): Bacteria > Actinomycetota > Thermoleophilia > Gaiellales > Gaiellaceae > Gaiellasilicea. The sequence goes on along the minus strand of JBKJSM010000130.1, from coordinate 20,620 downwards.
GGAGCCGAAGTATAGACGAGGCCTTGCGAGGTGGTTATCCACAGATACCGCCGGTTGGTGAAAGAGCCGCAAACGGGCACCGCCGACCCAGTTCACCCACAGGTTGTCCACACCTGTGGAGAAGCGTGTGGCCGACAAAAATCCTGCAAATTGCCGCTTTTTTCTCGTTTGGGGGGTATTGAGGCGGTCTCGGACGCTGCTATGCTCGCCGCTCCGTACGAGCCGACCGAAGGGGCCGCAGCAAGCGTGGAGCATCAGATCGAGCTGACTGCTGAGGGCCTATGGGACGAGGTGGCCGGTCGGCTCCGGGGAGCACTCAACGAAGCGACGTTCGGCACGTGGTTCGCCGGCGCAGGCGGGGCCGAGCTCACGGACGACACGTTCACCCTGGCCGTCCCGAACGACTTCACCCGCGAGTGGATCGAGGGACATTTCCTCGGCCTGATCCGCGCGGCCGTGAAGGATGCGACCGGCCACGAGCGCCGGGTTCAGCTGACCGTGCGTGACGACGAGGCGGCCGAGCCCGCCGGCGGGGGAGCGCCGCTCGAGCTGCCGCTGCGCTCCAAGCCGGAAGCCGCGGCCGGCGGCTCGATGAGCCTCAAGTACACCTTCGACCTGTTCGTGATCGGCTCCTCGAACCGCTTTGCCCATGCGGCCGCGCTCGCCGTCGCCGAGGCGCCGGCGCAGGCCTACAACCCGCTCTTCATCTACGGCGGCACCGGCCTCGGCAAGACGCACCTGCTCCAGGCGGTCGGCCAGTACGTCGGCGAGCATGGCAACGGGCTGACCGCGCGCTACGTCACGAGCGAGACCTTCATGAACGACTTCATCAACTCGCTCCGCGACAAGCGCATCGAGGGCTTCAAGCAGCGCTACCGCACCTACGACGTCCTGCTCGTCGACGACGTGCAGTTCTTCGAGGGCAAGGAACGGATCCAGGAGGAGTTCTTCCACACCTTCAACTCGCTCTACGAGGCGGGCCGGCAGATCGTGATCTCCTCCGACCGACCGCCGAAGGAGATCGCGACGCTGGAGGAGCGCTTGCGCTCGCGGTTCGAGTGGGGCCTGATCACCGACATCCAGCCTCCGGACCTCGAGACCCGGATCGCGATCCTGCGCAAGAAGGAGAAGACCGACCGGATCCACGTGCCCGACCCGGACGTCCTCACCTACGTCGCCGAGCGCGTGACCACGAACATCCGCGAGCTCGAGGGCGCCCTGACCCGCGTGGTCGCGTTCTCGTCGCTGACCGGCCGGCCGATGACGGTCGAGCTCGCAGAGGACGTGCTCAAGGACGTCTTCCCGCAGGGCCAGGCGGTCGAGATCTCAATTCGCCGGATCCAGGAGACCGTCTCCGACCGCTTCGGGATGACCGTCGGCGAGCTCTGCAGCGCCAAGCGCTCCCAGGCGATCGCGTATCCGCGCCAGGTCGCGATGTATCTCTCGCGCGCGCTCACGGATTCGTCGCTGCCCAAGATCGGCAAGGAGTTCGGCGGCCGCGACCATACGACCGTGATGCACGCGAACGCGAAGATTGAGGGGATGATCCGCGAGGACCGCTCGGTGTACAACCTTGTGCAAGAACTGACGGCGCGAATCAAGCAGGCGGGCTGATTTCTGTGGAAACCTCCTCAAACCACGGCGAGCCTGTGCGGACCTTCGTTTTCTCCACCGATTGGACCCACCGGGTAAACGCCCTGATCGCCCCGGATCACGCCGTCTTCCCCGTCGTCCACACTCCCTATGACTGTTACTGAAAGGATTTAAAGATCAGATGGACATAGAGACAGTGGACTTGGAGTCCGTGGAGGAAGAAGGGACGATGGTCGCAGTGGACGCAACCGGGAGTGGAATGAAGATCACCGTCGGACGCGACGAGCTCGTCGCGAAGCTCGGCGTCGTCGGACGAGCCGTGTCGACGCGCGGCACGGTGCAGGTGCTCTCCGGGATCCTGCTCGCCGTCGATGGAGACGCGATAACACTCGCCGCGACGGACATGGAGCTCTCGCTGCGCACGACGCTCGACGCGAAGGTCGAGGGGGACGGCGCGGTCGTCATCCCCGGCAAGCCGCTCGTCGAGCTGGCGCGGCTGCTGCCCGAGACCGAGGTGACGCTCCAGTACCGACCCGAGGAAGGCACGGTCCAGATCACGTCGGGGTCGTACACGTCGCGTCTGCACGTCTTCAACGCCGAGGACTTCCCGCGCCTACCGGCTGTCGACGCGCAGCTGCACGCGATCGACCGCGAGGCGCTCCTCGACACGATCGCGCGTGTGGCTCGCTCCGCGTCGCGGGACGAGTCGCGCCCCGTGCTTACCGGGATTCTCGTGCGCTTCGAGGCCGGCAAGCTCGTGATGGTGGCGACGGACTCCTACCGGCTCTCGGTGAAGGAGACCACGCTCGGCGAGGCCGCCCCGGAGCTCGAGGCGATCATCCCGGCGCGCGCGCTGACCGAGCTGGCGCGCCTTGCCGGCGGCGACACCGTCGAGCTCGGCGTACACGAGAACCACGTCGTCTTCGGTACCGGCGACGCTTGGCTGACGACGCGCCGCATCGACGGCCAGTTCCCGAACTACCGGCAGCTCCTGCCGGAGGCGTTCGAGGTCGAGCTGACGCTGCCGAAGACCGAGCTCGCGGACGTCGTCCGTCGTGCGTCGGTGCTCGCGCTGCGGAACTCGCCGCTGCGCATCCGCCTGGCCGAGGGCGAGCTGACCGTCTCGGCGCAGACGCAGGACGTCGGCGAGACCGAGGAGACGATGCCGGCCGCCTACTCTGGCGAGGAGTTCGTGATCGGCTTCAACGCCGAATTCCTCCGCGACGGGGTCGACTCGATCGTCGGCGACGACCTCTATCTGAAGCTGATCAACCCCCTGCGCCCCGCGATCCTCCAGGACACGGCCGGAGACTTCACGTACCTGATCATGCCGATCAGGCTCGCCGGCTGACAGCTGATCGTCCGCTCGGTCCAGCTCCGCGACTTCCGCTCCTACGAACGGCTCGAGCTCGCCCTGAAGCCGGGGATCGTGCTCGTGACCGGACCGAACGGTGCCGGCAAGACGAACCTGCTCGAGTCGCTGCACGTCGGCACCCAAGGCTTCTCGCCGCGCACACGGGCCGATCAGCAGCTGATCCGAATCGGCGCCGCCGGCGCGCGGGTCGCGCTCGAGGGGGATCGCGACGGCCGCACCCTGGCGCTCGAGGTGACGCTCCAGCAGTCCGGCAAGCGGGCGAAGCTGAACGGTGCGCCCCTGCGCTCGGTCGACCAGCTCCGCAGCGAGGTCTCGGCGCTCGTTTTCACGCCCGACCGGCTCGCTGTCGTCAAGGGCGGCCCTGCGGCCCGGCGCGCCTACTTCGACCGGACGCTCGGCCGCCTGTTGCCGGGACGGGCGCCGCTGCCGATCGAATACGCCGCTGCGGTCGGCCAGCGGAACGCCGCTCTGCGCCGGGTCGCGTTCGGCGCTTCGACGCGAGACGCGGTCGCGCCCTGGACGGAACAGGTCGCGGCGCTGGGAGCCTCGCTCGTCTCGTCTCGTCGCGAAGCGATCGACCTCATCGCTGCTGCGTTCGTCGAGCGCGCCGGCGAGCTCGGCCTGCCGGCGGCCGCGCTCGACTACACCGGCGAGCCGCCCACGGTCGCCGCCCTGGAGGCCCGACTCGAGCGCGACCTCGAGCGCGGAGTCACCGGCCTAGGCCCACACCTCGACGACGTCACGATTCGCTCCGGCGAGCGCGACCTCCGCACGTTCGGGTCGCAGGGGGAGCAACGGCTCGCCGTCCTCGCGCTGCTGCTTGCGGAGGCGGAGGTTCTCGCAGAGCGCCGCGGCACGCTCCCGCTCGTGCTCCTCGACGACGTCCTCTCAGAGCTCGACGCGAGCCGGCGACGCACGCTCGCCGAGCGGATCGGCAAGGTCGGACAGGCGATCGTCACCGCCACCGGCGCCGAGGCCCTTCCGCTCGAGCCCGCGCAGCTCCTGGAAGTAACCCCCGGCTCCGTGAGCAGCCGTTGATGGACCGGCTCGGCGACCGGGTTCGGGAGGAGCTCGGCCGCTTCGGCCCCGGCGACGGCGGGATCGACGCGATCACACGTGTCTGGCCGGCGGCCGTAGGGGCGGAGAACGCGCGCCGGTCGTGGCCCGCCCGCCTGGCGCGGGACGGGACGCTCCACGCCAACGCCGCTGACTCCATCTGGGCGTTCCAGCTCGGGATGCTCGCGCCGGCGATCCTCGAGCAGTTGCGCGTGCAGCTCGGCGAGGGGACTCCGGCGGCGCTCAGGTTCGCGCCGGGACCGCTCCCCGGCGAGCCGGCCGAGTCGTCCGAGGCAAGCGCCGAGCCGGCGCTCGAGATCGGCGCCGAGCACCGCGCTGAGGCCGTCGCGATCGCCGCCGCGATCGAGGACCCCAGGCTCCGAGAGCTCGTCGCGCGAGCGGCTGCAGCGAGCCTCGCGGGAGCCTCGACGAGGAGCTCTGACGACCGTCGTTTCTGATACACTGTGACCTGCCCGCAAGATGGCGATTTGCAGGGCTTTTTTAATGGCTGAAACCGCATACACCGCTAAGGACATCACCGTTTTGGAGGGTCTGGAGCCCGTTCGGCTCCGGCCAGGGATGTACATCGGCTCGACGGGCCCGCGCGGCCTCCACCACCTCGTCTACGAGGTCGTCGACAACGCCGTCGACGAGGCGCTCGCGGGCCACAACGACTTCGTCGACGTGACCATCCATCCGGACAACTCGGTCACCGTTCGCGACCGTGGTCGCGGTATTCCCGTGGACATGATCGAGGAGCAGGGGCTCTCCGCGATGACGGTCGTCCTGACCAAGTTGCACGCGGGCGGCAAGTTTGGCGGCGACGGCTACAAGGTCTCCGGCGGCCTGCACGGCGTCGGCGTCTCGGTCGTGAACGCGCTCTCCGAGCGGCTCGTCGCGGAGGTCCGCCGCGACGGCAAGGTCTATCGCCAGGAGTTTGAGCGCGGCGCCCCCTTGGGCGATGTCGAGGTCGTCGGCAAGGCCGACAAGGGCGACACCGGCACGAAGATCCACTTCCTCCCCGACGGTGAGATCTTCGAGGAGATCGATTTCTCGACCCAGACGCTCGTGACCCGTCTGCGCGAGACGGCATTCCTGACGCGCGGCCTGCGCATCGTGCTCATCGACGAACGCGAGGGCGAAGACCGGCATGAGTTTTACGCCGAGGGCGGGATCAGGGACTTCGTCGCCTACGTGAACGACGCCAAGGACACCGTCCACAAGCACATCGTCTACTTCGAGACGGAGAACGACGACGGCGCGGTTGAGATCGCGATGCAGTGGAACTCGTCCTACGTCGACTCCGTCTACTCGTTCGCGAACAACATCAACACGCACGAGGGCGGCACCCACCTCTCCGGCTTCCGCGCGGCGCTCACCGGCACGCTCAACCGGTACGCGCGCGACAAGGGGCTGCTGAAGGAGAAGGAGGACAACCTCGAGGGCGAGGACGTGCGCGAGGGCCTCGCCGCAGTGATCTCCGTCAAGCTGCGCAACCCGCAGTTCGAAGGCCAGACGAAGACGAAGCTCGGCAATCCGCCGATCGAGAGCCTCGTCAAGACCGCGGTCAATCAGAAGCTCGCCGAGTTCATGGAGGAGAACCCCCAGGACGCGCGCCAGATCATCATGAAGGCCCTCTCCGCCTCGCGCGCCCGCCAGGCTGCGCGCAAGGCCCGCGAGCTGACGCGCCGGAAGAGCGCGCTCGAGAGCATGTCGCTGCCGGGCAAGCTCGCCGACTGCTCGATCAAGGATCCCGAGTCCGCCGAGCTCTTCATCGTCGAGGGCGACTCCGCCGGCGGCTCGGCCAAGATGGGCCGCGACCGCACCTACCAGGCGATCCTGCCGCTCCGGGGGAAGATCATCAACTCGGAGAAGAACCGGATCAACAAGGTGCTTTCGAATAACGAGATCCAGGCGATGATCACCGCGATCGGCACGTCGATCGGCGAAGAGTTCGACATCGCGAAGCTCCGCTATCACCGCGTGATCGTGATGACCGACGCCGACGTCGACGGCTCGCACATCCGGACGCTGATCCTTACGTTCCTCTACCGGCAGATGCCGGAGCTGATCGAGCGCGGCCACATCTACATCGCCGTGCCGCCGCTCTACAAGGTGAAGCTCGGCAACCAGGAGTACTACTTCGAAAAGGACGCCCAGCTCGAGGAGCTGCTCGTGCGGGAGCGCGTCGGCGAACTCGCGATCACCTCCCGCGCCGGCGAGACGCTGAAGCTGACCGAAGCGCGCTGGAGCAGGTTCGTGCGCGCCCTCGCCGAGTTCGAGGGCTGGCTTGGCCGCCTGCGCGCCGACTACGGAGCCGCGGCCGCCGACTTCATGGTCTCGCACCGGCTGGTCGAGATGGACGTGGGCACGCTCGCTGACCTCGACAAGGCCGTCGTCGACTCGGTCGACAACGGGTACGCGCTCAGCGTGCTCGGCCAGAGCGAGGGGCTGATCGAGCTCAAGGTGATCGAGACCGAGACGAGCGCCGCCACGCATCTCACGGTCCCGGTGGAGCTGCTCGGCTCGCCGATCTACGCCAACCTGCGCCGGGCGTACGCCAAGCTGATCGACGTCGTAGGCCCGCCGCCGTACAAGCTAGCCGCCGGCAAGAAGACGCGGGCGGCGGAGACGTTCGCAGCGCTACGCGCCGACTCGCTCGACCTCGCCAAGGAGGGCCTCACGCTCTCCCGCTTCAAGGGCCTCGGCGAGATGAACGAGGAGCAGCTCTGGGAGACGACGATGGATCCGTCGAAGCGGCTGCTGCTCCGTGTCGACGTCGAGGACGCGTCGGCCGCCGACCGGCTCTTCTCGACGCTGATGGGCGACCAGGTCGAGCCGCGGCGAGCCTTCATCGAAGAGAACGCTCGCGACGTGCGCTTCCTGGACGTCTAGATGAGCGATGTCGTAGAGCCGCTCGGCGGCGGCCGGATCGAGTCGCGCGAGCTCGAGCTGGAGATGCGCACGAGCTACCTCGACTACGCGATGAGCGTGATCGTCGGGCGCGCGCTGCCCGATGTCCGCGACGGTCTCAAGCCGGTGCACCGCCGCGTCCTCTTCGGGATGCACGAGGCGGGGCTACAGCCGACCCGGCCGTACAAGAAGTCCGCCGCGACCGTCGGCGACGTGATGGGCAAGTACCACCCGCACGGCGACGCCTCGATCTACGACACGCTCACCCGGATGGCGCAGCCGTTCTCGCTGCGCTACCCGCTCGTCGACGGCCAGGGCAACTTCGGCTCGATCGACGACGACCCCCCGGCGGCGATGCGCTACACCGAGGCGCGCCTCTCGAAGATGGCCACGGAGATGCTCCGCGACATCGACGCGGACACCGTCGACTTCGGCCCGAACTACGACGAGTCGCGCAAGGAGCCCTCGGTGCTGCCGTCGCGCTTCCCGAACCTGCTCGTGAACGGCTCGGCGGGGATCGCAGTCGGGATGGCGACGAACATGCCGCCGCACCGGCTCGGGGAGGTCGTCGACGCGATTGTGACCCTGATCGACAAGCCCGACGCGAACGTCGACGACCTGATGAAACATGTCAAGGGCCCCGACTTCCCGACCGGCTCGATCATCCTCGGCCGCCAGGGGATCCGCGACGCCTACCGCACCGGCCGTGGCCGGATCGTCATGCGCGCCCGGGCCCACATCGAGGAACTGCGCGGCGGCAAGACCGCGATCATCGTCACCGAGCTGCCCTACGGCGTCAAGAAGGGTGGCGACGCCGGCGTGATCAAGAAGATCGCTGACCTCGTCCAGGACAAGGTGATCACCGAGGTGTCGGATCTCGCCGACCACTCCGACCGCACCGGCATGCGCGTCCAGATCGAGCTCAAGCGCGATGCGATCCCGCAGGTCGTCCTGAACAAGCTCTACAAGCACACGTCCCTGCAAGCGACCTTCGGCTACAACGCGGTCGCCCTCGTCGACAACGTGCCGAAGACGCTCTCGTTGCTCGAGCTCGTCACCCACTACCTGGACTTCCAGCGCGAGATCGTCATCCGCCGCTCGAAGTACGAGCTGCGCAAGGCGGAGGACCGGGCGCACGTCCTCGCCGGCTACCTGATCGCGCTCGACAACCTCGACGAGGTGATCAAGGTAATCCGCGGCGCCGACGACACGGACAACGCCCGCGAGCAGCTGATGTCGCGGTTCTCCCTCTCGGAGATCCAGGCGACCGCGATCCTCGACCTGCGCCTGCGCGCGCTCACCGGGCTCGAGCGCAAGCGCGTCGAGGAGGAGTACGCCGACCTTCAGGAGCGGATCGCCGAGCTCAGGGCGATCCTCGGCGACCCGCAGCGGATCGACGCGCTGATTCGCGAGGAGCTGCTCGAGCTGAAGGCGCTCTACGGCAAGAGCGACGACCGGCGCACCGAGATCATCGCCGCCGAAGGGGAGTTCTCGCTCGAGGACATGATCGCCGAGGAGGACATGGTGATCGCGATCACGCGCTCGGGCTACATCAAGCGCCTGCCGGTCACGTCCTATCGCGAGCAGCGCCGCGGCGGCGTCGGCGTGATGGGGATGGATCTGAAGGACGAGGACTACATCGAGCACCTCTTCGTCGCCTCCACGCACGATTACGTCCTCTTCTTCACGACCGTCGGCAAGGTCTACCGGCTGAAGGTGCACGAGCTGCCGCTCGGATCGCGCCAGTCGAAGGGCCGCGCGATCGTCAACCTGCTGCCCTTCCGGCAGGACGAGCAGATCCGCGCCGTGATCCAGACGCGCGACTTCAAGGACGCCGAATACCTCGTCTTCGGGACGAAGCGGGGCGTCGTCAAGAAGACCAAGTTCGTGGACTACAACACGCCGCTGAAGGCGGACGGGATCATTGCGATCAAGCTGCGCGAGGACGACGAGCTGATCGGCGTCCGTCACGCGACCGGCGACAACGACATCCTGATGGTCTCGCGCAAGGGCCAGGCGGTCCGCTTCCACGAGAGCGCCGTTCGCCCCACCGGTCGCTCAACCGAGGGCGTTCGCGGGATGAGCCTGCGCGCCGGCGACGAGGTGATCGAGATCAACAACGCGACCGACGAGGCAGACCTGCTCGTCGTGACCGCGAACGGCTACGGCAAGCGCACCCGGATTGCCGAGTACCGGCAGACCGGCCGCGGCGGTCTCGGCGTCAAGACGGTGCAGCTGACCGAGGCGCGCGGGCAGCTCGTGGGCGCCCGGGTGGTGCGCGAGGGCAACGCGGTGATGCTGATCTCGAACGGTGGCACGGTGATCCGGATGGCGGTCGACGAGATCAAGCGGCTCGGCCGCGCGACGCAGGGCGTGATCGTGATGCGGCTGCGCGGTGACGAGCAGGTGTCGAGCCTGGCTCCGGTCGTCGAGAGCGACGCCTCGGCGGCGTCGGTCGAGGCGGCGGCGGACGCCGCCGTCGAGGCCGGGATCGAGCCGTTGGCCGAGCCTGACTTCGACGAGGACGGCTTTCCGACGGCCGGCGACGCTGACAGCGAGCCCGATTCGGACGATTAGGCCAGGTTTCCGCTCGGGCCCCCGATCGGGTGAGTTTGCAGAAATCTACGTTTACCTCTTCACAAATCATCCGAATGGGTGTATATGTTCCTCTTGAGGGGTCACGGTATCTGCCGATAAGAGGTTCAGCATGGCTTACAACACACACATTGACATCCTGGAGCCGGTGAATCTGTCCGAGCACCTGGAGAAGGTCGAGCTCTATCTGGGCCAGGTCTGCCAGATCGCTGGCATTTCGAAGATGCAGCTGGATTACTGGACGAACAAGGCGCAGATCCCGACCAAGGGCAAGAAGCAGCGGATCTATGACATCGAGGCGCTCGAGACCGTGATGCTGATCAAGCAGGCGAAGGACAAGGGCCTCAACCTTGGCGCGGCGATCGAGGCGGCTCGCCGCTTCAGTTCAGCGAACGCGCAGCCCAGTAACTAGCTGGTCCCGCTCGCTCCGCTGCTTTCGTTGCCACCGCCCAGCTTGCCCATGAATGCCGTCAGCATGTCGATCGGGGCCGGGAAGACGATCGTCGTCGCGTTCGTCGCGCCGATCTCGAGCAGCGTCTGCAGATAGCGCAGCTGCAGCGCCATCGGCGACTTCGCCATCACGTCGGCGGCGTCGGCCAGCTTCTGTGAGGCCTGGAACTCGCCCTCGGCGGCGATGATCTTCGCGCGCCGCTCACGCTCGGCCTCGGCCTGGCGGGCCATCGCGCGCTGCATGCCGGCAGGGATCTCGACATCCTTGACCTCGACGATCGAGACCTTGACGCCCCAGGGCGAGGTCGCCTCGTCGATGATGTTCTGCAGGATCGCGTTGATCTTGTCGCGTTCCGAGAGCAGCTCGTCGAGCATGTGCTGGCCGAGCACCGAGCGCAGCGTCGTCTGCGAGATCTGCGAGGTTGCGACCATGAAGTTCTCGATCTGGACGATCGCGTTTTTCGGCTCGACGATCCGGAAGTAGGCGACGGCGTTGACGCGAACGGGAACGTTGTCCTTCGTGATCACCTCTTGCGGCGGCACGTTGAGCGTGATCGTGCGTAGGTCGACCTTCACCATTCGGTCGATCACGGGGATCAGCAGGAAGAGTCCGGGACCCTTCGGCTCGGGCAGCAGCCGCCCGAGGCGGAAAATGACGCCGCGCTCGTACTCGCGAGCGACCTTGATCGCCGAGAACAGGAACATCAGGAGGATGAAGAAAACTGCGGCGAGTGCGATCAGGGTGACCGGCACGATTACGTCCTTTCGACGGGATTCGGGGTGGAGCTGACGACGAGCTCTAGGCGTTCCTGCTCGACGGACTCTACGCGTACCCGCTCTCCTGGGCGAAGGGGCGTGCCGTCGGTGGTGCGGGCCTTCCACAGCTCGCCGTCGACGAAGACGAGGTTCCCGCCCCGGACTTGGCCGCCCTCCCCGACGAGGCGGTGCATCCCGACGACGGCCGGCGCGCGGCGCGCTCCCGCCGCCTTCGTCAGCGCGAACCCGAAGAGGCCCGACAGCGTCAGCGCGATCGCGAGCGCCACCTGGATCGACACCTGGTAGGCCTCGCCGGCCGGGTCGAAGAGCATCAGGGAGCCGACCACGAACATCGCACCTCCGGCCACGGAGAGCGCGCCGTGCGAGACGATGAACGCCTCCGCGACGAAGAACGCGGCCGCGAGCAGCATCAGGAGCAGGCCGGCGGCGGAGACGGGCAGCACCTGGAGCCCGTAGAGCCCCACGATCAGCGAGATCGCCCCGACGGCGCCGGGAAAGACGAGCCCTGGGTTCCAGAGCTCGACGACGATCCCGATCAGTCCGATCGAGAGCATCAGCGCGATGATGTTGGGGTCGATCAGCAGATCGAGCACGCGCTTCCAGCCGGACATCTCGATCCGTTCGACGGCCGTTCCCGCCGGAGTGGAGATCGTCAGCCCCTTCGGCTCGGTCTTCAGCCCGTCGATCTGCCGGAACAGGTCACCGTAGTCCTCGGCGATTAGATCGACGACGTCGAGCTCGAGCGCCCGGCGGGCGCCGAGATTCGACGCCTCCCGGACCATCTTCTCCGCCTCCGGGACGTTGCGTCCGTGCTCGCGCGCAAGCTCCCCGATGTACGCGGCGGCGTCATTGACGATCTTGCGCCGTAGGTCCTTCGAGAAGTCCTCGCCCTCGGTCGTGATCGGCGTCGAGGAGCCGATGTTCGTTTGTGGCGCCATGGCGAGCACGTCGGCCGCCATCCCGATCACCGCGCCGGCCGAATCCGCGCTGGCGCCGCTCGGCGCGACGTAGACGACGACGGGGACATCTGCCGCGAGGATCCCTTTCACGAGCTCCCGCATCGAGGAGCCGAGTCCGCCGGGCGTGTCCATCTCGATCACCACCGCCGCGTAGTCTCCGGCCTCGCCTCGGGCGATCGCGTCCAGCAGGTAGTCCTGCGTAACGGGGTTCACGTCGTTCTCGAACTCGGCGACGAGCACACGGGCGGCGCCTCCCGAAGCAGCCGGCGCGGCGAGCGCCAAAGCCGCAGCGAACGCTCCGAACCAGAGCAAAGCACCCCGCGTCAAGTCGTAAGGATTCTATCAATGCAGGGGGTTTTCCCTTGCGGACGAAGGAGGCTGGTGCCACGGTCAGTGAGGCTCCCGCATGAGAATTCTCCGACTTTCACTCCTGCTCGCACTCGCAATCCCGGCCGCCGCGCAGGCGGAGGAGGCGACGATCGTCTCGCGCGACGTGCCGCTCGCGGGCCAGCGAGCGCTCGCTGGCAGCCCGCCGCCCGCGCGGTTCAACCTCGTCGGCCTGCACTGGCGCGGCTCGGGGACCGTTCAGTTTCGCACCCGCTCTCTGTCGGGAGGCTGGAGTGGCTGGGCCGACGCAGCACCCGAGGCCGAGGACCTTCCGGACTCCGGGACGACCGAGCGGGCCCGCTCCGGCGGCTGGCGGCTCGGGAACCCCTGGTGGGTCGGCCCCTCCGACCGGATCGAGTACCGGCCACGCGGGCGGGTGACGCAGTTGCGCTCGTTCTTCGTCTGGAGCCCGCAACCCGGCGTCCCGGCACGAACGCTGCAGAAGGCGGGGTCTCCCGCGATCGTGCCGCGCGCGGGCTGGGGCGCCGACGAGTCGATCAGGCGGAGCGCGCCGTCCTTCGCCCCGTCGCTCCGACTCGCGCTCGTCCACCACACGGCCGGCGCCAACGGCTACAGCGCCGCCGTCTCGCCGTCGATCGTGAAGGCGATTCAGCTCTACCACGTGAAGGGAAACGGCTGGAACGACATCGGCTACAACTTTCTCGTCGATCGCTTTGGCCGTGTCTTCGAGGGGCGATACGGCGGCGTTGAGCGCAATGTGGTCGGTGCGCACGCGGAGGGCTTCAACACCGGCTCGGTCGGCGTCGCGCTGCTCGGGGAGTACGGCTCGCTCGCGGTCGCCCCTCAGGCGCGCGATGCCCTCGCAAGAGTGCTCGCCTGGCGCCTCGACGTCGCCCACGTCGACCCGGCGACGACGGTCTCGCTCATCTCTGGCGGCAACGCGCGCTTCGCGGCGGGACTGCCCGTCTTTCTGCGCACGGTCTCGGGGCACCGCGACACCGGCTTCACCGACTGTCCGGGGAACGCGCTCTACGGCCTCCTGACCACGCTGGCCGGCGAGGCGTCCCGGATTGGCCTGCCCAAGCTGTACGCGCCGACCATGACCGGCACCGTGCCGGGCACGGTTCGCTTCCGCGCCCGGCTGTCGGCCGCCCTGCCGTGGACGGTCGACGTCTACGACGCCACGGGCGCCACGCTCGCGTCCTCATACGGGATCGGGCCGGATGTCGACTGGAGCTGGGACGCGACGCGGCTGCCGCCGGGGAGCTACTCCTATGCGATTCGCTCGGAGGACGCCGTCACGCCCGCAGTGGGCACGATCGGCGGCGGCGGCGAGGTGGCGCTCGCGGTGGCCGGAGTTGCCGCAGACCCGGAGACCGTCTCCCCGAACGGCGACGAGATCGCCGACGCGACGACGATCACCTACACGCTCACCGCGGCCGCGAACGTGACGGTGGTCGTCCGCGACGACCTCGGAGTCGAGGTGCTGCGGATCCCGCGGGCCTGGCGCCGTGCCGCCGAGCACGCGCTCAGGCTCGATCCTTCGGTGCTGCAGGACGGCGTCTTCCAGGTCGAGGTCACCGCAACCGCCACGGGCGGCCGGCAGGCGACGGCGTCGACCCAGATCGCGGTGACCCGCACTCTCGGCGGCGTCCAGGCGGTGCGGACCGCGTTTTCGCCCAACGCGGACGGACGCGCCGACCGGATCGCGTTCCGGTTCCAGCTCGCAGGCCCTGCCGATGTTCGCTTGCGCATTCTCAGAGGCGGCAAGTGGGTGGCGACGCCGTTCGCGGGGCCGCTGGAGAAGGGTCAGCGCAGCCTCGAGTGGGACGGGACGAAGCGCTTCGGCAAGCTCCTCGACGGCGACTACGAGGCTGTCGTCGAGGCGACCGATGCGTTCGCGACCGCGACCATCGCCGTGCCGTTCGCGACCGACACGCGGGAGCCCAAGCTGCGAATCGTGACGCGCTCCCCGCTCGCAGTGCGGGTCAGCGAGCCGGCGAAGCTGACGCTCCGTTTCGGCGCCCGCACGCTCGTGTTCGACGCTCTCGCGGCGGGCGACGTGCGCATCCCACACGCCCCCCGGGCCGGTCTCGTGCGGGCCGTGGCCTGGGACGGGGCGGGCAACTCGAGCACTCCCGTTTCGAAGCGGTAGGGGCACTAGGCATAGACTCGGGCGGTGCAATCGCCCCGCAGCCGAGCGCGTCCGATCGGGCAGGACCTGCGGCCCGACGCGCCGCTCGTCTACGAGCGACTGAGCGATCCGATCCTCGTCAAGAGAGCGAAGGACGGCGATCAGCGCGCGCTCGACGCGCTCTGCGAACGGCACGCCCCGAAGGTCGAGCGGCTGGCGCACCACCTCCTGCCGGACCCGGAGGACGCACGCGATGCCGCGCAGGACGCCCTCGCAAAGCTGTGTGTGAAGCTGGCGCTGTTCAGGGGCGAGTCCGCCTTCTCGACGTGGCTCCACCGGTTGACCGTGAACGCGTGCCGCGACGTCGCCCAGAGGCAGCTCGCACGCCGGTGTGCACCGCTCGAGGAGGACCGCCGCGAGGCCCGCGACGGTGATCCGGCGCGCGCCGCCGAGGCCTCGGAGCTGCGGGCCGAGCTGGGCGCGTGCCTCGCGAAGCTGGCTCCGGCGCAGGCGAAGGTGGTCGTCCTCAAGGACGCATTCGACTTCAGCTTCGAGGAGATCGCGGGCTCGGAGGGGATGCCCGTGGGCACGGCCAAGTGCTACGCGCATCGTGGCCGCAACGGCCTCCGTGAGCGGCTCTCGGCATGAAGCTCCCCCTCGACAAGGCGGCGATCGAGGCGATCCTGCCGCACCGAGACCCGTTCCTGCTGCTCGACGAGGTGATCGAGCTCGTGCCGAACGTGCGCGTTGTCGCGCGCAAGCTCGTGACCGAGGAGGACTGCGCCGGCCACTTCCCCGGCAATCCGATCATGCCCGGCGTGAAGATGGTCGAGGCGCTCGCACAGGCGGGAGCAGTCGCCGTGCTGGCGTTGGAGGAGAACCGCGGCAAGCTCGCCCTCTTCGCCGGGATCGACGGCGTCCGCTTCAAGCGGATCGTGCGTCCCGGTGATCAGCTGACGCTCGAGTGCGACCTCGAGACGGTGCGCGGGCCGATCGGGCGCGGCAAGGCTCGAGCGACCGTCGACGGCCAGCTCGCCGTGCGCGGCACGCTCACATTCGCGGTGGACCGGTCGTCGTGATCGGATCGGCGAATGGTGCGCGGATCGGGATCACCGGCCTCGGCGTCTGCGTTCCCGACCGGGTCTTCACGAACAAGGACCTCGAGCAGTTCGTCGACACGACGGACGAGTGGATCGTCGAGCGGACCGGGATTCGCGAGCGCCGGTTCGCCACGCAGGAGCAGGCCCTCACCGACATCGCCGAGCCCGCGGCGCGAGCCGCGCTCGCGGACGCCGGCGTCGAGGCGGCTTCGATCGACCTGATCGTCGTCGCGACGGTGACGCCGGACATGATGTTCCCGACGAGCTCCGCGCTCCTCGCCGACTCGCTCGGGATGCCGGACGCGGCCGCTTACGACCTGCTCGCCGGCTGCACGGGGTTCTTGTACGCGCTGGCCCAGGCGTACGGAATGGTCTCCTCGGGCCTCTCGAAGCGCGCGCTCGTGATCGGCGGGGACGTGCTCTCGAAGATCCTCGACTGGACCGACCGCTCGACGCTCATCCTCTTCGGGGACGGCGCCGGTGCGGTCGTCGTTGAGCGCGTCGACGAGGGAGGCTTCCTCGGCTTCGAGTTGGGTGCGGACGGCGGCGGCGGCGAGAATCTCTGGTTGCCGGGCAGCGGTTCCCGCCACTTCGACGACGCGGACAAGCTCGTGAAGATGAACGGCCGCGAGGTGTTCAAGTTTGCGACGCGCGTGATGGTCAGCTCCGCCCAGAAGGTGCTCGCCGAGTGCGGGAAGACCGTTGAGGACGTCGACGTCTACGTCCCGCACCAGGCGAACAAGCGAATCATCGACCACGCCTCGGGCAAGCTCGGCATCCCGGCGGAGAAGGTGGTCGTCAACGTCGACCGCTACGGCAACACGTCGTCGGGCTCGATCCCGCTCGCACTCGCCGACGCGGCTGCAGACGGACGGCTGCGCGAGGGAGAATTGGTACTGATGACCGGTATGGGGGCGGGTCTCACCTGGGGCTCCGCCCTGATCGAGTGGACGGGCAATCAAAAAAGCCCAGAGAGGAGTGTCGCATGAGCAAGATCGCCTTCATGTTCCCGGGCCAGGGCTCGTACGAGGCCGGGATGGGACGGGACATCGCGGAGTCCGTGCCTGAGGCGATGGCGGTGTACGAGGCCGGCAGCGCCTCCTCGGGCCTCGACCTCAGGCAGGTGTGCTTCCACGGCCCGGCCGAGGACATGCTCGACACGAAGCTGCAGCAACCCGCGCTCGTCGCGACCAGCCTGGCGATCAACGAGGCGATCCGCTCTCGCGGGGTCGTGCCCGACTTTGTGGTCGGGCACTCCGTCGGCGAGTTCGCGGCGCTCGGCGCGGCCGAGTCGATCGGCGCCGCGGACGCGATCGCGCTCGTACGTGAGCGGGGAATCGCGATGGCGGAGGCGGCGAAGGAGCATCCTGGGTCGATGGCCGCGATTCTCGGTCTCGCGGACGAGGTGGTCGAGGGCCTCTGCCGCAAGATCTCGAACGTCTGGCCGGCGAACTACAACTGCCCCGGGCAGATCGTCGTCTCCGGCGAGAATGACGCCGTCGGCGAGTGCTGCTCCGAGGCGGAGAAGGAAGGCGCTCGGCGCGCAGTCCGGCTGCGTGTCTCGGGCGCATTTCACTCCCCGCTCGTGGGACGCGCGGCCGACAGGCTTCGCCCGGCCGTCGAGAAGATCCAGTTCGCCGACCCGCGCACCGCGTTTATGTCGACGGTGACGGCGAAGCTCGAAGACGCGGGGCGCTACCGCGAGCTCCTGATCGAGCAGCTGACCGCGCCGGTCAGGTTCACCCAGGCCGTAGGGGAACTCGTCGGCAAGGGCGTGACGACGTTCGTCGAGGTCGGCCCCGGCAGCGTGCTCAGCGGTTTACTGAAGAGGATCGACAGGAGCGTGCGAACCGTCTCCGTCAGCAACATGCAGGAGCTGCGCGAGCTGGAGGAACTGCTTGCCTAGCTGGGCGCCGCGTCCAGCCATCCGCCGGCCCCTGCCGCCCGCAAAGCGGCGCGCTGCGGCGTCCTCGGTCGCGCCCGTGCTACCAGCACGAGCGCTCCCTGCGTCCTTGCATCGCTTGCTTTGCAGACGGCAGGAGCTCGGCAATGGCTGAACGCGGCGCCCTCTTCGCCTCACTCGAAGGCAAGAACGCGCTCGTCACCGGCGCCTCGCGTGGGATTGGGCGCGCGATCGCGACGGAGCTCGCTGCCGCCGGCGCGAGCGTCGTTGTCGGTTACCGATCGGGGCAAGAGGAAGCGGAGGCGCTCGCCGGCGAGCTCGGCGGTCGCGCCGTCCAGGCGGACGTCTCGAATCCCGACGACGCGCGTCGACTGATCGACGAGGCGGGCGACCTCGACATCCTCGTCAACAACGCCGGCCTCACCCGCGACGGGCTGCTCGCGCGGATGTCGGACGAGGACTGGCGCACTGTGATCGACACGAACCTCTCATCCGTCTTCTACACCTGCCGCGCCGTCACCCGGCCGATGATGAAGAGGCGCGCGGGCTCGATCGTGAACGTCTCCTCGATCGTCGGCGTCCACGGCAACGGGGGCCAAACGAACTACGCCGCCTCGAAGGCCGGGATCATCGGCTTCACGAAGTCGCTTGCGAAGGAGCTCGGCTCGCGCAACGTGCGCGCCAACGTCGTCGCGCCCGGATACGTGAAGACGCAGCTCACCGACGTCCTGCCCGAGGAGGCGACCGAGGCGATGCTGACCAACACGCCGCTCGGCCGGCTCGGCGAGCCGGAAGACATCGCCGGAGCGGTACGCTTCCTCTGCTCCGACGCGGCCTCGTTCATCACGGGCGAAGTGCTGCTCGTCGACGGCGGATTGGGAATGTGAGCGCAGACAACGGCAGGAGAAGGGTGGTCGTCACCGGCCTCGGCATGGTGACGCCGCTCGGCAACGACGTCGAGACGAGCTGGGCGAGCCTGATCGCAGGCGAATCCGGTGCGGCTCCGATCGAGCAGTTCGACGCGAGCAACTTCCCCGTCCACTTCGCCTGCGAGCTGAAGGACTTCGAGCCGACCCAGTGGATCGAGCACAAGCAGGCGC
This sequence comes from Gaiellaceae bacterium, assembly GCA_046594445.1. Lineage (GTDB taxonomy): Bacteria > Actinomycetota > Thermoleophilia > Gaiellales > Gaiellaceae > Gaiellasilicea. The sequence continues at coordinate 2,317 of JBKJSM010000130.1, read as the reverse complement.
GGCGCATGGACCGCTTCGCGCAGATGGTGCTCGCCGCAGCCCGGCAGGCGGAGGCGGACTCCGGCCTCGACATCGCCAAGGAGTCGGATCGCGTCGGCGCCTCGATCGCGACCGGGATCGGTGGCCTGGGCGCGTTCCAGGACTGCTACCAGACGCTGATGGACCGCGGCCCCGATCGGGTCAACCCGTTCTCGATCCCGGCGATCATCCCCAACATGGGCGCCGGCTGGGTCTCGATGGAGCTCGGCACCCGCGGGCCGCTTTCCTCGCAGTGCACCGCCTGCGCCGCCTCGAACATGGCGATCGGCGAGGGCGCGGACGCGATTCGCCTCGGCCGCGCAGACGCGATGATCTGCGGCGGTACCGAGGCCGGGATCACGCGTGTCGGAATCGCCGGCTTCGGCGCGATGCGGGCCCTCTCGCGGCGCAACGACGATCCCAAAGGCGCCTCGCGGCCCTTCGACGCCGGCCGCGACGGCTTCGTGATGGGCGAGGCGGGAGCAACCGTCGTGCTCGAGGAGCTCGAGCACGCGAAGGCGCGCGGCGCGAAGATCTACGCCGAGCTGATCGGCTACGGCGTCTCGTCGGACGCGAACCACATCACCGAGCCCGACCCGACCGGCGTCCACCCGGCGCGGGCGATGCAGATGGCGTTCGCGGAGGCCGGGATCGATCCGTCGGAGATCGGCTACATCAACGCTCACGGCACGTCGACCCCGCTCGGAGACGCCTCCGAGACGCGCGTGATCAAGCTCGCGGTGGGCGAGGAGAACGCCTACAAGATCCCGATCTCCTCCACCAAGGGCGCCACCGGCCACTGCCTCGGCGCCGCCGGCGCGATCGAGGCGATCTTCACCATCCTCGCGACGAACCGCGGCGTCCTCCCGCCGACGATCAACTACGAGGTCGAAGATCCGTCGTGCGACCTCGACTACATCCCGAACGAGGCGCGCGAAGCGGACATCACCGTGGGCGTCTCGAACTCGTTCGGCTTTGGCGGCCACAACGCCTGCGTGGTCTTCCGCAAGCGCGACGAGTACTAGGGGAGCGCACCGACAGTAAGCTCTGGCCATGTCCCGCTGGGCCACGTTTGACTGCTACGGCACGCTCATCGACTGGAACGCCGGCATCGGCGGCGTGCTGGAGAGCCTGTTTGGCGCCGATCGCGCACCCGAGCTGCTTGCGCGCTACCACCGACTCGAGCCAGAGGTGCAGGCTGACGGGTACCGCAGCTACGCGGAGGTGCTCTCGCTGACGCTCGAACGGCTCGCGACAGAGAACGACCTGACTATCCCCGAGGGCGAGTCCGGCGTTCTCGCGCGGTCCCTCCCGGACTGGCCCGCGTTCCCGGAGGTGCCGGCGGCGCTCGCGGAGCTCCGGCGCCGCGGCTGGAACCTCGCCATCCTCTCGAACTCCGACCGTGACCTGATCGCGGCGTCGCAGCGCCAGCTCGGCGTGCCGATCGACGTCGCAGTCGTCGCCGAGGAGATCAAGTCCTACAAGCCGGCGCATGCGCACTGGGACAAGTTCTTCGAGCTGACGACCGCCGACCGTGCGTCGCACGTCCACGTGGGGGCGAGCCTCTTCCACGACATCGCCCCAGGGCGGGAGCTCGGTCTGAGGGTCGTGTGGATCAACCGGCTCGGCGAGGCGGCGGACCCGGAGCCGGACCGCGAGCTCCCGGACTTCTCCGGCCTTCCGGACGCGCTCGACGAGCTCGTCTCCGCGCCGGCATGACGCTCCGTCCGCCGCGCGACGACGAGTTCGATGCGATGCTCGAGCTGATGAACGCGCACCAGCTCGCCGCGTTCGGCGAGGCGGATGCGACCGCGGACCAGCTACGGGGCTGGCTGACCGCGCCCTCAGTCGACGTGCAGCGCGACATCCGCGTGCTCGAGCGCGACGGCCGGCTGATCGGCTATGCCGACGTCGACAGCAACCGAGAGGAGCCACCGGTCTGGTGGTGCGACGTGAAGGTGGCGCCCGATGCAGAGGCGGATGAGGTCGTATCGGAGCTCGCCGAGTGGCTCGACGGGCGGGCCGAGACGGGACGGCTGCGGGTCTGGACGTCGGAGGACGACGCGCGCATCGTCGGCGCATTCGCCGCTCTCGACTTCGAGCCCATCCGCGACTCGTATCGGATGGAGATCGCCCTCACCGCAGAGCAGCGGACACCGGTGTGGCCCGACGGGATCGACGTTCGGAACGCGACGGCAGCCGATCACCGGTCCCTCCATGAGGCGGTCGTCGAGGTCTGGCGCGACACGAACGACCCGTACGTCGACACGTTCGAGGAGTGGGCGCACTGGAACGTCGA
>JBKJSM010000092.1:0-11553 GCA_046594445.1 Gaiellaceae bacterium | reverse complement strand
CAATGCTCCTCGTCGCGCATCGCCAGCGTCAGCTCCACCTCGGTCTGGCCGATCGGCAACGCCATTCCCTCGCGGTGGTGCTCGACCGAGACGACGTTCGCGCGCTCCTCGGCGATCAGCTGCAGCAGCTTGATCAGCTCGCCGGGCTGGTCGCCGATGCGCGTCCGCATGACGAGGAAGCGGCCGGCCTGCGTCAGCCCGTGTCGCATCACCTGGATCAGCAGCGTCGGGTCGATGTTGCCCCCGGAGAGGATCACGCAGGCCTCGTCCTCGCCTGAGACCTTGCCCGCGAGCAGGGCGGCCAGCGAGGCGGCGCCGGCTCCCTCGACGAGCAGCTTCGTCCGCTCGAGCAGGAGCACGATCGCGTGGCTGATCTGCTCGTCGGTGACGGTGACGATCTCATCGAGCAGCTCGGTGACGATCGCCGAGGTCAGCGCTCCCGGCTGCTTGACGGCGATTCCCTCAGCGATCGTGTAGCCGTAGCGGCTACCACCCGCGAGCGGGCTGCACGCCTCGGCCTGGACGCCGACGATGCGCACGCCGGGCGCGAGAGCCCGCAACGCGATCGCGATCCCCGCCGCGAGGCCGCCTCCGCCGATCGGGACGACGAACGTGCCGAGCTCGGGGAGCTGTTCCACCAGCTCGAGCCCGATCGTCCCGGCGCCCGCGATCACCCGAGGGTCCTCGAACGCAGGCACGAACGTGGCTCCGCTCGACTCGACCAGCTGGAGCGCCGCGGCGAGAGACTCGTCGAAGCCCGCGCCGACGAGCTCGACGGTCGCACCGTAGTTCCGCGTTGCGTCGACCTTCGCCATCGGCGAGTCCTGCGGCATGAAGACTGTCGCCGCGATCCCGGCCTCCCGCGCCGCCCACGCCACCGCCTGCCCGTGGTTGCCCGCGCTCGCGGCGACGACCCCTGCTGCGCGCTCCTCCGGCGTCAGCGAGGCGATCGTGTTGACGGCGCCACGGATCTTGAACGCACCTGTCCGCTGCAGGTTCTCGGCCTTCAGCTGAACGGGGCGGCCGGCAAGCCGGGACAGCGTCTCCGACGGGTAGACCGGGGTCACCCGCGCGATCCCGGCGATCCGGGCGCGCGCGGCCTCGAGGTCAGGAAGGGTCGGCGCCGTCGTCAATTCCGTACACCTGCTCGAGGATCTCACGGACCGCGGAGAGGGGATCGAGCTCGCGGGCCTGCACGCGGTCGAGGAGCCTCCGCAGCTCCGGCCGATCGGCGACGGTCTCCTGGAGGTGCGCCTTCGCACGGCTGGAAGCCGCCGCGAAGACCTCTCCAGCGAGGTTCTTCCGACGCCGCTCCTCGAGCAGGCCCTCCGCCTCCAGGAACGCCTTGTGCTCCTCGATCTTCGTCCAGAGCTCCGGCACGTTCTCCCCTCGCAACGCCTCGGTAAGGACGATCGGGGGCCGCCACGCGCGGTCGCGGTCGAGCGTCAGGATCGAGCGAACCTCGTTCAGCATCGTCTTCGCGGCTGGGCTGTCCATCTTGTTGATCGCGATTACGTCGGGAATCTCCATGATCCCCGCTTTCAACGCCTGCACGGAGTCGCCGGAGCCCGGCATCAGGACGAGCAGCACCGTGTCCGCGATCCCGATCACCTCCACCTCGCTCTGCCCCGCCCCGACCGTCTCCAGCAGAACCAGCTCCTTTCCGGCCGCGTCGAGCAGCAGCGCCGCCTGGAGCGTCGCCTCGGCGAGCCCGCCCAGGTGGCCGCGCGTCGCCATCGAGCGGATGAACACGCCGGGGTCGAGGAAATGATCCGCGAGCCGGATCCGGTCGCCAAGCAGTGCGCCCTGCGTGAAGGGGCTCGAGGGGTCGACGGAGATGACGCCGACCGTGCGCTGGGCCTCGCGCACATGGCGCACGAGCGCACCGATCAGCGATGACTTGCCAACGCCCGGCGGCCCCGTGACGCCGACGACGAAGGCGTTGCCGGTGTGGCCGTACAGCTGCCGGACGAGCTCGTACGAGGTCGGGTCGCGGTTCTCGACGAGCGTGATCGCGCGTGCGAGGGCGCGACGGTCGCCGGACCGGACGCCAGCGGCGAGCTCGTCGAGCGTCCAGTCCGCGCGGGCCACGCCGAGACTCTAGGCCTAGACGACGTCCGTGGGCTGCACTCCCGCCGGAGCCGCCTCATGCACGGGCTCGTCGACCCCTCGGAGGAGCGCGACGCTCGCGATCACCGCGCACAGGTAGAGACCGGCGGAGATCCCCCACGTCGTTCGCGCTCCCCAGAGATCGGTCGCGAAGCCGCTGAGGAACATCGCGAGCCCGAACACCGCCGCACCGAAGCTCATCAGCAGCATGAACGCGCGGCCGCGCAGCCGGTCGGGCGCACCGGACTGGACGAGGGTCGCGTTGCAGACGACGGCGACGCCGTTGCCGACTCCCGAGACGGCGACGAACGCGGCCGCCACCCAGACGCCGGGTGAGATCGCAGCGGCGCCGATTCCGAGAGCCATCAGCAGCAACGAAGCCTGATACGGCCGCCTGATGCCGAGCCGCTCGATCACGGCGCCTGACGCGAGGCTGCCGATCACCAGACCGAGACCCGCCGCCGCTGCGAGCAGGCCGAACCCGAAGTCGCCGGCCGAGAACACCTCCTTCGCGAGCACCACTTCCGCGACGTTCACTCCCGCGTTGGCGGCGGTCACGATCCCGCTCCAGACGATCAGCACCACGAACAGCATCCGCGAGCGCCGCACGAGTTGGACGCCCTCGCGGAGCTCGCGCCAGTGTCCCTGGCTCGGCTCCCGCTCGGTTTCGAGCGTGCCGCGGATCCGCAGCACGAGCAGGGCCGAGAGGACGAAGCTGGCGGCGTTGACGAGATACGCAGGATCGCTGCCGCCGGCAGCGACGAGGATGCCGCCGGAGAGCGGGCCGAGCGCGATCGTCAGGTTCTCCGCCGACTGGATCAGCCCGTTCGCCCGCGGCAGCTCACCAGCGGGCACCAGGTTCGGCAGGCCTGCATACGCCGCCGGCCTGAAGAAGCTCGTCGCCACTCCCGCGAGCAGCGCGAGCAGGACGATCTGGCTCGCGCTGCCGGCAAAGGGCAGCGCGAGGAAGATGGCTGCGCGCGCGAGGTCGGACGCGATCAGGATGCTTCGCCGCGGCAGCCTGTCGACGAGGGGGCCGGCGAAGACACCGAGCAGGACGATGGGAACGAACTCCGCGAGCAGGAGCGCGCCCACCCATTTGGCGCTCTCCGTTCGGTCGTAGACGTCCACGACGAGCGCGATGAACGCCAGCCAGGTGCCGAGGCTCGATCCGAGCGTCGCGAAGAAGAGCAGACGGAAGTCTCGGCGCTCGCGAATGAGCGAGATGGGGAGAAATCGCATTTACCGGTGAGAACTTAACGTCGTCTTGCACCGGCCGCGACACCAGTGTCAGCTGTCAAGCCTCGGCGTAGGCCAGGTTCGGTCTCAGCCAGCGCTCGGCCTCGCCGAGCGGGATCCCCTTGCGAGCCGCGTAGTCCTCCACCTGGTCGCGGCCCAGGCGGCCGACGGCGAAGTACTTCGACCGCGGATGGCCGAAGAGGAGCCCGCTCACGGCCGCGGCCGGGGTCATGGCGAACGACTCCGTCAGCTCGATCCCAGCGGCTCCCGCGCCCAGCAATTCGAAGAGACGTTCCTTCTCGGAGTGATCCGGACAGGCGGGATACCCGAAGGCGGGCCGGATCCCGCGGTAGCTCTCGGCGACGAGCTCCTCCTTGGTCGGGCTGGCGTCGGGCTCGTACCAGGCACGACGCGCCTCCAGGTGCACGTACTCGGCGAACGCCTCGGCGAGCCGGTCGGCGAGGGCCTTGACCATGATCGCGTTGTAGTCGTCGTGCTCGGCCTCGTAGCTCGCGGCCAGCGCGTCCGCGCCGTGGATCGAGACGGCGAACGCGCCGACGTGATCGCCCGCGGGCGCGACGTAGTCGGCGAGGCAGCGGTTCGGACGGGAGTCGCCCCAGTCCGCCTGCTGGCGCAGCATCGGGAACCGGATGCCGCTCTCGAGCACGATCTCGTCCCCCTCCGCGTGCGCAGGCCAGAAGCCGTAGACCCCGCGCGCCTCCAGCAGGCCGTCCCGCACGATCTCGTCCAGGAGGGCGGTCGCGTCGTCGTACAGCTCGCGCGCGGCAGGCTGGTCGAGGATGGCCGGGAACTTTCCCTTCAGCTCCCACGCGTGGAAGAGGAACTGCCAGTCGACGAAGGACCGGAGCTCGGCGAGCTCGGGCGCGACGGGCCGGGCGCCCGTGAACGCGGGTGCGGCGAGGTCGTCGTAGGCGAGCGGCTCCCGGTTCGCCCGCGCGGCGCTGAGCGGGAGCAGCGGCCGGCGCTCCTTCTCGGCGTGGAGACCGCGCAGCCGCTCCTGCTCCTCGCGGTTGGCGACGTCGAGCTCCGTGCGGCGGGCCGGGTCGAGCAGGTCGGAGACGACGCCGACGACGCGCGATGCGTCGAGGACGTGCACCGTCTCGCTCCCGTAGACGGGCGCGATCCGGACCGCCGTGTGCTGACGCGAGGTCGTTGCGCCCCCGATCAGCAACGGCAGCTCGAGCCCACGCCGCTGCATCTCCTTCGCCACCTGCACCATCTCGTCCAGCGAGGGGGTGATCAACCCCGAGAGGCCGACGGCATCTGCCCCTTCGGCGACGGCGGTGTCGAGGATCGTCGCCCCCGGGACCATGACGCCCAGGTCGATCACCTCGTAGTTGTTGCAGCCGAGCACGACGCCGACGATGTTCTTGCCGATGTCGTGGACGTCGCCCTTGACCGTGGCGAGGACGATTTTGCCCTGCCCTCTTCCGCTTCCTGGCCCGTTTCCTTGCCCGCTGCTGGCCGTCCGTGCCTTCTCCGCCTCCATGTACGGCTCGAGGTACGCGACGGCGCGCTTCATCGCGCGGGCGCTCTTAACCACCTGCGGCAGGAACATCTTGCCGGCGCCGAACAGGTCGCCGACGATCTTCATCCCATCCATCAGTGGCCCCTCGATCACGTCCAACGGCCGCGCCGCGGCCGCGCGAGCCTCCTCAGTGTCCTCCTCGATGAAGTCGACGACGCCGTGCACGAGCGCATGCGCGAGCCGGTCCGCGACCGGAGCCTCGCGCCAGGACAGGTCGAGCTCCCGCTTCGTCGCCTCTCCCTCAACGGTGGACGCGAAAGACACGAGCCGGTCGGTCGCGTCGGGGCGGCGGTCGTAGAGGACGTCCTCCACCCGCTCGAGCAGGTCTGCCGGGATGTCCTCGTAGACGACGAGCTGGCCGGCGTTGACGATCCCCATGTCGAGCCCGGCGCGGATCGCGTCGTAGAGGAAGGCGGAGTGCATCGCCTCGCGGACGACGTCGTTGCCGCGGAAGGAGAAGGAGAGGTTCGAGATGCCGCCGCTCGTGCGTGAGCCAGGGCAGCGCTCCTTGATCAGCGGCAGCGACTCGATAAAGGCCTTTGCGAAGCCGTTGTGCTCCTCGATGCCCGTCGCGACCGCGAGGACGTTCGGATCGAAGACGACGTCCTCCGGCGCCCAGCCGTCCGCGGTCAGGAGGTCGTAGGCGCGGCCGCAGATCGCCACCTTGCGCTCGACCGTGTCCGCCTGCCCGATCTCGTCAAAGGCCATCACGACGACGCCCGCGCCGTACCGCTTGATCCGGCGCGCCTGATCGAGGAATGCCTCTTCGCCCTCCTTGAGGCTGATCGAGTTGACGATCCCCTTGCCCTGCACGCACTTCATGCCGGCCTCGAGGACGGAGAAGCGCGAGCTGTCGACCATGATCGGGATCCGCGCCACCTCGGGCTCGGTCGCGAGCAGGTTGAGGAAGGTCGTCATCGCCTGCTCGCCGTCGAGCAGGTCTGCGTCCATGTTCACGTCGAGGAAGTTGGCGCCCCCGCGCACCTGCTCGAGTGCCACATCGACCGCGCTCTGGTAGTCGTTCGACTCGATCAGCCGCCGGAAGCGCGCCGAGCCGGTCACATTCGTGCGCTCGCCGATCATCACGAAGCCGGTGTCCGGGCCGATCTCGAACGGCTCGAGGCCGCTGAAGCGCGGGGCGGGCGGGCGGTCCGGAACGAGGCGAGGCGGCAGGCCGTCGACCGCCGCCGCGATCTGGCTCGTGTGGGCGGGCGTCGTCCCGCAGCAGCCACCGACGATGTTGACGAACCCCTCCTCCGCGAAGGAGCGGAGCAGGCCGGCCGTGTCGTGCGGCTGCTCGTCGTAGCCGCCGAACGGGTTCGGCAGCCCGGCGTTCGGGTGGCAGCTCGTGTACGTGTCCGCGATCCGGGCGAGCGACTCGACGTGGGGCCGCATCTCCTTCGCGCCGAGCGAGCAGTTGACGCCGACGATCAGCGGCCGCGCGCGCTCCACCGACGTCCAGAAGGCCTCGACGGTCTGGCCCGAGAGCGTCCGGCCGGAGAGATCGACGATCGTGACCGAGATCCAGAGCGGCAGCTCCGGCGCGACATCGCGGGCCGCTGCGATCGCGGCCTTTCCGTTCAGCGTGTCGAAAATCGTCTCGACGAGCAGCAGGTCGACGCCCCCCTCGCGCAGGCCGCGGATCTGCTCGCTGTACGCCTCGACGACCTCGTCGAAGGTGACCGCTCGGTACGCCGGGTCGTCGACCTTCGGCGAGAGCGAGAGCGTGACGTTGAGCGGGCCGAGCGAGCCGGCGACGAAGCGGCCGCCCGCCTCGTCCGCCGCCTGGCGGGCGAGGCGCGCTCCCTCGACGTTCATGTCGTGCACCGCGGCCTCCAGTCCGTAGTCGGCCTGGCCGATCCGCGTCGCCGTGAACGTGTTCGTGGTCGTGATGTCGGCGCCCGCGGCGAGGTAGCGCCGGTGAATGTCGAGCACGAGCTCGGGCCGCGTCAGGTTGAGGATGTCGGGGTCGCCGGCGACGTCGCTCGGGTGGTCGCGGAAGCGCTCGCCCCGGTAGTCGGCGTCCTCGAGCCCGGCGAGCTGGAGCATCGTCCCCCACGCGCCGTCCAGGACGAGGATCCGCTCGTCCAGTAACGCCCTCAGTCTCGCCTCTGCGCTCACCATTCCTCCGCGAACCGTGCCTAAAGAGGAGGGAGCGAGAAACGCTCGGGCTCTTTAGGCGTCTTTTATCCTGGTCGCCAAGCTGCCTTCAAAGCTCTCCAGGTGCAAAATCAGGCTATCAATAGCCGCTGAACTTGTCTGCAAGCACGCGGTCTTCGGGAACGCCGGCGCCGTGAAGGGCCTCCACGACGGCATCCGCCATCGCCGGCGGACCGGCGACGAGGAAGCGGTACCGGTTCAGCTCGCCGAGGTGCTCCTGGAGCATCGCCGCGCCGATCCGGCGCGTCTCCCCTTCCCACGCGGGGTTGTCGGTCATCGTCAGGACGATGTGAAGGCCGGGCAGCTCGCGCTCGAACTCGAGTAGCTCGTCCAGAAATGCTGCCGACTCGCGGTCACGGTTCGAGTAGACGAGCGTCACCTCGTACGGCAGCTTCTCGTCGCGGATAAAGCGAAGCATGCTGCGGAAGACGGTGATCCCGATCCCGCCGGCGACGAAGACGTACGGGACGTTCGTCTCCTCGGGCAGCAGGAACGATCCCTTCGGCTCCTCGACCTCGACCTCGTCCCCGACCTCGAGCGCAGCGAGCGTTCGCTTGAAGGCGGTGTCGCGCAGCCGAGTCGCGAGCCCGACGACACCCGTCTCTGTCGGCGAAGTTACGAGCGAGATGTGGCGGCGCAGACCCTTCTCGTCGTTGTCTCCCCGCTCGGGCAGCTCGACCCAGAAGTAGCTGCCGGGGCGGTACTTCGGGTAGCCGTCGAGAGCGAGGAGCACAAGCAGCGTCCCCTTGGCGACCTCGTGCTTCTCGGCGACTGTCGCGCGCATGTCTCTACGTGCGGCCGGAGACCGTCAACTGGTTCTCGGCGTGCTTGATCCGCTGCTCGAGCTGCCAGCGATCGGCCTTCGACTCGCCCGCTTCGACCTGCTCGAGCTCCGCCTTCGCCGCCTCGAGCTGATCCTGCGCGCGGGCGTCGTCGATCTCTCTCACGTCGACGGCATCGTCGACGAGCGCGATCGCGCTGTCCAACTCGACCTTGAAGAAGCCGGGGCCGGTCGCGAACTCGAGCACGTCGTCGGCCGCGCGATCGCGGTAGACGCGCGTCGAGCCCGCCTTCAGCGTCGCAACGAGCGGCGCGTGCCGCGCGAGCACGCCGATCTCGCCGGCGGCGCCGGGGACGATCAGCATCTCCGCCTCACCCCGGAAGGCCTCGCCCTCCGGCGTGACGAGCGCGACGTCGAACTTCGGGTGCGTCTCCGCCATTACGCTGCGGCGGGTTCGGCCGTGCGGTTGGCCTTCTCGACCGCCTGCTCGATCGTGCCGACCATGTAGAAGGCCGCCTCGGGCATCTCGTCGTGCCCGCCCTCGATGATCTCGCGGAAGCCCTTGATCGTGTCCTCGAGCTTGACGTACTCGCCCGGCGTGCCCGTGAACTGCTCGGCGACGAAGTTCGGCTGGGAGAGGAAGCGCTCGACTTTGCGGGCGCGCGAGACGACGAGCCGGTCCTCGTCGGTCAGCTCGTCCATGCCGAGGATCGCGATGATGTCCTGCAGGTCCTTGTAGCGCTGGAGCACCTGCTGCACACGCGTTGCGACGCTGTAGTGCTCGTCGGAGACGATCCCGGGCTGGAGCGCGCGGGAGGTCGAGTCGAGTGGGTCGACGGCTGGATAGATGCCCTTCTCGACGATCGCCCGCGACAGAGTCGTCGTCGCGTCGAGGTGGGCGAACACGTTCGCGGGCGCCGGGTCGGTGAGGTCGTCCGCGGGAACGTAGATCGCCTGAATCGATGTGACCGAACCAGTCAGCGTCGAGGTGATTCGCTCCTGTAGCTGGCCCATCTCGGTCGCGAGGGTCGGCTGATAGCCGACGGCGCTCGGCATGCGCCCGAGGAGCGCCGAGACCTCGGAGCCGGCCTGGACGAAGCGGAAGATGTTGTCGATGAAGAGCAGCGTGTCCTGGCCCTGGTCGCGGAAGTACTCGGCCATCGTCAGGCCGGCGAGGCCGACGCGCAGGCGGGCGCCCGGCGGCTCGTTCATCTGGCCGTAGACGAGCGCGACCTTGTCGATCACCTCGGACTCCGTCATCTCGAGGAAGAGGTCGTTGCCCTCGCGGGTGCGCTCGCCGACGCCGGCGAACACGGAGACGCCGCCATGCTGCTGGGCGACGTTGTGGATCAGCTCCTGGATCAGGACGGTCTTGCCGGTGCCGGCGCCGCCGAAGAGACCGATCTTGCCGCCCTTCACATACGGGGCGATCAAGTCGACGACCTTGATTCCGGTCTCGAAGATCTCGATCGTCGGTGAGAGCTCACGGAACGCGGGAGGATCGCGGTGGATCGACCAGCGCTCGACGTCCTTGCCCGCGGCCTCCTTGCCGTCGATCGGCTCGCCGATCACGTTCCAGATTCGGCCGAGCGTCGCGTCGCCGACGGGCACTGAGATCGGCGCGCCTGTGTCGACGACGTCGACGCCGCGCGAGAGACCGTCGGTCGTGTCCATCGCGACGGCGCGGACGCGATCGTCGCCGAGATGCTGCTGCACTTCCGCGATCAGGGTGCGGCTGCTGCCGTCAGTGCTCGGCACCTGAATCGAGAGCGCGTTGTAGATCCCGGGCAGCTCGTCCGGGAAGACCGCATCGATGACGACTCCCTTGATCTCGACGACCTTGCCGGGGGTTCCCTGCGCGTGCTCAGACAATGTCTCTCCTGGAAGAAATCTCGTGGTAGGAAGCGCGGCGCCGGGGCCGCAAACGCGCCCGCAGTCTAGCGAAGCGTCTCGGGAGAGCGGGCGGTTGGGGTGCTAGGACGGCTGGTTGCCGAAGTGACGGGCGGGGCGGAGCCGCGCGGGCGTCGTTCGGAGCGCCACGAGGTGTTGAGCAGCTTCCAAGCGCTGGATCTCGGCCTGGTCGCCACCCGAGAAATCGACGACTCGCGGTAGCTGAAGCGACTCACGGCCGCTGCTCGAGAGCGGGGCGCGTGACGCAATGCCGAGCGCCATCAGGGCAACCGCAGCGGCAGCGCCGACGGCGCGTACGCGCGCGTAAGCGGTGCGCCGGCGCCAGGAGGGAACCGAGATCGGTTGCGCAAGCGGTTGCAGCTCGGCGTCGCGCAGCTCCTCCGCGAGACGGGTCACCTCTGCCGCGAAGACGCTGCACGCTCCGCAGCGGGTCAGATGCGAGCCGAGCAGCTTGAGCTCGAGCTCGGACAGCTCGCCGTCGGGTGCAAGCGCTGCCCACGACCGGGCGCGGTCGCACAGAACTCCATTGGAAATCATCGTCACGTCCATTCTGACGCCAGTTATCGGCAGGAAGTTAGAACAAGATAAGCGACTAGTGCTTCTCGAGCGGCCGAACCTGGATGCCGGCCTTGCGGAGCTCGGCGAGCCGCGCCTGAGTCTTCGTCCAGTTCCGGAAGTCGAACCCCCGGGTCGCCGCTGCGGCACCGTCGAGCGTCTCGAGGGTGGTGACGGTCGCGACGAGCTCGTCGGAGAAAGCGCGAAGGGTATTGGCGAGATTGCGCCTCTCATCGACGAGGCCTTCCGGAGCCTTGGCCTCTGCGACGTCGGTGGCGGCGCTACGCACCTCGGCGGCAGCGATCCGGAGCCGTGCGAGCAGGTCGTCGACCGAGCTCGCGTTCGTCACCTGCTGGAGCGCGCTGTCGACCCGGTCGCGCGCGGCGACGACGTCGACCTGGAACTCCTCCTTCGACGCGCCCGCGCCCCCGCAGCCGGCGGTGAGCAGTACGAGCACGAGCACCGCGAGCGCCGCGAGCTTCGTGGCGATCAGGCGGGGCATCTAGACGGGCGCGGAGACGTTAGAACGGATCGCGAGTGGATCGAGCGGCTCCGCGAAGTGGCACGCGCTCGGATGCCCGTGCCCCCGGTCGATCAGGGCCGGCTCCTCGATCGCGCAGATCTCTTGCGCCTTCCAGCAGCGGGTGCGAAACCGGCAGCCCGAGGGCGGATTGGCCGGGCTCGGGACGTCGCCCGTGAGCACGATCCGCTCGCGCTTCCCACGCTCGGTCGGGTCTTCGATCGGGACGGCGGAGAGCAGCGCCTGAGGGTACGGATGCGTCGGGTTCTCGTAGATCTGCTGTCGCGTCCCGATCTCGACGACCTTGCCGAGGTACATGACTGCGACTCGATCCGAGACGTGGCTGACGACGGACAGGTCGTGCGCGACGAAGAGATACGTGAGGCCGAGGTCGCGTTGGAGCGCCTCGAGCAGGTTGATCACCTGGGCGCGGATCGACACGTCGAGCGCGGAGACCGGCTCGTCGAGGATGACGACGCGCGGGTTGAGCGCGAGCGCGCGCGCGATTCCGATCCGCTGGCGCTGGCCGCCGGAGAACTCGTGGGGGAACCGGTTCGCGTGCTCGGGTGAGAGCCCGACGGTGCGGAGCAGCTCCTCCACGCGCTTGCGCCCGGCCTTGCGGTCGTACAGGTTGTTGATCTTGAGCGGCTCCGCGACGATCTCGCGGACGGTCATGCGCGGGTTGAGCGACGCGTAGGGATCTTGGAAGACGATCTGCATGCCGCGGCG
>JBKJSM010000012.1:0-47554 GCA_046594445.1 Gaiellaceae bacterium | reverse complement strand
CACGGCTGGAGCTGGTGGCGCTCGCTCGGCTCACTCGGGCTCGTGGCGCTGTTCCTAGCGGCGCTCGCGTACCTGCCCGAGGTCCTGCAGCGCCTCTTCGAAGCGAGCTAGCTCCTCCTCGGGCATCACGTAGGTGTGCTGCTCCTCCGGGAAGCGTCGCTCCCGCACGTCGTCGACGTAGGCGGCGATCGCACGCTTGATCTCCGTCGCGAGGTCCGCGTACTGCTTCACGAAACGGGGAGCGTGGCCCTCGTAGAGGCCGAGCAGGTCATGCCAGACGAGCACCTGCCCGTCGCAGCCGGCGCCGGCGCCGATGCCGATCGTCGGCACCGACAACGCCTCCGTGATCCGGGCGGCGACCGCGGCCGGAACGGCCTCGAGCACGATCGCGAAGCATCCGGCCGCCTCCAGCGCGAGGGCATCCTCGTAGAGACGAACCGCCTTCTCGGCCGTCCGGCCCTGCGCCTTGAAGCCCCCGAGCATCGTCGCCGACTGCGGAGTCAGGCCGAGATGCCCCATCACCGGGATCCCGCCACCGACGAGCGCGTGGACACGCGACAGCATCGGGCCGGCGCCCTCCAGCTTCACACCGTCCGCGCCCGCCTCCTTGAGGAAGCGGATCGCGTTGTGCATCGCCTCGCCGTCGGACACCTGGAACGACCCGAATGGCATGTCCGCGACGACGAGCGGCCTCCGCGCGCCCCGATTTACGGCCCGCGTGAGGACGATCATCTCCTCCATCGTCGCGGGCACGGTCGAGTCGTGGCCGAGCACCGTCATCGCGGCCGAGTCGCCGACGAGGATGATGTCCGCGCCCGCAACGTCGGCGAGCCGGCCAGACGGCGCGTCGTAAGCGGTCACCATCGCGATCGGCTGACGGCCGGCCTTCATCTCCGCGAGCTCGGGCAGCGCGAGCTTTCCGGGCGCGGGCGTGCCGGGCGCGGGCTTTCTGGGTCGGGTTGTCATGCTTCCTCCTCGAGGACGATGTTGTCGATCAGACGGGTATTGCCGACGCGAATGGCCGCGGCGAGAACGGGTGGGTCGAAATCGGCGACCTCGACGTAATCGACGTCGAGCCCCTCGAGGAGAGTCCGGGCGGCGGCGGGGTCCCGGGTGGCGAGCGCGCGGGGGAGCGCGAGCGCACCGGCGCGCTCGTCGGCAGACAAGCGCCAGTTTCGCGAGGAGAGGGCGAGCCCGTCTGGATCGCGCACCGTTTCGATCGTCCGCACGATCAGATCGAGGTTCAGGTCGGCGACCATCCGCCTGATCACGGCGACCTGCTGCGCGTCCTTCTGCCCGAAATAGGCGAACTGGGGCCGGACGATGTTGAAGAACTTCAGGCACACGGTGGCGACGCCGCGGAAGTGCCCGGGCCGGTGCGCACCCTCGAGACCGCGAGAGAGCTCCTCGACGTCGACCCAGGTCTGGTAGCCCGGTGGGTAGATCTCGACAGCAGACGGCGCGAACAGGACGTCGGCGCCCGCCGCCTCCGCGACCGCGACGTCGTTGGCCTCGTTTCGAGGGTATGTGTCGAGGTCGGCGTCCTCGTCGAACTGAGCTGCGTTGACGAAGAGGCTGACGACGACGGTGTCGCACTCGGATCGCGCCGCCGCGATCAGCGCCTCGTGGCCCGCGTGCAGCGCTCCCATTGTCGGCACGAGACCTATCCGGCCTCTCCGGAACGCCTGTAGTTCCTGCCGCGCTTCGCCCACCGTTCGCAGCGTCTTCACAGGAGTGCTTTCGTCGTTTCCGCGAGGGTCACATACATCGTCTCGAGCTCGGGCCGCACCTCGCGGATCGCGGCCACGTGCGCGTCGACGGTCTCCCAGTCTCCGCGCGCGATCGGCCCGGTCAGCTCGAAGCCGTTCTCGATCGTCCGGCGCATCAGCGGGTCGAGCGCCTCGGATGGCGCGCCCGCCGCCTCGAGCAGCGAGCCGGCCGCACGGCGGAGCGTGACGAGGTAGTTGGAGGCGATCGACGCTCCCGCGTGGTAGGCCGCCCGCTTCCCGTCCGCGAGCGTGAAGGGCTCGAGACCGAGCGTCCGCGCTAAGTCGTAGCCGGCCTCCTGCGCCTCGCCGGACTCCGCCGTGACCGCCGCGAACGCGCCGTCGAGCTGCTCGGCGCCGCGTCCGTGCGTGAACGTCTGCAGCGGGTGAAGGCCGAAGCGACGCTCGTGCGGATCGAGGGCGGCGAGCGGCGTCGCGCCGCTCACGTGCGCGACCCAGGGGCCCGGCTCGATCGCGGCCGCGGCCTCGGCGATCGCCCGGTCGGGCACGCAGAGCAGGACGAGCTCCGGCTCGCGCGCGTCGAGGTCGACGCCACGCTCGCGCAGCCGCGCGGCCATCGCCGAGCCGACGCGTCCGGCGCCGATCACCTGGGCAGTCTCGATCATGTGTGGTGGCTCCAGTTCCGTTGCGGATACCGGGCACGCGCATCGTACCTCGACTCAGGCTTGGTCGAGGCGCCTCAGCAGGTTCGCCTTCACATCCGGCCACTCATCGTCCAGGACGCTGAACCAGGCAGAGTCGCGGCGCTGGCCGCTCTGGACGAGCATGTGCTTGCGGTGGACGCCCTCGAACTGCGCGGGCAGCGCCTCCATCGCGCCGCGCGACCGCTCGTTCCGCGCATCCGTCTTCAGCTCGACCCGCAGGCAGCAGAGCTCGTCGAATGCGTATCCGAGCATCAGCAGCTTCGCCTCGACGTTCGCTCCCGTGCCCCAGGCAGCCGGCGTGAGCCACGTCCAGCCGATCTCGACGCTGCGGTGCTCCGGCCGCAGCGCGAGGTAGCGGGTGCTCCCGATCACGCGACCGGTCTCGCGTCGCACCGTCACGAGCGGCAGCTCGACGCCCGCCGCTGCGTTTGCGAGCGCCGCGTCGAGCCAGGCGCGAAGCTCTTCGCGGGTCTGCGGCTGCTCGATGCTCAGCCACTGCCACGTCCGGGCGTCGCGTGACGCCTCCCAGAGCCCGTCCTCGTGCTCCGGCGCCATCGGCTCGAGGCGGACGAGCTCGCCCTCCAGCACCGGTGCCGTCCACGCCTCCATTAGAGTGCGAGCATGCCGATCTACGAGTACGCGTGCATGGAGTGCGAGTCGCACTTCGAGGAGCTCGTCCGGAGCGCCGAGCAGGCGATCTCGTGCCCCGACTGCGGGGCGGGCAATGTGCTCAAGCAGCTCTCGAGCTTCGCGGTCGCCGGTGCATCCTCGACGCCGAGCTTCGGCGGCGCGGGCGGCGGCGGCGGTGGTTGCTGCGGCGGCTCCTGCGGCTGCTGATTTCTGAGCGTCCGGCGCCCGGCGTAGACTCACCCCAGTGAGCGAGGCCCTCGCCACCTACACCGACGAGACGCTCGGCTGCATGCGCTGCCCGCTCTCGGCGACGCGGACGCAGGTCGTCTTCGGCTCGGGCGACCCGAACGCCGAGCTGATGTTCGTCGGTGAGGCGCCCGGGTTCCACGAGGACCAGCAGGGGGTGCCGTTCGTCGGCCAGGCAGGCCAGCTGCTGGAGAAGCTCCTGAACGGGATCGGTCTCTCGCGGACGGACGTGTACATCGCGAACGTGCTCAAGTGCCGGCCGCCGGGAAACCGCGATCCGCATCCGGACGAGATCGAGGCCTGCGAGTCTCATCTCTTCCGCCAGATCGAGCTGATCCGGCCGACGCTCGTCGCGACGCTCGGCAACTTTGCGACGAAGCTCCTCTCCGGCAAGCCAGCGGGGATCACGCGCGTCCATGGCGTTCCGCAGCAGGTCGTGCTCGGCGGCAACGACGTCACGCTCTACCCGCTCTACCACCCGGCGGCCGCCCTCTACACCCGCGCGATGCTGTCCGTGCTCGAGGAGGACTTCGCCCGGATCCCCGTGTTGCTCGGCGGCAGCCTTCCCGCTCCTGAAGCAGTCGGCGACGTCGAGCCGGAGCCGAAGACTGTGCCTGCGCCTGGGCTCGAGCGCTCGCTCGAGCCCGCAGTCCAGCTCGGCCTCTTCTAGCCCTTGGAGCGTCGCTCCTCCTCGGCCGCGGAGACCGAGGAGCTCGCGGCGGAGCTCGCACGCGAGCTCGTGGTGGGCGATGTTGTCGCGGTGTCGGGAGAGCTCGGCGCGGGGAAGACGACGTTCGTGCGCGGGGCCTGCCGTGCCCTCGGCGTGACCGCCCCGGTGACGAGCCCGACGTACACGATCGGGCACCGGTACGAAGGCGACCCCGACGTCTCGCACCTCGACCTCTACCGCTTCACGGGCGTGTCGGCGGCGGAGTGGGCCGATCTCGAGCCGTACTTCGACGACGCGATCGTCTTCGTGGAGTGGCCGGAGGCGGGCGCGGCGGGGCTCCCGCCGCTGCGGGCCTCGGTTCGGCTGGAGCACGAAGGGGAGACGACCCGTCGAGTCGTGATCGAACGGACGTAGGATTCCCGTGATGAGGAGGCGTGCGACTGGGATCTGCTGTCTGCTGGTGGCGACGCTCGCAGCCGCCGGCTGCGGCGGGGACGGGAACGGCGCGGCCGAAGCGGACGCAGGCGCCGGGTGCGCCGCGGCCAAGGCCGACCTCGTGGCGACGGTCGGCGAGCGTGACCGGCTCTTCGTCGATCAGCGCCTCGGACAGGCGACCGCCGCCTGCGCCGCCGATCTTCCCGATCCCGGCAACGTGGAGGCGTGCAGCGCCGCCCGCGCGGGCCTCGAGGCCGCCGCGGCCGAGACGACTCCGCCGGCCGATCTGGACAGTCGCGTCGAGTCGGCGGTGAAGGCGTGCGTCGACACGACGATCACGTCCACGATTCCCGCGCCGTAGGCCGGCCCCGGCGATGCTGATCCTGGCGTTCGACACGGCGACCGACCGGGCGACGAGCGCGCTCGTCGGCGACGGCGAGGTGCTCGGCGAACGCGTGTCGCGGGCGGCAACGCTGCTCGAGGACGTCGACGCGCTCCTGCGCCAGGCCGGGGCTCACGCGGGCGATCTCGAGGCGCTCGCGCTCGGTACCGGGCCCGGGAGCTTCACCGGGATCCGGATCGGCCTCGCCGCCGCCAGAGGGCTCGCGCTCGCGCTCGACCTTCCCGCGGCGGGCGTCTCCACGCTCGACGCGCTCGCCGCGGGCGCGCCCGGCGCGCTGCCCGTGATCGACGCCAAGCGCCGCGAGATCTTCGTGCCTGGGCCCCGCGCCGTCGCTCCGGCCGAGCTCCAGCTCGAGGCCGGGACGCTGTGCGTCGGCGACGGCGCCGTCAGGTACCGCGACCTGCTGGAGGCGGCCGGCGCCGAGATCCCTCCGGACGACGACGAGCGCCATCTTCCGCGTGCCCGCTTCCACGCGGCGCTCGCGAGCGCGTTCGGCCCCGTCGAGCTCGTCGAGCCGCTCTACGTCCGCGTTCCGGACGCCGTTGAGGCGGCGCGATGAACGTCGACCTGCGGGCGCTGGAACTGCGCGACCTGGACGCCATAGAGCGGCTCGAGCGGGAGTCTTACCCGACGCCATGGTCGCGCTCGATGTTCGCCGGAGAGCTCGCGAAGCCGAGCTCGCTCTCGCTGGGCGCATTCGACCCGGAGTCGGGGGAGCTCGTCGGCTACCTCGTCATCTCCCGCTACGTCGACGCCTGGCACGTGATGAACGTGGCGGTCACGGGCGAGCATCGCCGCCGGGGTGTGGCGCGGGCGCTGCTCGACCGCCTCTTCGAGGTGACGGCGAACGACGAGCACCGCGGATACACGCTCGAGGTACGCGTCTCGAACGAGGGGGCGATCAAGCTGTACGAGGCGCTGGGATTCGTGTCCCGCGGCGTCCGGCGTGGCTACTACACGGACAACCGCGAGGACGCTCTGATCATGTGGCGCGACCCCGTCCCCAGCGAGCACGCCGAGGCGGGATGATGCGGTCCACATGATCTTGGGGATCGAGACGTCCTGCGACGAGACCGCGGCCGCGCTCGTCACCGGCGACGGCGAGATCCGCTCCAACGTTGTCTCCTCCCAGGCCGAGCTGCACGCACGCTATGGAGGCGTGGTGCCCGAGGTTGCCTCCCGCCGGCACCTCGAGCTCGTCTCACCCGTCGTCCAGGAGGCGCTCGCCGAGGCGGGGGCGACGCTCGACGACGTCGACTCGGTGGCGGTCACGCAGGGGCCGGGCCTCGTCGGCGCGCTGCTCGTCGGCCTCTCTGCGGCGAAGGCGCTCGCGTGGGCGCGGCGGCTCCCGCTCATCCCGGTCGATCACCTCCATGGTCACGTCGCGTCGCTCTATCTGAAACCGGATCCCGTGGAGCCGCCCTTCCTCTGCCTGCTTGCGAGCGGGGGCCACACGCTCCTCCTGGACGTGCGCAACCGGTCGGGATACCGCGTGCTCGGCACGTCGATCGACGACGCCGCGGGCGAGGCGTTCGACAAGGGCGCCCGGCTGCTCGGGCTCGGCTACCCGGGCGGCGCCGAGATCGACCGGCTGGCGCGCGAGGGCGATCCCGAGGCCTTTCGCTTCCCCGTCGCCCGGCTGGAGGGGCTCGACTTCTCGTTCTCCGGGCTGAAGACGGCGCTCCTCTACGCAGTCCGAGACCTCGGCGAGGAGGCCGAGCCGCGCAAGGCCGATCTCGCCGCGTCGTACCAGCGCGCGATCGTCCGGGCGCTGGTCGAGCAGACGCGTGCCGCGGCGGAGCGCGAGGGGCTCCAGACGATCGCCGTCGTGGGAGGGGTCGCCGCCAACTCCGAGCTTCGCGAGGCGCTGCCTGGAGCCCGCTTCGCACCGCTGCCGCTCTGCACGGACAACGCCGCGATGATCGCTTCGGCGGGCAGGTACGGCAGACGCCTCCCGTATCCTCGTTACCTTGCCCTCGACGCCTACGCATCGCGCGCCTGACCGGCGGAGCATTGCCGCCGGGCTCGCCGTCGCTGCGGCGCTCCTCGCGGTGGGCGGGGGCCAGGGCGCGCAGTTGAGCGTCTCGACCGAGGGAGGCGCTGCGGCCTGGCGTGGTTTTGTCGGCGGCGAGCACAGCGCGGTCGCGGTCGGGCAAAGGATGATCGTCGTCCTGCGCAACCCGTCGCTCGCCGACCGCCTCGCCGCGGCTGGGGGCCATGCCGGCGAGTCGACGATGCGGCGCTGGACCGCCGCTGCGCTCGCGGGCCAGAAGCAGATCGCGGCGCGGCTCTCGAGTGAGGGGATCCGGCTCGTCCCGGATTTCGTCTACACGCGCACGTTCAACGGGTTCTCGGCGGCGATCGACCCGCGCGCGCTGGCGCTGCTCGAGCGGGACGTCGACGTCGCCGGGGTGTATCCCGTACGCGCGGCCTACCCGGCCTCCCTCTCGACGGTCGAGCTCCGCGGCTCCACCTTCGCGCCCGGCGCGGGCAGGCGGCCCGAGCTCGTCATTCCCGGCTTCGACGGGAGCGGGATCACGATCGCGTTGCTCGACACGGGTATCGACGCGAGGCACCCGTACATCCGGCACAGCCTGATTGAGGGCGCAGACGTGCTCGACCCCGACGGTCGCGCGGTCGCGCGGGCGCATCCCGAGAAGCCGACGCTGTTGGAGCGCCACGCGACCCAGGTGGCCGGCCTGATCGCCGGGCGTGACGGGCCGGGCGGCATCCGGGGCGTCGCTCCGGGCGCGTCGATCCTCCCGATCCGCATCGCCGGCTGGCAGCCGAGCGCCGAGGGAGGCTTTGCCGTCTACAGCCGCACCGACCAGCTGCTCGCGGGAATCGAGCGCGCCGTCGATCCCGACATGGACGGTGACGTCTTCGACGCCGCCCGCATCGCGGTCGTGGGCGTGACCGAGCCCTTTGCGTCGTTCGCGGAGGGGCCGGTCGCGCGTGCGGTCGCCGGCGCTGCGCAGCTCGACATGCTGGTCGTCGCGCCCGCGGGGAACGAAGGACCGGCGGGACCGGGATACGGGAGCGTCGGCGGCCCCGGCGGCGCGCCGGCCGCGCTGACCGTCGGCGCCGCCGACCTGCGCCGCGACACGGCAACCGTGCGGGTCGTGGTGCGGGCCGGGCTACGTGTCCTGCTCGACCGCGAGCTGGCGCTCGGCGGCTCCGTCGTGCCTCTGGCCCCGCTTTCGCTCACGGTGATCCGTCCGCGGCGGGACGCGGCCTCCGGCCCGCGCGGCGCGCTGCTCGCGAGCTACTTCGACGAGCGCGGGTTCAGCCTCGTCGCCGGTCGGGCGACGCTGGTGGGACGCGCGACCGCCCCGACCGACGCGGCGCGCGAGGCGGTGCTCGCCGGCACCTCGGCAATCCTCGTCGACGGCCTCGTCCCTGCCGGTGCGCTCGGCCTCGACGACCGGCTCGCCGTCCCGGTGGTCGGGCTCCCGCACGCTGTGGCCGCCGAGGTGCGTCTGGCGCTCGCACAGGGCGCGACCGTCGGCGTGTCCCTGGGCGCGCCCGGCCGCCGCCCGAATGCGCGCCTGTCCCGCATCGCCCCGTTCTCCTCCCATGGGCTCGCTTTCGGCGGCGGCGTCAAGCCGGAGGTCGCCGCCGCCGGCGTCGAGCTCGCGACCGCCGATTCGGGCCGCAACGACGACCGGACGGCCAGGTACGGCACGATCAGCGGCTCCAGCGCCGCGGCGGCCCTCGCCGGCGGGGCGGCCGCGCTGCTCGCGCAGGTGCGCCCGGGCCTGGACGCGACGGCGCTGAAGGGCGCGCTCGTGGGCACCGCCGTGCCCACCGCCGGCAGCCCCACCGCGGCGCAGGGCGCAGGAGCCGTCGATCCCCTGGCGGCGAGCGCGGTCGAGGTCGTCGCCCAGCCCGCCGCTGTCGGCTTCGGAGCCGCCGACGACGCCGGCTGGACATCGTCTCGGCGCATTCTCGTCCGCAACGTCTCCTCGCGCAGGATCACCGTCGCCGTCAACGCCGGAACGGAGGGCATCGGCGGCGTCTCGGTCACGGCGGCGCCCGCACGCCTTCGGCTGGGACCGGGTCAGCAGCGGCGGGTGACGTTGACTGCCCGGATGTCGTTCCGCCCGCGCGGGCTGGGTGCGATCGAGGGTCGCGCGCGTCTGGAAGTCGTGGGCGGCGGACGCGTCGTCGTCCCGTGGGCGGTTGCATTGCTCGCCCAGGGATCCGCGCTGATCGGAGACGTCAGCCTGTCCGCGAAGACCTTCCGCGCCTCAGATCGCGCTCCGGCCGTCCTAACGGTTCAGGCCGGACAGGTTCGCGACCTGGCGGGTCGCCGCCAGCTGCGGCCGGTCGCACGGCTCGACGTCGAGCTCTGGCGCGGCGGCGAGCGGCTCGGCCTGCTCGCGCGGCTCCGCGACGTGCTCCCCGGACGCTACGCCTTCGGCCTGACCGGGCGAGGGCCGCGCGGACGGACGCTCACCGCGGGCGTCTACCGGCTGCGCGTGGTCGCGGTGCCTCCTGAAGGCCCCGCCGAGGCGGATGTCGCCGACTTCCGGATTCGCTGAGCGGGCCGCGGTAGACTCCGGCGCGCATGTCGACGGCTGAGGCGTCAACCCACCTCCGCGAGAATCCCTACGCGATCGCGCGCCAGCAGCTGCGACACGTGGGGGAAACGTTCGGGATCGACTCGAACCTGATCAACGTGCTCGAGCGCTGCAAGAAGTCGGTCGAGGTGTCGATCCCGGTGACGATGGACGACGGCTCCGTCGGCGTCTTCGAGGGCCATCGGGTCACCCACAACATCGCGCGCGGCCCCTCCAAGGGCGGGATCCGCTACCACCCGGGCGTCACCCGCGACGAGGTCAAGGCGCTCGCGATGCTGATGACCTGGAAGTGCGCACTGATGGGCTTGCCGTTCGGCGGCGCTAAGGGCGGCGTCGTCTGCGATCCGAAGCGCCTCTCCCGGGGGGAGGTCGAGCGCCTCACCCGCCGCTACACGAGCGAAATCATCAACGAGATCGGGCCGGAGAAGGACATCCCGGCGCCGGACGTCGGCACCGACGCGAGCGTAATGGCCTGGATCTTCGACACGTTCTCGATGAACAAGGGCCATTCGGTGCTCGGCGTCGTCACCGGCAAGCCACTTGCGATCGGCGGCTCGCTCGGCCGGGAGGAGGCGACCGCGCGTGGTGCGCTCTACGTGATCGCAGACGCGCTGAAGGAGGAGGACAGAGCGCTCGAGGGGATCCGGGTCGTCGTGCAGGGATTCGGCAACGTCGGGCGACAGCTGGCACGCATGCTCGCCGAAGAGGGCGCGGTCGTGATCGCCGTCTCCGACTCGAGCGGCGGCGTCCACGCGTCGGGCGGGCTCGACATCGCGTCCGTCCTCGCCCACAAGTCGGAGCACGGCACGCTGGCGGGATTCAGCGGCGCGGACGCGATCACGAACGAGGAGCTGCTGCTGCTCGAGTGCGACGTGCTCGCACCGTGCGCGCTCGAGCAGGTGATCAGCGAGGAGAACGCCGCCCAGGTCAAGGCGCGGATCGTCTGCGAGGGTGCAAACGGCCCGGTGACGCCCTCCGCCGACGAGATCCTGGAGGACCGGGGCGTCCTCGTCCTCCCCGACGTGCTCGCGAACGCAGGCGGCGTCGTCGTCTCCTACTTCGAGTGGGTGCAGGGGCTACAGGAGTATTTCTGGCGGGAGGACGAGGTCAACGCGCGGCTGAACAAGATCGTCACGCGGGCGTTTCGGGAGACGTGGGAGACCCGGGCCCAGCATGGGACCTCGATGCGGATGGCCGCATACGGGCTGGGAGTGCGGCGTGTCGCCGAGGCGACCGTGACGCGGGGCCTCTATCCCTAGAGTCGTCGTCTTTCATGCCGAGGGCTGCCATCTCTGCGAGCGGGCGCTCGAGGTGGTCTCACAGGTGTGCGCAGGCGACTTCGAGCAGGTAGACATCGGCGGCGACGCCCGCCTGGAGGCCGCCTACCGGGAGTCGATCCCGGTCGTCGAGATCGACGGCGAGCGCGCCTTCACCTACTTCGTCCAGCCGGAGGCGCTGCGGCGCAGGCTGGCCGCCTGCGGCTGACGGTTCCCCGCACGGCTCCGGGGGAGCGTCGGCACAATGTGACGCGGCTGTCACAAGCGAGGAAGGGAACAGGTTGGCGGATCGGTTGACGGTGGGAGTTGCGGCGCGTCTCTCCCGCTACCTGCAGGTGCTCACGCAGGCGAAGAAGATGGGGAAGGAGCGGATTTCCTCGCAGGAGATCTCCGACTACACCAACATCAACGCCACGCAGATCCGCCGCGACCTCTCCGGCTTCGGGAAGTTCGGCAAGCGCGGAGTCGGCTACAACATCGAAGGCCTGCTCGGCGAGATCCGCAAGATCCTCCGCACGCAGGGCCAGCACAACATCGCGCTCGTCGGCGCGGGCCGGCTGGGCCAGGCGATCGCCAGCTCGCCAATCTTCGCGGAGCACGGGATCAACATCGCCGCCGTCCTCGACATCGACCCCGAGAAGGCCGGCCGCTCGATCGGCAACGTCACCGTCCAACCCTACGAGAAGCTGCGCGACGCGGTCCGGGACAACAACATCATCGTCGGAGTGATCGCAGTGCCGGCGAGCAGCGCTCAGCGTGCGGCGAACGACCTGATCGACGCGGGTGCGAAGATCATCTTCAACTACTCGGAAGCGCTGCTCGACGTGCCCGGCGACGTCGCGGTGCACACCTCCAACCCGGCTGTCGAGCTCCTCTACGCCCTGTACTTCCATCTGACCTAGCGCCACCGGCCACGGCCCTTGCGGCCGGCGGCGCTACGAGCTTCGAGTTGGATCTGAGCTACTTCGACTCGCGAGCGTCCAGGACTCCGTCGTTGTCGTCGTCCGGATCGGCCTTGTTGGTCACGCAGTCGTTGTCGTCGTCGTCGTCTCGCGCGTCGGTGATTCCGTCGCCGTCGTCGTCGGCGTCCTTCGCGTTCGCGACGCCGTCGTTGTCCTGGTCGCGATCCTTCGCGTCTGCGATTCCGTCGTTGTCGTCGTCGGCGTCCTTCGCATTCGCGACGCCGTCGTCGTCGAGATCGCCGTCCTTCGAGTCGAGAGCGCCGTCGTTGTCGTCGTCGCAGTCGCGGGGATCCTTGACACGGTCGTTGCCGTCGTCGAAGTCGGTTGCGTTGGCGACCAGGTCACCGTCCTCGTCTCGGTCGCTCGAATCGTCGACTCCGTCGTTGTCCTCGTCGAAATCCTTGACGTCCTTGACGCCGTCGTTGTCGTCGTCGGCGTCCTTGGTGTCGGCAACGCCGTCGTTGTCCTCGTCGCGGTCGTTCGTGTCCTTGACGCCGTCGTTGTCGTCGTCGTCGTCGCTCGCGTCCTTGACGCCGTCGTTGTCGTCGTCATCGTCCTTCGCGTCGGCCACGCCGTCGTCGTCGTCGTCCGCGTCGTGCGCATCGTCGGCGCCGTCGTTGTCATCGTCGAAGTCGTCGACGTCGTCGACATCGTCGTTGTCGTCGTCCTCGTCCCTTGCGTCCTCGACGCCGTCCCCGTCCTCGTCGTCGTCGTCGTCGTCCTCGCCTTCGGCGGCGATTGCGCACGGCGCAGCGATGCTCGAGCAAGCGGCGGGTTGAGGCGCGGCGTTCGCGCCAGCGGCAAACAGCGCAACTGCGCCTACGACCGCGAGCTTCGCCAGCAAGTTGAGCTTGAGCAATTTCAAGAGCGTCACGGTGCTACCTCCATCGTCTTTGTGGTCACTGCATCGGCGCTCCCGCCGGAGTTCTTTAGGCGGACGGAGATAGCACGGCGCTAACGTCGCGGCGTGCGCATCCTGCTCTGGCACGGGTACCTGCTCGGCGGCACGGGGTCGAACGTCTACACGCGCTCGCTCGCCCGTGAGTGGACGCGAGCCGGGCACGACGTGACGGTGCTCAGCCAGGAGCCGCATCCGGAACGGTACGACCTTGGCGGCGCGCAGGCCGTGCGTCCGGACGTCGGCGGGCTGCTGCCCGTCTTCGTGCTCGACCGCTACGAGGGCTACGAGGTGAAACTCGTTCAGGACTGCACGCGTGCAGAGCTCGACGAATGGGTCGAGCGGAACGCGGCGGCCGTGCGCGAGCGGCTGCCCGCCGACCTCGTCTTCTGCAACCACGTCCTGCTCGGCGGGCCGGTCGGCGCCGCGGTCGGCGCCCGCTTCGCGGTGAAGGCGCACGGCTCGGAGCTCGAGTACTCGATGCGCGGAAACGAGGTGCTGGCGGCGTGGGGCCGCCAGGCGCTTGCGCGCGCCGAAGCGGTCTTCGTCGGGTCGGCTCACATCCGGGACGTCTTGGAGGAGGTCGTCGGCCACGTCGACCGCGTCCACGAGGTGCCGCCGGGCGTCGACATCGAGGAGTGGCGGCCCCGGGCGCGCGAGGAGGCGCTCGCGGGCCTCCTCGAGGAAGCGCGGCGCGACCCGCCGAACCCCGGCAACGCGAGCGAGCGGCTGCCCGACGATCGCAACGCAGAGCGCCTCGCCGAGTTCCTGGCCGGCGACGCGCCGACTGTCGTCTACTTCGGAAAGCTTCTCTTCAACAAGGGCGTCCACGTCCTGCTCGAGGCGCTCCGCGGTCTCGACGCGCGTGCCGTGATCGTCGGCTTCGGCGACTACCGGGAGGAGCTGGAGCGGCTCGCCGGCCCGCGCACGCTCTTCACCGGCCCGCTCGAGCACCGTCACCTCGTCCACCTGCTGGCGCTCGCGAACGCCACCGTCGTCCCGTCGATCTTCCCCGAGGCTTTCGGGATGGTCGCGGCGGAGGCCGCGGCCGCCGGGTCGCCGCCGCTCGTCGCTCGCCACTCCGGCCTCGCCGAGATAGCGGAGGGGCTGGAGCAGGAGTACCCGCCGCACCTGCGCCACCTGGCGAGCTTCGCGACCGGCGACAGCGCCGAGTTGCGAGCGAAGCTGGCCGAGCTGCTCGCGCTCCCGGACGCCGATCGAAAAGCGATCCGCGCGGCCGCGCGCAGCGCGACCGTGACCCGCTGGAGCTGGGCCGGGGTGGCGCGCCGCCTGCTCGACCCCTTCATCTAGCCTTCGCGCATGGGCGACGAGCAACGCGTCGGGTACGAGGAGTTGCTCGTGGCCGCGCGCGAGCGCTTCGAGTCCGCGACGGACTTCACAGTCGCCGTCGAGGAGGAATTCGCGCTGCTCGACCCGGTCACGCTCGAGCTCGTCAACCGCTTCGAGGAGGTCCAGGCCGCCGCGCAGGGGACGCCGCTCGAGCCGAACCTGGTCGGCGAGCTGATCGCCTCCGAAGTCGAGATCAAGACAGGCCGCTGCGCGACCTTCGCCGACGTCCCGGCTGCGATGGCCGAGCGGCGCGCACAGCTGCAGGCGCTCGTCGATCCGATGGGTCTTGCGCTCGGCGCCACCGGCACGCACCCATGGTCCGACTGGAAGGACCAGCGGATCATCGACACGCCGCACTACCGCCGCAACGACAAGCTCCTGCGCTACGTCGTCTGGCGCAACAACACGTTCGGGCTGCACGTGCACATCGGAATTCGCGGCGCCGACCGGGCGCTCGCCGTCACGAACGGCCTGCGCAACCTCTTGCCCGAGCTCCTTGCGCTCTCGGCGAGCTCGCCGTTCGTGGAGAACGTCAACACAGGGCTCCACTCGGCGCGCACACAGATCTTCACCCGCTTCTTCCCCCGCTGTGGCGTGCCCGACGTGTTCGGCTCCTGGCAGGAGTACGAGGACTACATCCGCTTTCTCTACGAGACCGGGTCGATGACCGAGCACACGCAGCTCTGGTGGAGCGTGAGGCCGCACCTGATGTTCCCGACCGTCGAGATCCGGATCTGCGACGCCCAGCCCGACCTCTCTGACGCGCAGGCGCTGGCAGCCTTCGCGACCTCGCTGGCCGTCCGAATCGCCCGAGCCCACGACGAGGGCGAGCCGCTCCCCGACCAGCCGGCCCGCCTGATCGAGGAGAACACGTGGCGCGCGATCCGCTACGGCCTCTCCGGGGAGCTGATCGACCTCGAGCGCGGCGACGTCGTGCCGGCCCGCGTGCGACTAGAGCGGCTGCTCGAGTGGGTGGCGCCCGCAGCGGAAGAAATCGGGGCGGCACAACACCTGCGCCTCCCCGAGGCCAACGCGGCGGAGCGCCAGATCGCCCGCCACGACGAGGGCGCGACCCTCCAGGAGATCTACGCCGAGCAGGTGGGAGTCCCGGTTCGTGGCTGAGGATCTGCCGCCCCCGGAGCAGGTGAGCGAGGAAGAGCTCGTCGAGGCGCTCGGCCGGCTCAAGGTGGGCGACATCCTCGTGCAGACGCTCTCGACGATTGCGTCGCTCGCGTTCCACCGGCTCTCCGAGGAGCATCGCGACCTCGAGCAGGTGCGACTCGCGATCGAGGTGCTTCGTGCCGTCGTGCCGGTGCTCCGCGAGTCGGTGCCGGCCGAGCTCGTGCGGGACTTCGAGCAGGTGACGGCGAACCTTCAGCTCGCCTACGCCTCGGCCGTCTCCGGCTCCGCTTGAACCGGGCACGCGCCGACGCTTGTGATACATAGTCCGCCGCGCCGAGGACACCTCGGCGCTGACTTTGTGACGGGGCAAATCGGACGGAGGATGGATGGATTTCTTCAATGAACACGCGGTGCTGTTCGCGCTGATCTGCGCGGGCGTCGCGGTCGGCTTCGGCCTTTACTTCACCTGGTGGCTGCTCAAGCAGCCGGCTGGGAGCGAGAAGATGCAGGAGATCGCCCGCGCGATCCAGGAAGGCGCCGCCGCGTATCTGAGCCGGCAGTACAGGACGATCGCCGCAGTCGCCGTCGTGCCGCTGCTCGTGATCGGCTTCTACGACGAGCTCGGTT
Source organism: Gaiellaceae bacterium (assembly GCA_046594445.1). GTDB lineage: Bacteria > Actinomycetota > Thermoleophilia > Gaiellales > Gaiellaceae > Gaiellasilicea. The sequence continues at coordinate 31,920 of JBKJSM010000012.1, read as the reverse complement.
GGGGGACGGCGATCGGCTTCGCGATCGGCGCGATCCTCTCGGCGGCGGCGGGATTCATCGGCATGAACGTCGCGGTGCGTTCGAACGTCCGCACGGCCGAGGCGGCGAAGCAGGGCCTGCGTCCGGCGTTCAACGTCGCGTTCCGGGCGGGCTCGGTCGCGGGCCTGCTCGTCGTCGGCCTCGGCCTGCTCGGCGTCGCCGGCTACTACGGGATCCTCACCGGCATCTTCGGCAACAGCCAGGAGTCGGCGATCGACGACCTGATCGGGCTCGCCTTCGGCGGATCGCTGATCTCGGTCTTCGCGCGCCTCGGCGGCGGCATCTTCACGAAGGCAGCCGATGTCGGCGCCGACCTCGTCGGCAAGATCGAGGCGGGCATCCCCGAGGACGACCCCCGGAACCCGGCCGTGATCGCGGACAACGTCGGCGACAACGTCGGCGACTGCGCCGGCATGGCGGCCGACCTGTTCGAGACGTACGCCGTCACCGCCGTGGCCGTGATGCTGCTCGGAACGGCGTTCCCGCTCGGCAACCTGCCGCTGTACCCGCTTGCGATCGGCGGCATCTCGATTCTCGCCTCGGTGGTGGGCGTCTACTTCGCCCGCATCGGCAAGAGCGGCTCGATCATCAACGCGCTCTACAAGAGCGTCATCGTCGCGACCGTACTCTCTGCGATCGGGTTCATCCCGGTCACGCAGGCGTTCGACGACGGCCGCTTCAGCTTCGGCGAGCTCTACGGTTCGGCGCTCGTCGGTCTCGCGATCACGTTCCTGCTCGTCGCGATCACCGAGTTCTACACCGGCTCGCGCTGGAATCCCGTCAAGTCGATCGCGAAGGCCTCCCAGACGGGGCACGCGACGAACATCATCGAAGGGCTCGCCGTCGGCATGCGCGCGACGGCTGCTCCCGTGCTCGTGATCGCCGGCGGAATCATCGCGGCGTACGAGATCGCAGGCCTCTACGGAATCGGCGTCGCCGTGATGGCACAGCTCTCGATGACCGGCCTAATCGTTGCGCTCGACGCGTTCGGCCCGGTGACGGACAACGCGGGCGGGATCGCGGAGATGGCCGGGCTGGACGAGTCCGTTCGGGCGATTACCGATCCGCTCGACGCGGTCGGGAACACGACGAAGGCGGTCACGAAGGGCTACGCGATCGGCTCCGCCGGCCTCGCCGCCCTCGTGCTCTTCGACGAGTACACGCGCGGCCTCGGTGAGGAGGGGCTCGACACGGCGTTCTTGCTCTCCGACCCGTACGTGATCGCCGGCCTCTTCATCGGCGGGATGATGCCGTTCCTCTTCGCGGCTCTCGCGATGACGGCCGTCGGCCGCGTCGGCGGCGAGGTCGTGCTCGAGGTGCGGCGCCAGTTCAAGGAGATGCCGGGGATCATGGAGGGGACGCAGCGGCCGGACTACAGCAAGGCCGTCGACCTTGTCGCTAAGTCGGCGATCAACAAGATGCTGCTGCCGGCCCTGATCCCCGTCGCGATCCCGATCACGGTCGGGATCATCAGCCCGGAGATGCTGGGCGGTCTCCTGATCGGCACGATCGTCACCGGTCTCTTCCTCGCGATTTCGATGACCTCGGGCGGGGGCGCCTGGGACAACGCGAAGAAGCTGATCGAGGACGGCCTCTACGGCGGCAAAGGCTCAGAGGCGCATGCCGCCGGGGTCACCGGGGACACCGTCGGGGACCCCTACAAGGACACGGCCGGGCCGGCGATCAACCCGATGATCAAGATCGCCAACATCGTCGCGATCCTGATCATTCCGCTGCTCGTCTCGATTCACGGCTAGGGAATCGGGGGGAAACCGTGCGTTTCCCCCCGAAACCTCCCCCAAGGTCTTGTTCTTTCTCCTCTTCCGGGCTACGATCATCGCGCTTGGGCAGAGCCGTCGATAGGCGGCTGGCTAACTCTTAGGGGAGAGACACACATGGGACAGGGAATTCGGCGCGTTACGCGCACCTTTGCTCTCGCTGCGGCGGCTACGGCACTTGCCGTACCGGTCGCGTTCGCAGGCGAAGAGGTCGAGCAAGTCGACGAGCAGGCTGCGGGCCCGGCGGCGTTCGCGCCGGCGAGCCTCGCGAGCGGAAGCGGGCTCTACATGGTCAAGCTGAGCGGTGCGCCGGCGGCGCTAACCGCCAACCGTGCCGCCGCGAAGGATTCAAACAAGGCGGCGCAGGACGCGCTTCGTGACGACATCGAGGCGCTCGGCGGGACGATCGCCGGCCAGTACCAGCTCGCCTACAACGGCATCAAGGTGCAGATCAGCGCTGACAAGGCGGGCGCTCTCGCGGCGCTCGCCGGCGTCGTCGGAGTGACGCCGGTTGGTCTGATGGAGCCCGACCACACGAACAGCGTGCCGCTGATCGGCGCACCGGGCGTTTGGGGCGGCGTGGCGGGGCTTCGCGGCGAGAACGTCAAGGTCGCGATCATCGATACCGGGATTGACTACACGCACGCCAACTACGGCGGCCCCGGCACGACGGCGGCCTTCGCGAGCGCGGACGCGTCCGACACGCTGCCGGCGTCGGCGGCGCTCTTCGGGCCTGCAGCGCCTCGAATCAAGGGCGGCATCGACCTGGTCGGCGACGCGTACAACGCGGCGGCCCCCGTGGGCTCGCCCGCACTGACGCCGCATCCGGATCCGAACCCGCTCGACTGCAACGGGCACGGCACCCACGTCGCTGGCTCCACCGGCGGCTCGGGCGTGCTCTCGAACGGCTCGGCTTACACCGGCTCCTACACCGCCTCGACGATCGCTTCCAATTCCTGGACGATCGCACCCGGCGTTGCGCCCAAGGTCGATCTCTACGGCGTTCGCGTCTTCGGCTGCGCCGGTTCGACCAACGTCACGATCGACGCGATCGAGTGGGCGGTCGAGAACGACATGGATGTGCTGAACATGTCGCTCGGCTCAGCCTTCGGGACCGAGGACAACTCCTCGGCAGAGGCTGCCACGAACGCCGCGAAGGCGGGAGTCGTGGTTGTTGCCTCTGCTGGAAACAACGGCCCCAACCAGTACATCACCGGCTCGCCCGCCTCGGGCACTGGAACGATCAGTGTCGCAGCGAGCGATCCCGTGCCGACGTTCCCGGGCGCGAAGATCCCGCTCGCGTCGGGCACGATCGATGCGATCAACGCGAACGGCCACTCGTTCACGTCCTTCACAGGCCAGCTCGCCGTGATCCGGACGTCGTATCCGAGCGGTCCCGTTTCGCTCGGCTGCACGGCCGCCAACTACGCCGGCTATCCCGGTGGCGTCGCCGGCAAGATCACCGTGACGGTCCGAGGGAGCTGCTCGCGCGTGGCGCGGGCGATCCTGTCCGAGCAGGCAGGAGCAGTCGCGTCGATCATGGTCGACACGAGCACGGGCTTCCCGCCGTTCGAGGGTCCGATCACCGGCAGCGCCGAGACCGGACCGTTCAACGTCACGATCCCGTTTCTCGGGGTCAAGGGTCTCCTCAGCACGCCGACGAGCGACGGCAGTAAGCTCGCCGCGGCAAACGGTCAGACCGTGACGATTACTGCAGCTCAGCTCGTCAACCCGAACTATCTCGGCTTCGCGAGCTTCAGCTCAGGCGGCCCGCGGACGGGTGACAGCGTCCTCAAGCCGGACATCACCGGCCCGGGCGTCAGCATCAAGTCGGCTCTGGTCGGCTCCGGGAATGGGCCGCTGACGATCTCCGGCACCTCCATGTCCGCCCCGCACGTCGCCGGCGTCGCCGCGCTCGTGCGCCAGGCGAATCCGACGTGGAAGGTGAACGAGATCAAGGCCGCGATCGTCAACACGGGTAACCCGGCCGGCGTCTTGGGCTTCCGCATCAGCCGCGGCGGCTCCGGGCTTGTCCAGACGGGACCGGCCACGACGACCCAGGTGACCGCCCACGGCGGTACCGCCACCTCCAGCCTGAGCTTCGGGCTGCAGGAGTTCGGGACCGATCGCGTCGAGAACCGGCAGATCCATCTGCGCAACCACGGCAGCACCGCGGCGACGTTCACCGCGGCCGCCACGAACGCGCAGGGGTCTCCGCACTCGGTCGTCCTCACCCCCTCCTCGGTCACCGTGCCGGCGGGCGGCGAGGTGGACGTCGACGTCCAGCTGACGATCCCGGCCGCGACGGCGGGTAGCTCGACTGGTTCAGGCTTGTCGTATCGTGAGGTCGCGGGTCTGGTCACGCTCACGCCGGCCGCCGGCTCGAACAACGGCGTCGCGTTGCGCGTTCCGTATCTCTCGGTGCCTCGTGCGTTCTCGAAGATCGGGACGAACCTCAGCTCGAAGCTGAGCCCGGGCTCGCCGCCGACGACCGCGACGAGCACGAACCTCGGCGTCGTGGCCGGCACCGCCGACACGTACGCATGGGGGCTCGAGGACGCGAACGACGGGCTTCCCACGAACGACGTCCGTGCAGTCGGGGCCCAGTCGTTCCCGTTCGGCCCGCCCGCGGCGAACGAGCGGCTGGTCATCTTCGCGATCAATACGTGGTCGAGCTCGTCCAACCACGCGACCACTGAATACGACGTTTCCGTCGACGTGAACGGCGACGGGGTGCCGGACTACATCGTCGTCGCAGCGGATCAGGGACTGCTCACCGGGACCGGGAGCTTCATCGGCCGGACTGCGGTCGCGGTCTTCAAGGCGAGCGGTGGCCCGGGGAGCATCGCGTTCTTCGCCGTCGACAAGTCCGACAGCGGGACAATCCTGCTGCCGGTTCGCACCGCCCAGCTGTGCCAGGCCGGCGCTCCGTGCCTTTCGGTCGCGAATCCGCGGCTGAGCTATGGCGTCACGGGCTTCGACCTCCGCAGAGCTGCGTCGAACGACGGCGTCGCGGGCACGGCGAAGTTCAACCCGTGGACGAACGCGATCAGCACCGGCTCATTCGCTTCGATCCCCGGAGGCGGTTCGGCGTCGTTCCCCGTCTCGGTGAACGCGGCCGAGTGGGCGCTGACGCCAGCGAAGGGCCTGATGGTCGTCACGCTCGACAACAAGAATGGGCGCGACGAGGCCGACCTGATCGCGGTTCCGTTCAAGTAACGGAGCCGTAGGTTCGGAACGGGCGGAGGCCGGCGCAAGCCGGCCTCCGCCCGTTTGGCGGGAAACCTTCCGAAACCGTGCAGGTTCCAGCAATGCCTACTACCATGCCCCTGCTTGGGGAAGGAGCCGCCGCTGGCGGCTCGCTCATTTACTAGGGGAGAGACAAACAGATGCGATTCCGCTCACTCGGGGCGTTCGGCGCCTCTGCGGCTTTTGCGGCGCTTCTCGTCGCGGTGCCCGCACTCGGCCTTGCAGACGGCAGCAGCGCCGGCAAGGACAGAACCACCGCACAGAAGTCACACGTTTCCGCGGCGACCTACATCGTCCAGATGTCGGGCGACCCGGTCGTCGCCTACGAGGGCGGCATCGCTGGCCTCGACGCGACCGCGCCCGCAGAGGGCGACAAGATCGATCCGAAGAGCCAGAAGGTCCAGAAGTACGTCGCCCACCTCAACGGCAAGCACGCTGATGCAGCCGCTGCGGTCGGCGCGGAGAAGTTCTACGACTACGCCTACTCGTTCAACGGCTTCGCCGCGAAGATGAGCCAGCAGCAGGCCGAGAAGCTTGCTCAGCTCGGCGGCGTCGTCGACGTCTCCAGGGACGTGCTCAGCCAGCCCGAGACCTCGTCGACTCCGAGCTTCCTCGGTCTTGACCAGCCCGGCACCGGCCTCTGGGCTAAGCTCGGCGGTCCGGCGAGCGCCGGCGAGAACGTCGTCGTCGGCATCGTCGACACGGGCATCTGGCCCGAGCATCCGTCCTTCTCGGACCAGTCGGACTTCGTGTTCCGGACGGGCTCGAGCGGCAAGCGCAGCCAGGTCTACGGCCCGGCTCCGTCCACGTGGCACGGTGAGTGCCAGGCCGGCGAGCAGTTCTCGCAGGACATGTGCACGAACAAGCTGATCGGCGCTCGCTACTACCTGAGCGGCTTCGGCCACTTCGGCATCGTCAAGGACGACTACAAGTCCGCCCGCGATCACGACAGCCACGGCAGCCACACGGCCTCGACCGCCGCGGGCAACCACGGCGTCCCGGCAACGGGTGCGGCCGCCAGCTTCGGCAAGGTCAGCGGCATGGCGCCGCGGGCCCGCGTCGCCGCCTACAAGGTCTGCTGGAACGGGGACGACGGCGGCTGCGCCAGCTCCGACAGCATGGCCGCGATCGACCAGGCGGTTGCCGACGGTGTCGACGTGATCAACTTCTCGATCAGCGGCACCAGCACGAACTTCCTCGATCCGGTCGAGGTCGCGTTCCTGTTCGCCGCCCGCGCGGGCGTCTTCGTCGCCGCGTCGGCCGGGAACAGCGGCCCCACTGCATCGACGGTCGCCCATCCGAGTCCGTGGCTCACCACCGTCGCCGCGAGCACGCATTCGCGCGCGTCGGAGGCGACGCTCACGCTCGGTAACGGCAGCACGTACGTTGGCGCCTCCTCGAACCAGACGGTGACGTCCGGCTCGGTCGTGCTCTCGGCGGCCTCCGGCCTCGCGGGCGCAAGCGCCACCCAGGTGCGTCTGTGCTACCCGGGGACGCTCGATCCGGCGAAGGTGTCCGGCAAGATCGTCGTTTGCGACCGCGGCGTCATCGCGCGTGTCGACAAGAGCTCGGCGGTCAAACAGGCCGGCGGCAAAGGCATGATCCTCGCCAATACCAACGTCAACTCGCTCAACGCCGACCTGCACTTCGTTCCGACGATCCACGTGAACAATGTGGACGGGGCTGCTGTGAAGGCGTATGTCAGCTCGGCCGGCGCCTCGGCGACGGCAGTGATCGGCGCTGTATCCGGTGCGGCTCCCGCCCCGAAGATGGCGGCGTTCTCGTCGCGTGGCCCGCTGCTCGGGGCTTCGGGGAACCTGCTCAAGCCGGACGTCTCGGCTCCGGGCGTGGACATCCTCGCGGCTGTCTCGCCCGACAGCGGCCGGGAGTTCGACCTGCTCAGCGGCACCTCGATGTCGAGCCCGCATGTGGCCGGCCTCGGCGCGCTGCTGACGCACGCCCAGCCCACCTGGACGCCGGCGATGATCAAGTCGGCCTTGATGACGACCGGGTACGACACGCTGGACGGTGACGTGTTCGCGCACGGCGCCGGCCACGTCAAGCCGAACTCGGCCGTCGATCCGGGTCTCGTCTACAGGAGCACGTTCTTCAACTGGCTCCAGTTCCTCCGGGGGCAGGGCCTGTGCTGCTCGACGTCGACAACGGTGACTCCGATCAACGCGAGCGACCTGAACCTCGCCTCGATCGCAATCGGCTCGCTCGCAGGGACGCAGACCGTTCCGCGCCGGGTTACCAACGTCGGCACGACCACGGCGACCTACACCGCGACCGCCTCGGTCCCGGGCATCGACGTGACGGTGACGCCGTCCACGCTCACGCTCGCGCCCGGTGCGTCTGCGTCGTTCACCGTGAAGCTCGACACGAACTCGTCGGCGACGCTCAATTCGTACACGAGCGGTCACCTGATCTGGACGGACGGAGTGCACACGGTCCGCAGCCCGATCGTGGCCAAGCCGGTGGCGCTCGCCGCCCCAGGTGAGGTCTCGGGCAACGGCACCCCGCAGTCGTACACGGTGCGGTTCGGCTACACCGGCTCGTTCTCGACGTCGACCCGCGGCCTCGTCGCCGCGACGCAGAACGCCGGCTCGGTGTCCGACGACCCGACGAACACGTTCGTCGTCGGCGGCCCCGGCACAACGTCGCACTCGATCACGATCGCGCCCGGCACGACGTACGCTCGTGTCGCGCTGTTCGACGATCAGGTCGGTGCGAGCAACGACCTCGACCTCTACCTCTACAACTCGGCCGGTGTGCAGGTTGGCTCGAGCGGTAGCGGCACGTCGCAGGAGATCATCAACCTGAAGAACCCGCCGGCGGGCACCTACACCGCCTGGGTGCACGGCTGGCAGACCGCAGGCGGCGGCACGGCGAACTACATCCTCTACTCGTGGGGTGTGGGCTCGGCGTCCGCCGGCAACATGACCGCAACCGGTCCGACTTCGGCCACGACCGGCGCCAGCGGCACCATCAACCTGGCGTTCTCGGGTCTCTTGGCCGGCACGCGCTACCTCGGCGCGGTCGACTACTCGAACGGCACGTCGACGATCGGATCCACGCTCGTCTACCAGAAGACGCCGTAACGAGCGGCACCACGTAGGCACGGACGAGGGGCCGGCGGAGACGCCGGCCCCTCGTCGTTTCACGATTTGCGGGAGAGCGCCTAGACTGTGACCGGGTTCGGGAAGCCCGGACTAGGGGAGTTCATGAGGAACTGGAGGGCAAGATGAAACACGGCCGAAGGTTGGCGTTCGCCCTGGCGGCAGTCGCGTCGCTCGTGATCGCGGTTGCCATGGCATCCGCGGCGCCTGCGCCCGACGGCGCCGTCTCGGCGGAGGACGGCGCGCGCGACGCGCACCAGCACGGCACCACCGCGGGGCACCTGCTGCCGCAGGGCAGCTCGAAGAACGTCGAGCTCGTCAGCAAGCTGAAGCTGAAGAACGTCGTCCCGGAGAAGATCGCCGACGTTGGGGTCTTCAAGGGGTACGCCTATCTGGCGGCATGGGGTGTCGTGGACTGCACCTACAACGGCGTTCACGTCGTCGACGTGCGCACGCCGGCGAGCCCGAAGGAAGTCGCCTTCATCAACTCCAAGGAAGGCAGCTACCCGGGCGAGGGCGTGCAGGCGCTTCACATCGACACGCCGAGCTTCAACGGCGACATCCTCGTCACGAACAACGAGAAGTGCAAGGAGCCGGCGGGCTTCGGCGGGATGAACGTCTACAACGTGACGAATCCCGAGCACCCGACGCCGCTCGCCGAGGGCATCGGCGACTTCACCGTCAACGGCGCGGGCAAGAAGGAAGCGCACGAGATCCACAGCGTCTTCGCCTGGGACGCCGGCGACAAGGCGTATGCCGTGATCGTCGACAACGAAGAGGGCACCGACGTCGACATCATGGACATCACCGACCCGAAGGCGCCGTTCCTGCTCGCGGAGTACGACCTCGACCAGAGGTTCCCGCAGATCCTCCAGGCGGCGCCCGCGAACCTCGTCGAGGTGTTCCTGCACGACCTGGTCGTGAAGGAGATCAACGGTCGCCAGGTGCTGCTCCTGTCCTACTGGGACGCGGGTTACGTGGCGGTGGACGTCACGAATCCGAGCAACATCACGTACATCGGCGACACCGACTTCACGAACCCCGATCCCGAGGCGCTCGAGAGCGGCTTCACCGTCGCGCCCGAGGGCAACGGCCATCAGGCCGAGTTCACGAGGGACAACCAGTTCGTGATCGCCGCCGACGAGGATTTCACGCCGCTCGTGGTCGACGGTCGGAACCTCGACGACGCGACGGAGATCACGGCCGCCCAGGGCAGCGGCACGAAGCTGTTGCTGCACAACGAGGTGATCGAGGGTAGCTCGGTCTTCGTCGGCCGCGCGTGCAACGGCGATACGGCCGTGCCCGCGGGCAACGCGACCGCGGTCGACATCGCGGTGGTCGAGCGAGGGCTCTGCACGTTCACGGAGAAAGTCGCGAACGTGATCCGGGCGGGGGGCTACGACGCGGTGCTGGTCTTCAACCGCGCCGGCACGGATGCGTGCGACGGCCTGCTCAGCATGTCCGTCGAGGGCGACATCCCGACCTTCGGCGTCGCGCCGCGGAGCCAGGGCTTCGCCATCTTCGACCAGCCCTACGACAACGCAGCCTGTCTCGCCGGAGCCGGCCCGCTGCGGCTCCCGGTTACGGTCGGCACGGTCGGCGACAACCTCCGCTTCACCGGCAAGTTCGACGGGTGGGGCTACGTCCACCTGTTCAAGAACGGGGCAGGGAAGCTGACGGAGCTCGACACGTTCGCGATCCCGGAGGCGCACGACCAGGCCTACGTCAGGGGCTTCGGCGACCTCTCGGTGCACGAGGTGGCGACGTCGGCCGTGAAGAGCGACCTGGCGTACCTGTCGTATTACTCGGGCGGGTTCCGAGTGCTGAAGATCGTGCGGAACCAGCTGGTGGAGACCGGCCACTTCATCGACGTGGGCGGCAACAACTTCTGGGGCGTCGAGGTGTTCCAGAGCGGAGGCCAGGAGCTCGTCGCCGCAAGCGACCGCGACTTCGGCCTCTACATCTTCCGGTACACCGGGAAGTAGCAGGCGTCTCACAGACCATCGGCGAGGGGCCGGCGGAGACGCCGGCCCCTCGCCTATCTAGACTCTCGCGGTGCCCAGCCGGCGCAGACGTCAGATCGAGCTCGAGCGGGTTCTAGGAACGCCGGCGCTCTTCGCCACCGCCTACGGCAACGTCGGCTCCTCGATCTACTACGCGCTCGGGCTCACGGCCGTCTTCGCCCTCGGGCTGACGCCGCTCGTCTTTGTCGCCGCCGGCCTGATCTTCGCCTGCACTGCGGCCACCTACAGCGAGGGGACGGTCCGCTTCCCCGAGGCCGGCGGCTCCTCCAGCTTCGCGCGGCACGCCTTCGACGAGCTCGTCTCCTTCACCGCCGCGTGGGCTCAGATGCTCGTCTACGTCGTCACGGTCGCGGTTTCCGCGTTCTTCGTCCCGCACTACCTGTCGGTCTTCTGGGAGCCGCTGAACACGAATCCCTGGGACATCGTCGTCGGGGCGGTCGTGATCGTCATGCTCGTGGGCCTCAACGTGATCGGCGTCTCCGAGGCGGCGAAGCTGTCGGTGACGCTCGCCGTCATCGATCTGGCGACGCAGGTGCTCCTCGTCATCGTCGGCATCGCGCTCGTCTTCTCCCCGGACACGCTCCTCTCGAACGTGCACTGGGGCGAGGCGCCGACCTGGTCGAACCTTGCGCTCGCCGTGCCGGTCGCGATGCTGGCCTACACGGGGGTCGAGACCGTCTCGAACCTGGCGGAGGAGGTGCGCGACCCCGTGCGGAGCGTGCCGCAGGCGTACAAGCTCGTCGCGCTCGCGGTCTTCGGGATCTTCTTCACGCTCCCGTTCGTGGCTCTCTCGGCCCTTCCCGTCGAGGTGATCGACGGTGAGCTGACCACGCTGCTCGCGCTGCCGCCGGAGGAGGGCGGCTACGCCAACGACCCAGTGCTCGGCCTCGTCGAGAACCTCGGGCTCGAGGGCGTCCTCCTCGACATCGCGCGGATCTACGTCGGCGTGCTCGCGGCCACGATCCTCTTCATCGCGACGAATGCGGGCGTGATCGGCGCCTCACGGATCACCTACTCGATGGCCACCTACAGGCAGCTGCCCGAGGTGTTCCGGCGCCTGCACCCCCGGTTCAAGACGCCCTGGCTGGCGCTCGTCCTCTTCGCGGGCGTCGCCCCAATCGCGCTCCTGCTCCCCGGCGACGTCAACTTCGTCGGGACGCTGTACGCCTTCGGCGCGACCTTCTCGTTCACGGTTGCTCACGCGTCGATCATCCGCCTGCGGATGCTCCCGGCCGCCGAGGAGGATCGGCTGGGCCGGGCGCGCCCGAACCTGCGCGTGCGGGGGGTGGACTGGCCGCTCTTCGCGATCTTCGGCGGCCTGGCCACGGCGGCATCGTTCATCGTGATCCTGTTCCAGAACGCGACGACGCGGTGGACGGGGATCGGCTGGATCCTCGCGGGCCTCGTCGGCTACGCGCTCTACCGCCGCTTCTGGGTCCGGGAGTCGCCGAGGGCGACGGTCAAGGCGCCGCCGGCCTTCGGCCCCGCGCTGGCGCTCGAGTATCGGCGGCTACTCGTGCCCGTGCTTCCCGGCCAGGCGTCCGATGACGCGCTCGACGTGGCCGCGAGCCTCGCGGCCGAGCGTGGGGCGCACATCGCCGCAGTAACCGTGCTGGAGATCCCGCTCGACCTGCCGCTCACGGCCGAGCTCCTGGTGCAGGAGGAGTTCGCGAACCGGGAGCTCGACGAAGCGCGTGCGGTCGGCGAGGCATACGGCGTCGCCGTGATCCCGCGGCTGATTCGCGGGCGCAGCGCCGGGGTTGCGATCGTGCAGGAGGCGGAGCGCAGGAGCACCGAGATCATCGTGATCGGCGCGCCGCGCAAAGAGCTCGGGCGGCGCAGGCGCGCCGTCTTCGGGCACACCGTCGACTACGTGCTCAAGCACGCTCCTTGCCGCGTGATGGTGACGGCGCAGCGGGCCGAGCCATGAGGCTCTACCGCTGGGCCGTCGTGGCGCTCGCGCTGATCTTCGTCGGCATCGGCGTCGCGCTCCTCGCGGTGACCGCGGCGAGCGGCGGCGGCGCGCTCGGCTTCCTGCTCGGCGCCCTCTTCGTCGCCCTCGGAGTCGGCCGCCTCACCCTGCTCAGGAGAGGCGTCGGCTGATGGCCCGCAAGCTCAGCGGCTTCCAGCGCGTCCTCGATGCGCCTGCGCTCTTCTCCGTCGCCTACGGCGAGATCGCCGCGTCGATCTACTTCGCGCTCGGGATCGTCGCCGCGTACGCGCTCGGCTTCACGCCGCTCGTCCTCCTGCTCGCGGGCGTGTTCTTCCTGCTGGTCTCGCTCTCCTACGCCGAAGGAACGGCCGCGATTCCGGAGCGGGGCGGCGCCGCGACCTTCGTCCGCCGCGCCTTCAACGACCTGCTCGGCTTCCTCACCGGCTGGGCGCTCTTCCTCGACTACCTGATCGTGATCGCCCTCTCGACACTGTTTCTGCCTCACTATCTCGGCGCCGCGCTCGGCGTGTCCGGCCTGCGCGACTCTCCGTGGGACGTCGTGGTCGCCGTCTCGGTCATCTGCGCGATCGCGGCGGTCCGCCTCGTGCGCCGCTCGGAGCTGCACTCGGGAGGGATCGTCGTCGCGGGGCTCGACCTCGCCACGCAGCTTCTGCTCGTGATCCTCGGTCTCGCACTCCTCTTCTCTCCGGACCTGCTCACGCAGGGGACATCTCTCGGTGGCACGCCGTCCTGGGGTGAGCTCGCGTTCGCCCTGCCGCTCGCGATGCTCGCCTACACCGGGCTCGAGACCGTCGCCAACCTGGCGGAGGAGACGCGGGAGCCCGGCCGGACGCTGCCACGCAGCCTCTTCTCCGCGATCGGGCTCGTGGTCGTCCTGACGGCGCTGATCGCGGTCGTCGGACTCTCGGCGTTCCCGGTCGAGAACGGCGAGACGGCCCTCGGCGGGGAGTGGCTGGAAGCGCCGCTCGTCGGGATCGTCGATGCGCTCCAGGAGTCCCTGCCGGGCTGGCTCGGCGAGCCGCTGCGGGTCTACGTCGGGCTGACGGGTGTGCTCGTCCTTCTGGCAGCCGCAACCACATCGATTTCCGGATTCACGCGGCTGGCGCACTCGCTGGGCGAGCACAAGCAGCTGCCGCGGAGCTTCGGCCGCCTCAACCGGCGCACTCTCGTCTCGCCGCAGGCGATCGTCGCCGCCACGACGATCTCGATCGCGCTCGTGCTCGCGACCAGCGCCGTGGATGACCAGGCGATCTTCCTCGCCAGCCTCTACTCGTTCGGCGTCCTGCTCGCCTTCGCCGCGGCGCAGCTCGCGGTGCTCCGGCTGCGCGTCACGGAGCCGAACCTGCCGCGGCCCTTCCGCGCGCCACTGGCGGCGCCGCTGATCGGGCTCCCGCTTGCGGTCGCTGTCTGGGTGCTCGCGCTCGTGACGCATCCAGGGGCGCGATACGCGGGACCGGCGTGGCTCGCGCTCGGGATCGCCGTCTACCTGCTCGTTCGGCGTCGAGAGCACTCCGGCTTGTTCCACGAGGACGTGATGGCCGAGCTGCCCGCGGGGGTGAGCTACAAGCGCGTGCTCGTGCCGATGAAGCTCGGCCCGATCGGCGAGGAGATGGTCGCGACCGCGGTCGCGCTGGCCAAGGAGCGCGGCGCCAGCGTCGATGCGGTGTTCGTGATCAAGGTGGCGCTCCAGGACGCGATCGACGCACCGCTGCACGACCAGGAGGAGGAGGCAGCGGCAAGTCTTGCGGAGGCGGGGCTGCTCGGTGAGGAGAACGGCGTTCACGTCGAGGCCGTGAGCGTGCGAGCGCGGTCGATCGGCCGGGCGATCGTGGAGCAGGCAGGAGAGCGCGACGCAGACTTGATCGTGCTCGGATCATCGCCGCGCTGGCGGCGCCAGTCCGCCTTCTTCTCCCCGACCGTCGACTACGTGCTGCGGCACGCGCCCTGCGAGGTTCTCGTGGTCGCCTTCCCCCAGGGTGTGCTCGAGGACGTACTCTGAGACGGTGAAATTGGTGGTGATCGGATGCGGACGGGTCGGATCGGCCGTGGCGCGCGACCTCGCGGCCGACGGCTGGGACGTGACTGCGGTCGACGAGAAGGAGGAGGCGCTCTCGCGCCTCGGCTCTCGCTGGTCTGGCGGCTTCGTCGTCGGGCACGGCATGGACGCGGACATCCTGCGCCAGGCAGGCGTCCCCGACGCCGACGCGGTGGTCGTCGCGACGAGCGGCGACAACACAAACCTCGTCATTGGCCAGGTCGTCGAAAAGCGGTATGCGATCCCCTGCGTGGTCGTGCGGGTACTCGACCCCGCCCGCGCGGACTTTTACGCCGCGCGCGGATTGCGCACGATCTGCCCGACGCAGACAGCGATCTCCGCCCTTGGGGATGCCGTCCGCAAAGAGTCCCGGCAGGGGGCCGAAGCCTGATGTACTCAATCGTCGCCGGTGGGGGGAAGGTGGGCGCCAACGTCGCCCGTTCGCTGCTCGCGATGGGGCACGAGGTGACGCTGGTCGAGCAGCGGCCCTACCGGTACGAGCAGCTCGAGACCGAGTTCGAGCACCAGGTCATCCTCGGCGACGCGACCGAGCTGCACGTGCTCGAGCGCGCCGGCATCGAGCGGCCGCCCGACCTCGTGCTGGGCGTCACCGGCGACGACGAGGACAACCTGATCATCTGCCAGCTCGCGAGCGAGGGGTACCGGGTGCCGAAGGTGATCGCGCGCGTGAACGACCCGCGCAACCAGGAGCACTTTGACCTGCTCGGGATCAAGCAGACCGTGTGCGCAACCGCGAACGTGCTCGGCCTGGTCGAGCACGAGGTGCCAGAGCACGGGATCGTCCACCTCCTTCAGCTCCGCCAGGAGAACCTCGAGATCGTCGAGCTGCAGATCGCGAAGGACTCGCCGGCCGCCGGCAAGCGAGTGGCTGGGATCAATCTGCCAGGTGGCTCGCGGCTGATCTCGGTGATGCGGAACGGCCGCTCCGAGCTCGCCGAGGGATCGACGGTGCTGCGGCCCGGCGACCAGGTGCTCGCAGTGCTCGAGCCCGGCAAGGAAGACGAGCTTCGCCGGGTG
Source organism: Gaiellaceae bacterium (assembly GCA_046594445.1). Classification (GTDB taxonomy): domain Bacteria; phylum Actinomycetota; class Thermoleophilia; order Gaiellales; family Gaiellaceae; genus Gaiellasilicea. Next base: position 16,684 of record JBKJSM010000012.1, on the reverse strand, counting down.
CTGCTGAAGCGCTAGGCGTTGCGCCAGTAGTGACGTGAGAAGAGCACGACGATCGGAATCACCTCGAGCCGACCCAGCCACATCAGTCCGGTCATGACGATCGTCGAGAAGTCGCTGAAGGGCTCGAACGAGCCGAAGGGGCCGGCGAAGCCGAACGCGGGTCCGACGTTGCCGAGCGTGGTCGCGGCGGCGGCAATGGCCTCGAGCACGCTTAGCTCGAGGCCGACGCGCGCCGCGTCCGCCGCGAGCAGGAGGACGCCGAGGATGAAGATGCCGATGTAGAGCAGGACGAAGCTCATGACCGCACGCAGCGTTCGCTCGTCCACGACGGAGCGGTTGAGGCGCACGGGCGCGACGAGCTCCGGATGCAGGGTCTGGTCGATCTCGCGGCGCAGGACCTTGCCCAGCAGGAGGTGACGCACCACCTTCACCGAGCCGCTGGTCGAGCCCGCGGAGCCCCCGACGAACATCAGCCCGATCAGGGTCATGGCGGTCAGCGCCGGCCACACAGCGAAGTCTGCGGTCGCGAATCCGGTGGTCGTCATCATCGACACCGTCTGGAAGACCGCGTGGCGGACGGCCGCCTCTCCGCTGGCGAGACCCTCGCTCCAGATCTCCGCGCCGACGACGACCGAGGCGATCGCGAGCAGGCCGATGTAGAGCCTGAACTCCTCGTCGAGCGCGAATGCCTTCGGCTGGCGCCGCACGAACGCCCGGTAGAGGAGCGCGAAGTTGGCGCCTGCGAGGAGCATGAAGAGCGCGATCGTCCACTGGGTCGCCGCGCCGAACTCCGCGAGCGACGTCGCGTCGACGCCGAACCCGCCGGTCGGCAGCGTCGTGAGCGCGTGCGCGAACGCGTCGAAGACGGTCATCCTGTCGTCGATCCCGGTCAGGCCAAACGCGGCCAGCAGGACGATGAGGATCGCCGTCAGCGCCACGTAGAGGAACCACACGCGCCGAGCGGTGTCCCGAATCCGTGTGCTCAGCGACTCGATCTCCGGCCCGGGCATCTCATGCTCGAGCAGCTGGCGCCCGCCGACCCGCAGCCGCGGCAGCACTGCCAGTGCGAGCACGATGATTCCGATTCCGCCGAGCCACTGGGTGAACGCCCGCCAGAGCAGGATCGAGTGCGAGACCGCCTCGACGTCTGCGAGAACGCTCGCGCCCGTCGTCGTGAAGCCGGACATCGCCTCGAAGTACGCGTCGACGGGGCGGTTGAGCTCCGGCTCCCCCGAGAGGATGTAGGGCAGCGCTCCGAGCCCGGCTGCGACGAGCCAGGTGAACGAGACGACGAAGAACCCCTCCCGCGACCCGATCCTGTGCTCGCCCCGCGTCAGCAGCTCCACGGCGAGCGCGCCGCCGCCGACGATCGCCCCCGCGAGGAGGAACGGCCACGGCGGCTCGCCGTAGCCGACGGCGACGGCGGCGGGCACGAGTGTGGCGAGGCTGAGATACTTCGTCAGCGTCGCGACGAGGTTGATCGAGCCGACGAGGTCGACTGCGGAGCGGACCCGCCAGGGGCTCACAGCGCCCTCTCGACCTCCGCCACGCGCCGGGACTCGGTGAAGACGATCACACGGTCACCCTGGCGTAGGACCTCGTCGCCGTGCGGGAAGACGGCGTGCCCGTCGCGGACGATCGCGCCGATCACGGCCCCTCGGATGGGCATGTCCTTGAACTTGAGCCCGACGTACTCGCTCCCGCGCTGCGTCGTGATGTCGAGCACCTCGAAGCGGTCGCCTTCGAGCATGACCACTTGCTGGGTGCGCGGGTCGTGCGCGAAGCGGACGATCTCCTCGGCAGTGATCTGACGCGGGTTGACCGTGACGTCGATCCCCGCGTGCTCGAAGATCTCCTGCGAGGCGGCCTCGTGCACGATCGCCACGGTGAAGCGCGCGCCGTGCACCTGCGCCAGCGCCGCCGCGAAGTGGTTCTTCATGTCGTCGCGCATCGCGAAGACCGCGACCTGGGCGTCCGCGATCCGCTCCCGCTCGAGAAAGTCTGGATCGAACCCGGTGGCGTTGTACACGCGCGCGTCAGGCAACTCCGTAGCCACATAGCGGGCGCGGTCGCGGTCGGCCTCGATCAGGCGGACGCCGATGGACTGCTCGAGCAGCAGCCGCGCGACAGCGATGCCCGCCCGGCCGGCGCCGAAGATGACGACGTCGCGCACCTTCCCGGTGTCCGGCGCGATCAGCGTCCCCCACGACTGCACCGCGTCCGGCGACCCGATCACGACGATGCGGTCGCCCGGCTTGATCATCTCCGCGCCGCGGGGGATGACGACGTTGTCGCTGCGGATGATCGCCGCCACGCGCGAGTCGGAAGGCAGTTGCGCCTCGCGCAGCGACGAGCTGAGGATGCCGGGGTCGGCGTTCTGGGTGACGTCGAACTCGGCCATCTGCACCTGGCCGTCCGCGAAGACGTCCGTCTGCCTCGCCGAGGGCACGCCGATCGTCCTGAAGATCGCGTTCGCCGTCTCGATCTCGGACGAGACGATGAAGTCGACGTCCAGCTGCCCTTCGCGCCACACCTCGAGGTACTCGGGATTCGTTGTGCGGACAACCGTTGTCGTCCGTGGGGAGCAGGCCTTGGAGATCATCGCCGCGACGATGTTCGCCTCGTCGCGCGACGTACAGGCGATCAGCAGGTCGGCTCTGGTAATGCCCGCGTCGGAGAGCACCCGGCGGCTCGCCCCGTTTCCGGGCGCGGTGTGCACGTCGTAGCGCTGCGAGATCGCGGCGAGCCGCTCGTCGTCCAGGTCGAACACGGTCAGCTCGTGCTCGTCGTGCAGCGCCTCGACGATCGTCGCGCCGACCTGCCCCGCGCCGATGATGAAGATCTTCACGTGCGGAGGTTACTGCGCTCGAGGCCGGTGTCCTCTGGCTATCGTGATGACAGGATGAGGCCGCTGCTCCCTTTCGCCTGCGTCGTGGCGCTCGTCGCGGCCTGTAGTGCCGGCGCGTCCTCGGAGATCGCCCAGTTCAAGCCTCGTGCTGTTGCGAGCGGGTTCTCCCAGCCGGTCTACGTCACCGCAGCCAAGGGCGAGGCCGGGCGGCTGTACGTGGTCGAGCAGGGCGGGACAATCCACGTGCTCGACGGCGGCAAGCGCCGCGCGACGCCGCTCCTCGACATCCGCAGGCTCGTCACGGCCGGCGGCGAGCAGGGGTTGCTCGGGCTTGCCTTTCATCCCTCGTACCCGAAGGTGCGCAAGCTCTACGTCCAGTACACGGCCCGGGACAGCTCCACGCGCCTCGTCGAGTACAGCTCGGACGGGACGCGCGCCTCGGCGCCGCGGCAGCTCTTCTCAAGCCGGGATCCCTACGGAAATCACAACGGCGGCATGCTGGCGTTCGGCCGCGACGGCCGGCTCTACTTCACGATGGGCGACGGCGGCTCGGGCGGCGACCCGGAGAACCGCTCTCAGAACATGAAGTCGCTCTTCGGCAAGCTGCTCTCGATCAACGTCGCGACGAAGGGCCTGAAGATCGAGGCGCTCGGCTTGCGCAACGCCTGGCGCTTCTCGTTCGACCGCGCCAACGGCGACCTTTACCTCGGCGACGTCGGTCAGGGCGCGATCGAGGAGATCGACTACGTCGCGGCGAAGAGCCCCGGCCTCGAGAACTACGGCTGGGACGTCTACGAGGGACGCAACAAGTTCGAGGACAAGGCGCCTGGCCCGGGCAAGCTCGTGCCGCCGATTGCCCAGTACAGCCACAGCGACGGCTGCTCGGTCACCGGCGGTTACGTCTACCGCGGCTCGAAGGCGTCCCTGCGCGGCCGGTACATCTACGGCGACTTCTGCAGCGGCAACGTCTGGAGCTTCAAGGAAGTGGGCGGGAAGGCGACCGGCCTCCGCCGTGAGGGGTTCAAGATCGAGAACCTGACCTCCTTCGGTGAGGACAACGCCGGGGAGCTCTACGCGGTCTCGCACGGCGGCACGATCTACCGCCTGACGCCCTGAGCAACTTCGTCTGTGTCACGTGTGCGACGCAGTTCGCCGCGAGCGACGCGCCCCCGGAACGCTGCCCCGTCTGCGAAGACGAGCGCCAGTACGTCGGCCTGAAGGGCCAGCAGTGGACGACGCTCGAGGAGCTGGCGCAGGATCACTGCTGCGACGTCCGCGAGGACGCGGGCTATCTCGGAGTCGGGACCGAACCGGAGGTCGCGATCGGGCAGCGGCTCCTCCTCGCCGAGACGGACGAGGGCAACGTGATCTGGGACATGACCCCGCTCGTCGACGAGGCGGCGGTTGCGGCGGTGCGGGCGCGCGGCGAGGTGCGCGCGATCGCTATCTCGCATCCGCACTACTACTCCGGGATGGTCGAGTGGAGCGAGGCCCTGGGCGGCGTTCCCATCCTCTTGCACGAGGCCGATCGCGAGTGGATCATGCGCCCTGACCCGTCGGTCGAGCTCTGGAGCGGCGACGTGCGCGAGCTGTGGGGCGGACTGACGCTGCTTCGGCTCGGCGGCCATTTCGCAGGCGGGACGGTGCTGCACGACCGCGAGCGGCGCATGCTTCTCACGGGCGACATCGTGATGGTGATCCCCGACCGCGAATTCGTCTCGTTCATGTGGAGCTACCCGAACCTGATTCCGCTGCCGGCGGCCGAGGTCGAGCGGATCGCGGCGGCGCTGGAGCCGTGGGAGTTCGACCGGATCCTGGGCGCCTGGTGGGACCGCCTCGTGCCGCGCGACGGCAACGAGGTCGTCCGCCGCTCCGCGGCGCGTTACGTGTCGCGGCTCAGCTCGCCTGCCGGCTGAGCCTTCGCCAGAGCGCGACGCCCGCCGCGACCCCGATCGCGTCGATCAGCACGTCGAGCAGCGAGCCGACGCGGCCGGGGACGAAGCGCTGGTGCAGCTCGTCGGTCGCGGCGTAGGCGATCCCGGCCGCGAGCGCGGGCAGCTCGGCGCGGAGCGCCCGCAGGAGCAGCGCCCCGAGGATCGCGAACTCGCCGGCGTGGGCGAGCTTCCGCAGAACGAGATCCCACGTCCCGAGGCCGGTGCCGAGATCGGAGATCGAGGAGAAGACGAAGATGACAGCGGCCCAGAGGACGACCGGCGCCCACAGGCGCAGCGCGGCGGAGGTCGGCACCGAGCCATGGTAGGCTCCGCGTCACACTGAACGTCTAACACCACAGGAGCACGGTGAGGGAACCCGGTGCAAGTCCGGGACGGTCCCGCCGCTGTGAGGGGAGACGCCCGACGTGGAAACGCCACTGGCCACAAGCCGGGAAGGCCGCGAAGGGGGAGCCCCGAGTCAGAAGACCCGCTGCGCTCCCATACCTCGAACCCCTCGCGGAAGGAGGATTCGTGCTTCGCAGAATCGTTGCTCTTTCGGTGCTTCTCTCGGTGGTGCTGACGTCCACCGCCTTCGCGGCCACGGTCAAGATCCGGATCGAAGGAAAGACCCAGACCATCTTCGGCGCCGCGCAACCACGCGTGACCGCCGACAATGCGCTCCAGGCGCTCGACCTCGCCAGCACGGCCGGCGAGTTTCACTACGCCATCACGACGTCCACGTTCGGCGATTACGTCAGCCAGATCGGCAAGTACGCGGCAGCGGGCTCGTCAGGCTGGGTCTTCAAGGTCAACGGCGTCTCGCCGCCCGTCGGCGCAGACAAGGTGATCCTGAAAGACGGAGACGCCGTGCTCTGGTACTACGCGACCTTCGGCGACGCCGGTGGCCCACCCACGCTCGAGCTCCAGCGGCTCCCGGGCAATTGCTATGTCGTCGAGTCCGTCACCGACACGGGCGCCCGAACGCGCGCGGCGACGGCGACGCTGAGCGCCGATGGGAAGCGCTTCAAGACGAAGGCGGGACGCGCCTGCATCGGGCGTCACCTCGGGCTCGTCAAGGCGACCGCGCCAGGGGCAGTCCGCTCGAACGCGGTGAAGTGATCAGGCGCGCGCTCAGCGCGCTCGCCGTCCTCGTTCTCCTCGCCGGCTGCGGTGGCGCCGCCGGTGAGGAGGAGGGGAAGGCGACTCTCTGGGTCACGCGCGACCGAGGCGCCCAGTTGCTCGTGGACGTCGAAGTCGATGCGGGTCAGACGCTGATGCGCGCGCTCGCCGGCGAAGCGGACGTCGAGACCCGCTACGGCGGGCGCTACGTGCAGTCCGTGAACGGGATCGCGGGCAGCCTGTCCGATCGGCGCGATTGGTTCTGGTTCGTCAACGGGTACGAGGGCGACCGCAGCGCATCCGCGTACCGGCTGCGCGAGGGCGACGTCGCCTGGCTGGACTACCGCGCCTGGGAGCGCGAGGGGGAAGCGCGCGTGGTCGTCGGCGCCTTTCCCGAGCCGTTCCTGCACGGCTATGCGGGCGAGCGGCGTCCGGCCGCCGTCCGGTACGCGGCGGGTCTCGAGGAGCGCGCCCGCGAGCTGGGCGATCAGATCGGCGCCGACTCGGTCGAGCCGATCGGGGTCGCCGTCCCAGAGGCCGCCAACCGCCTCGAGCTGCGCGCCGGCGCGCAGCTGCTGCGAGGAGAGCTGCTGGGCGGGAGTGCCGGTGCTCCGGTGCGCTTCGTGATCGCGGGTGAGCCTGACTACGTGCGGCGGTACGAGGTTCCGTGAGCCCCGCGCCCGCAGCCCTCCTACTCGCCGCGGCCGGCACCGCTGCGCTGCTCTCCGACCGGATCTGGGCAATCGGCGCGCTGGCGGCGCTCCTGCTGGCAGTTTGCCTGCGCGCGCCGTCGGAGCGGCGCGGCGTCTACCTCTTCGGCGCCCTCACGACGGGTTTCGGCCTGCTCGTCCTCTCGCCGTTCCTCTGGTCGAGCCCGGACGGGACGATCCTCTGGGAAGGGCCGTCGATCCCAGTGCTCGGCGCGCTCGACGTGACGACGGTGGAGCTGTACGAGGCGGCCCTGAACGCGCTCCGGCTCACCGCGCTCGGGCTCGCATTCGCGGCCTACGCGCTCCTGCTCGACCACGACCGGCTCGTCGCAGCCGCGGGCGCCGCCCGCCGCTCCGCGCTCGCGGTTGCGCTCGCCACGCGCCTCGTGCCGTCGCTCGAGCGCGACGCGGCCGGCCTGGCGGAGTCCGTGCGGGGACGGGGTGTGCGCCTCGAGGGGGCGCGCGGCTACGCGACGCTGCTCTCGCCCCTCGTCGCCGGCTCGCTCGAGCGTGCGTCGAGCCTGGCGGAGGCGATGGAGGCGCGGGGCTTCGGCCGTCCCGGGCCGACGCGGGCGCCCCGGCCGCCGTGGAGCGCGCGCGACCGTTTGGCCGTACCGGCGTCGATCCTGCTCGTCGCGGTGGCTGCGTTGTGGCTCTAGTCAGCGTCAGCGGGCTCTCGTTCTCCTACCCGGCCGCACCGCCGGCGCTCCGCGACCTCTCGCTCGAGCTCCAGGCGGGCGAGGTGGTTGCGCTCCTGGGGCCGTCGGGCTCGGGCAAGTCGACGCTCCTGCGCGCGCTCTCCGGGCTCGTCCCGCACTTCCACGGCGGCCGCTTTGCCGGTTCCGTTCTCGTCGCCGGGCGCGACACGCGGCGGACGCGCCCTGCCGACTTGGCCGGAACGGTCGCGACCGTCTTCCAGGACCCTGAGGACCAGGTCGTGATGACGATCGTCGCCAACGAGGTTGCATTCGGGCTCGAGAATCTCGGTGTCCCGGCCCTCGAGATCTGGCCGCGTGTGGAGCGCGCGCTCGCCTCGGTCGACGCGCTGCACTTGTGGGGACGCAAGACGATCGAGCTCTCGGGCGGCGAGCTGCAGCGCGTCTGCCTGGCCTCTGCGCTGGCGCTCGAGCCGCAGCTGCTGCTCCTCGACGAGCCGACCTCCCAGCTCGATCCCGAGGCTGCCGCGCTCTTCCTCGCGGCCGTGGAGCGCCTCGGCGCCACGGTCGTCCTCTCCGAGCATCGCGTCCCCCGCGCACTCGAGCTCGCGACCCGCGTCCTCTTCGTCGACGACGGCCGCCTCCTCCTGGATGCCTCACGCGATCGTGCGCTCGAGTGGCTGGAGTCCGAGCGTCCGGCGTACGTCGAGCCTTGTGTTCCTGGAACACAAGCTCACTCGGGCGAGTCCGTACTGGACATGTCCGGGGTCAGCTTCGCGTTCAGGCAGGCCATGCCTGTCCTGGACGGGGTCGACCTGGTCGTCGGCAGGGGCGAGATCGTCGCGCTCGATGGGCCGAACGGGTCAGGAAAGACCACGCTCGCGCGGATCGCGGCCGGCCTGCTCGACCCGCAGGGTGGGACGGTCGAGCGAGGTGGCCGCGTCGGCTATCTCGCCCAGGACCCGGGGCGGTACCTGATCAAGGAGACGGTGGTGGCCGAGGTGGCGTTGGCCGTGAACGGGGATGAACGGCGGGCTCGCGAGGCGCTCGAGCAAGTGGGTCTCGCCTGGGCGACCGCCCGGCACCCACGAGACCTCTCGAGCGGCGAGCGCGAGCGCCTGGCGCTCGCGGCCGTCGCAGTGGCCGAGCCGGACCTGCTCGTCCTGGACGAGCCGACGCGAGGCCTCGACCCCGAGCGCAAGGTGGATCTCGGGATCTGGTTGGAGCGCTACGCCGCGTCCGGAAAGGCCGTGCTGGTCGCAACGCACGATCGCGACCTGCCCGCACACCGCCGGGTGTTGCTCGGCCGAGAGGAGCTGAGAGTTGGCGTCTAGGGTTGCCGGCCTCTGCGCCGCCGCCGCGCTCGCGCTCGCGGCGTGGGCGGCGCTCGATCCTGCGCGCGGCGGGATCGCGACGCTGCTCGCGGCCATCGCCGTGCTCGCGGCCGGGTTCGCCTGGCTGGAGGGCGGCACGGTGTCGGCGCGCGACCTGACGCTCGTCGCCACCCTCGGGGGCCTCGCCGCGGCGGGACGCGTCCTGTTCGCACCGGTCCCGAGCGTGCAGCCGGTCACGGTGATCGTCGCGGCCGCTGGGGTCGCGCTCGGCCCCCGGCGCGGGTTTGCGGTTGGCGCGCTTGCCGCGATCGCGTCCAACTTCTTCCTCGGCCAGGGCCCGCACACGCCGTGGCAGATGCTCGCGTGGGGCGGCTGCGGCGTCCTCGGCGGCCTGCTGCGCGGGCTCCTGCGGCACCGGCTCGCATTCGCGGCGTTCGTTCTGGCGCTGGGCTTCGCGTTCGGGATGGCGATGGACGTCTGGCTCTGGTTCGCCTTCTACCCGCACACGGACGCCGCGCTGCTCGCGCGGCTCGCCGCCGGCTTCCCCTTCAACGTCGCGCACGGGGTCGGCAACGTCGTGCTTGCGCTCGTCGCCGGGCCGGAGCTCCGCAGAGTGCTGGAGCGCTTCGAACGACGGTCGAGGACGGAGGTCGTGTGGGCCTGAAGCTGCTCGCAACGCTGGCGACGACCGCAACGTTGGCCACGCCGGCCGGCTACGTGGCCGGCCAGCAGCGGGAGGACGGCGGCTTCGGCGACCCGCAGATCACGGCCTGGGCGACGCTGGGGCTCGCAGCTGCCGGCGTTGAGACCGGCGGAGCAGCCGCCTATCTGGCCAGGCAGAAGCCGGAGACGGCAACCGACGTCGCACTCGTGGCGATGGCTCGCGCCGCTGCCGGCGACCACCCGGACGACCTGCTGCCCCGGCTGCGCGGCCATACCCCCGGGAGGCTTGTGAACGCGACGATCTGGACGATCCTCGCACTCCGGCAGGCCGGCCAACCCGTCCCGCCCCCTCTCGTCAAGGCTCTCCTCGCCGCTCAGCGGCCGTCGGGCGGCTGGCCGTGGCTCACGGGTGGCGCAGCCGACACGAACGACACGGCCGCCGCGATGCAGGCGCTACGAGCGGCCGGCGTGCGCGGCCGGCCGCTCCAGCGCGGCGTCGTCTTCCTCCGCCGCCATCAGAACGCGGACGGCGGCTTCGAGCTGACGCAGGGCCGCGGGTCCGACGCGCAATCGACGGCCTGGGCGATCCAGGCCCTGATCGCAGCAGGAGCGAGCCCCGGCCCGCCTGCATTCCGCTACCTCGGCCGGCTGCGCCGGTCCGACGGGAGCTACCGCTACAACGCCCGCTACGTGACGACGCCGCTCTGGGTGACCGCGCAGGTGCTGCCCGCGCTCGCGCGCGAGCCGTTCCCGCTCAGCGGTTGACGGTCGACATATCCGGATAGCGGTCGCCTGCGGCCGCGCCCGCCGGGAAAGCTGCCTCGAGCCGGTCGAGCTCCTCGGCGGTCAGCTCGATGTCGACGGCGGCAGCGTTCTCCTCCAAGTAGGAGCGCCGCTTCGTGCCCGGGATCGGGACGACGTCGTCGCCGCGCGAGAGCACCCAGCCGAGCGCGAGCTGCGACGGCGTCACGCCCTTCTCGGCGGCGAGCTTCTCGACCACCTCGACGAGCGCGAGGTTCCGCTGCAGGTTGTCGTTCTGGAAGCGCGGCCCGCGCCGGCGGAAGTCCTTCTCGTCCAGGTCGTCGACCGAGCGGATCTTGCCGGAGAGGAAGCCGCGGCCGAGCGGGCTGTAGGCGACGAAGCCGATCCCAAGCTCGCGGACGGTCGGCAGGATCTCGGGCTCGGGATCGCGCGTCCAGAGCGAGTACTCGCTCTGGAGTGCAGAGATGGGGTGGACGGCATGCGCCCGCCGGATCGTCTCGGCACCGGCCTCGGACAGGCCGAGGTAGCGCACCTTCCCTTCCTGAACGAGCTCGGCCATCGCGCCGACGGTCTCCTCGATCGGCGTCTCGAGGTCGACGCGGTGCTGGTAGTAGAGGTCGATCGTGTCGACGCCGAGTCGCTCCAGCGACGCTTCGCAGGCGGAGCGGACATACTCGGCGCTGCCGTTGATGCCGAGAAACTCGCCCTGCTCGCCGCGCATGTTCCCGAACTTCGTCGCGAGCACGACCTCGTCGCGGCGGCCGGCGATCGCCTTGCCGACGAGCTGCTCGTTCGTGAACGGTCCGTACATGTCGGCGGTGTCGAGGAACGTGATCCCGAGCTCGAGCGCGCGGTGGATCGTCGCGATCGCCTCGCCTTCGTCGGCGGTGCCGTAGAACTCGGACATCCCCATGCAGCCGAGCCCGAGCGCCGAAGCCTCGAGCCCCTGCATGCCCAGTCGGCGCGTCTCCACGGCTCGACCATAGCGCGCGCTAGCATCGACGGAGTGCCGGTAGCGTCGCCCGAGCAGTACCTCGCCAGCCTGAATCCCGCCCAGCGGGAGGCGGTTCTGCACACCGAGGGGCCGCTGCTCGTGATCGCGGGCGCGGGCTCCGGGAAGACCCGCGTCCTCACCCATCGCGTCGCTCACCTGACCTCGGCGCTCGGGGTGAAGCCGAACGAGATCCTGGCGATCACGTTCACGAACAAGGCCGCCGGCGAGATGCGCGAGCGCCTCACCGGGATGCTCGGTCCGATGGCGCGCGCGATCTGGATCCTCACCTTCCACGCCGCCTGCGGCCGCATCCTGCGCTCGGAGGCGGAGCGGATCGGGTACCGATCGAACTTCACGATCTACGACTCGGCCGACCAGGTGCGGCTCGTCAAGCAGTGCCTCGAGGAGCTCGACAAGGACCCGAAGCGCTTTGTCCCCCGCGGCGTCCACGCGCAGATCTCGAACGCCAAGAACCAGCTCGTGACGCCGGACATGTACGCCGAGCGGATCGCATCGTTTTACGACCAGACGGTCGCGGAGGTGTACGCGCTCTACCAGAAGCGGCTGGCTGGTTCGAACGCCGTCGACTTCGACGACATGTTGATGCTGACGGTTCAGATCCTCGAGAGCTTCCCGGACGCTCGCAAGCACTGGCAGAACGCCTTCCGCTACATCATGGTCGACGAGTACCAGGACACAAACCACGCGCAGTACCGGCTGCTGCAGCTGCTCGCGGAGCACCACCACAACATCTGCGCTGTGGGCGACCCAGATCAGAGTGTGTACGGCTTCCGTGGAGCCGACATCCGCAACATCCTCGAGTTCGAAAAGGACTTCCCGGAGACGCGCACGGTTTCCCTCGAGCAGAACTACCGCTCCACGAACGCCATCCTCGAGTCTGCGAACGCGGTCATCTCGCACAACTCGGAGCGGAAGGAGAAGCGGCTCTGGTCGGAGCTCGGCGACGGCGATCCGGTGCGGGTGATCGAGGTCGAAGACGAGCAGGCCGAGGGCCGCTACGTCGCCGCGCAGATCGCCGGACTCGTCGAGGAGGGCTACTCGGGCAGCGAGATCTCTGTCTTCTACCGGATGAATGCGCAGTCCCGGGTGCTCGAGCAGACGCTGCGCCTGCACCAGATCGGCTACCAGGTGATCGGCGGGCCGCGCTTCTACGAGCGCGCCGAGGTGAAGGACGCGATCGCCTACCTGCAGGTGCTCGACAACCCGGCCGACGCGGTCAGCCTGATGCGGATCGCTAACCGGCCGAAGCGGGCGATCGGCGACACGACGATCTCCCGTCTCGTCACGTACGCGGACTCGCACGGCCTGGCGCTCTTCGACGCGCTCGACTATCCGACCGAGGCCGGCCTCGGCACCGCAGCGGTGAAAGCGGTCACCGGCCTGAAGAACCTGCTCGACTCGCTCCGCTCGGCGGCGCAGGAGTACGAGGTGCCGGACCTGCTCCAGGAGGTGCTGGCGCGCAGCGGGACGCTCGACGCCTACGAGGCGGAGCGCACGATCGAGGCGCGCGGCCGGATCGAGAACCTGGAGGCGTTCGTCGACGGTGCGCACGAGTACGTCCAGCAGACCGAGGAGCCGACGCTCTCGGGCTTCCTCCAGGAGATCTCGCTCTACTCCGACCAGGACGCGCTCGGAGGCGAGGAACAGTCCAACGTGACGTTGATGACGATCCACAACGCCAAGGGGCTCGAGTTCCGGGCTGTCTTCGTCGTCGGCGTCGAGGAAGAGATCTTCCCTAGCGCCCGCTCGATCGAGGAGCAGGGAGTTGAGGAGGAGCGGCGGCTCTTCTACGTCGGCCTGACCCGGGCGGAGGAGCGGCTGACGCTGACGCACGCGTCGTCGCGCATGCTCTGGGGCCGGACTACGGCGCACCTTCCCTCGCGCTTCCTCGACGAGCTGCCCGAGCGCCACGTCGAGCGCGAGCGGCTGCGGCCGTCGTCCTGGCGGAGCTACGGCTCACCGTCGCAGACGCGCGAGATCTCGCCTCGCGCCGATCACCCCGCCCTCTCGACCGGCGACAACGTTCGCCACGGCACCCTCGGCGAGGGCGTGATCGTCCGGATCGAGCCAGGCGGCGTCGTCACCGTGCGGTTCGCGAACGACGGCAGCGAGCGGAAGCTGATGCTCGATTACGCCCCGCTCGAAAAGATCGCTTAGGGTCCGTCCGCGATGCAGTGGTTGCTCTACCGCGTTCCGACGCCGACCGTTGACGGCGAGTCGGCCGAGGACCTGTACGAGAAGCGGGTGCACGGGTTTACGGCCGCGATGCGCGACAGCGCAGTCGAGCACGGCTGCCGATTCCACCGTGCCTGGCACGCACAGGACGGCTCCGCCTTCTACGCGATCGCTCTGTGGGAGACCATGGAGGGGGCGAGGGAGTTTCTCGGAAAGTGGGACATCGGGAGGGATGCGGGTAGGCAAGCGATCCCACTCGAGGGTGATCTCGGACTCGTTCCGCTGCCGGTCACGACGTAGCAGCCTTCTGGCAGGATCGGACGATGCTGATCGAGATCAGGCCGCCGGCCGAGGAGGAGCTGCGGGCTGCGATGACCGCGGCTGAGGCCGCGTTCGGCGAAGACGTCGACGACGAGACCTGCGAGCGAGAGCGCAAGGCGCTGCCTGCGGCGCGCGCACTCGCCGCATTCGACGACGGTCGCCCCGTCGGGCTGGCCGGCGCATACCCGTTCGCCATGACGATCCCTGGTGGCCAGCTTCCGTGCGCCGGCGTGACGTGGGTCGGCGTGCTGCCGTCTCACCGGCGGCAAGGAATCCTGCGGGACTTCATGCGCCGCCAGCTGGAGGACGCGAAGGTTTGGGGCGAGCCGATCGCCGCGCTCTGGGCCTCCGAGTCCTCCATCTACGGCCGCTTCGGCTACGGGCTCGCGGTTCCCCAGCCGGGAATGAAGTCTGACCGCGCACGCTTTGCCCTCCGTGACGACGCCGGTCCCGAGGGGAGGGCCCGGCTTGTAGACAAGGACGAGGCGTACGACCTCTTCCGGCAGGTGCACGAGCGCGTGCGGACGATCCGCGCCGGGATGCTCACCCGGACGGAGCAGTGGTGGAAGGAGCACCGGCTTCCCGATCCCGAAAGCTGGCGTCGCGGTTACAGCAAGAAGTTTTACGTCGTGATCGAGCTCGACGGCGTCGCCGAGGCGTACGCGATGTACCGGATCAAGAACGAGTGGGAGAACGGCATGCCGCGTGGCCACGTCCGCGCGGTCGAGGCGGCGGCGACGTCCCCCCAGGCTGAGCGGGAGCTGTGGCGCTTCCTGCACGGCATCGACCTGGTCGAGCGCGTCGAGGTGCCGGACCTCGATCCGGCCTCGTGCCTTTTTCTCGCCGTTCGCGATCCCCGCGCGCTCGGGCTGAGCTTGAGCGACGGTCTCTGGCTGCGGCTCGTCGATCTCGACGCGGCGCTCCGCGCTCGCTCGTACAAGGCGGGGGAGCCGGTCGTACTCGAAGTTCGCGACGAGCTCTGCCCGTGGAATGCGGGTCGTTACCGCGTCGGCGAGGGGGTAGGCCGGACGGACGACAAGCCCGACCTCGCGCTCGACGTCGCGGATCTTGCGTCGGCCTACCTCGGCGCCTTTGACTTCCACCGGCTCGTCCGCTCCGGCCGCGCCGCCGCGCTGACGGACGGCGCCGCCGAGCGCGCCTCGCTGCTCTTCCGCACCGACCTGCCCCCGCACTGCCCGGAGGTGTTCTGATCGCCTGGGACGTGCGCCCGACGAAGGACATCGCCGAGTTCAAGTCCGCCGTGGGCGCGATCTCCCACTACTTCGGCGGCGGCCCCGACGACGAGCGAGCGGAGCGGTTCGCGAAGGTTCTGCCGCTCGAGCGGATGCACGCGGCGTTCGACGGCGACCGGATCGTCGGCGGCGCGGGCGCGTTTCCCTTCCGGATGACCGTGCCCGGCGGCCCGATCGCATGTGCTGGCGTGACCGTGGTCGGCGTTCTCCCGACGCACCGCCGCCGCGGCGTCTTGACCGCGATGATGCGCGCCCAGCTCGACGACGTCCGTGAGCGCGGCGAGCCGATCGCGGCGCTCTGGGCTTCGGAGGAAATGATCTACCGGCGCTACGGGTACGGTCTCGCCTCGCTGGCGGGCGAGATGGAGCTTGCGAGCGGCTACACCGGCCTGCGCGAGCCCACCGATCCGACGGCCTCCGCGCGGCTGGTCACGCTCGAGGAGGCGAAGGAGCTCGTGCCGCCCGTCTACGACCGCGTTCGGCTCCGCACCCCGGGCATGTTCGAGCGGACGGCCGACTGGTGGGAGCTCCGCAACCTCGCCGATCCGCCGGACCGACGTAACGGCGGGGGCGAGAAGAACGTCGTCCTGCTGGAGCTCGGAGGCGAGACGGCCGGGTACGCGCTCTACCGGGTGTTCATGAAGTTCGAGGAGGGCTCGTCGGCCGGGCACGTGGAGGTGATCGAGGCGGTCGCCGACGGGCCGACCGCGACCCGGGAGCTCTGGCGCGTCCTGCTCGAGATGGATTGGGCGGCGGCCTTCAAGGCGTACCTGATCCCGATCGACCACCCGCTCGTGCATCAGCTGCGCTACCCGCGCCGGATGCGCCTGCGCGTCGGCGACGGCCTCTGGCTGCGCCTCGTCGACGTGGGCGCCGCCCTGTCGGCCCGCGCGTACGGCGGCGACGGCCCCGTCGTGCTCGAGGTCGCGGACGCCTTCCTGCCGGAAAACACGGGGCGCTGGAAGATCGAGGGCGGCTCGGCCGCGAAGACCGACGAGGACGCCGATCTCGCACTCGACGTCGGCGAGCTAGGCAGCGCCTACCTGGGCGGGTTCTCCTTCAGCCAGCTCGTGCATTCTGGGGTCGCGCGCGAGCTGAAGGAGGGAGGGGCGCTGCGGGCGGACCGCCTCTTCCTGACCGACGCGCCCAAGCCATGGTGCCCGGAGATCTTTTGAGCTAGCGGCGCAGCTTGTGCAGTGCCGCCTTGGCGGCGATAGCGCCCGGCCCTCCGTGGACGCCGCCGCCGGGGTGCGCGGACGCCGAGGCCAGGAAGAGGCCCTTGACCGGCGTCTCGGGACGGCCCAGGCCGGGGATCGGGCGGAAGATCAGCTGCTGGTGGATCTGCGAGGTGCCGCCGTTGAGCGAACCGCCGCGCAGGTTCTCGTTCGCCGCCTCGAGGTCGGAGGGCTCCCAGATCCGCCGCTTTCGGATGAGCTCGCGGAAGCCGGGCGCAAGCGCCTCGACCCGCTCCTCCATCCGGTCTGCGAGGCCGTCGGTGCTCGCGCCGTGCGGAAGGTGCGTGTACGACCAGGCGACCTCCTTGCCCGCGGGCATCCTCGTCGGGTCGGCCATAGAGTACTGCCCGAGCACGAGGAACGGCTTCGACGGGACGAGCCCGCGCGCGATCTCGCTCTGGGTGACGCTGAGCTCGTCGATCGACTCGGCCACGTGGATCACAGGCGCGCGGCGAGCATCGGCCGCGGCCCAGGGGATGGGGCCGTCGAGCGTCCAGTCGACCTTGTACGTCGCCGGGTCGTGCTCGAAGCGCCCGATCGCGTCGAGGACGCGGCGGGGCACCGCGCTTCGCGGCAGCAGCTCGAGATAAAGAGCGACGGCGTGCACGTCGGCCAGGATCGCCTTCGAGGCGCTGACGTCTCCCGCAGACGTGCGGACT
>JBKJSM010000030.1:0-16773 GCA_046594445.1 Gaiellaceae bacterium | reverse complement strand
CCGCGACGTGCGAGACCACCTCGCCGAGATCGAGCCGTCCGTCCGCGACCAGCGCCACGAGCTCGGGCAGCTCGGCGGCGACGTCCGCGGAACCGTAATAGGAGCCTCGGATTCCCTTCTCCGACAGGAACTCGATCGCCGGGAGCGAGACCTCGACGCCCTTCGGAGCGAGCCCGACGACGACGGCGGTCGCGCCGGGGCGCAAGACGTCCCAGGCGAGCCTGATCGTCTCGGCTCGGCCGACGACCTCGAAAGCATGATCGACCCCTCCGTCCGAGAGCTCACGCACCGCGGCGGCGGCGTCGCCTGCGGAGACGTCGACGGCGTGCGTCGCGCCCCGGCGGAGGGCCAGCTCCAGTTTCGCGGGCTCGCGGTCGACGGCAACGATCACTCTCGCACCGGCGAGCCGGGCTCCCGCGATCACCTGCAGGCCGACGCCGCCGCAGCCGACCACGCAGACCGTTTCGCCGTTCTGAACCTTGGCCGTGTTCCGCACCGCTCCGATCCCGGTCACGACGCCGCAGCCGAGCAGGGCCGCCTGCCACAGCGGCAGCTCGCCTGGCAGCGGCACGGCCGCGGCCGCGTCGACGACAGCGTGCTCGGCGAAGCAGGCGGTCATCAGCCCGTGCTGCAAAACGGTGCCGTCCGGTAAGGAGAGGCGAGAGGTGCCGTCCATCAACATGCCGGCGAGGCCGCGTTCGCCGGCGGGCTCGCACAGGTTCGGCTTGCCGGCGCGGCAGCTGCGGCAGGCGCCGCACGCGGGCACGAACGTGAACGCGACGTGATCCCCTGGCTGGCCGTGGGTGACGCCGTCACCCACGGCCTCGACGACTCCGGCTCCCTCGTGGCCGAGCACCATCGGCCAGCGGCCGGCGCCCAGCTCGCCGTCGGCCAGGCGCACGTCGCTGTGGCAGACGCCGGCCGCGGCGACGCGAACGAGCACCTCGCGGGCTCGCGGCGGCGCGAGCTCGACCTCCTCGACGACGACCGGGGTCCCGGGTTCGTGGAGGACTGCTGCGCGAATCCTCACCGAACGCGGTGGCGCTCGAGCGCGTCCAGGTCGGGGACGACGCCGAGGCCGGGGCCCGGAGGCGGGGCGATCGTGCCGTCCGCGGCGATCTCGAGCGGCTGGGGGAGGAGCCAGTCGCGCCGCTCGGCCGACCACGCCGGCGGGTCGTAGGGCACCTCCACATAGGGGCAGGTCGAGACGGCAAGGGCGAGGTGCAGATTTGCGACCAGGCCGAGGCCGTTCGACCACGTGTGCGGCGACCAGGCGCGTCCGTGGAGGTCGGCGAGCGCTGCGACCCGCTTGCACCCGCCGATTCCCCCCGCCAGGACGACGTCGGTCTGGATCACGTCGACGCCGCCGCGGACGACGAGGTCACGAGCCTCGTGGGCGCCGCGCACCATCTCGCCGGCGGCGATCCGCAAGCTCGTGCCGGCCCGCAGCGTCGCGTAACCATCGAGGTCGTCGGTCCGCAGCGGCTCCTCGAGCCAGTAGACGCCGAGCGGCTCGAGCGCGCGGGCGCACTGCAGCGCCGTGGCGACGTCCCAGCGGGACGCGAGGTCGCCGGGCATGCGCCAGCCCTGGTTGGCGTCGACCATCAGCTCGAAATCAGGCCCGACCGCGTCGCGTACGCGGGCGACGAGCTCGACGCCCGCTCGCCAGTTGTCGGTCGCGAAGCGGATCTTGGCCGCGCGAACCCCCGCCTCCCGCAGCGCCAGGCAGCGCGCGACGCGCTCGTCGGCGTCGACCGCCTCCCCGGAAGAGGCGTAGGCGAGCAGCCGGTCGGAGCGGCCGCCGAGGAGCTGCCAACACGGCGTGTCGAGGATCCGGCCGACGAGGTCCCAGACCGCGACCTCGGCCGTCCAGGGACGGCCGCCGTGGAAGTCCACCGTCTCGCAGAGCTCCCGTACGACTTCTGTTTGGAGCGGATCGACGCCGACGAGCAGCCGTTCGAGCAGCTCGCGGTCGAGGAGTCGGTCGCCGCTCGCGTAGCCCGACACGCCTTCGTCGGTGTGCACGATCACGAGCGTCGCCTTCTGCCGCGCTCGCGGCACGGGATCCCACGCCGCCGTGAACGGCGGGTCGAACGGGATCGCATACTCCCGCGTCTCGATCGCGCTGATCTTCATCAGCTGCCGCTGTAGAAGGGGCTCGTGACGGAGTCGCGCTTCGCGACCAGGCGAGCGACCGCCTCGGGATCGCGACCGTCGGCGCACATCCCGATCGCCTTCCGCACCGATTCGCGGTTGGCGATGCGCAGCGCGGTCTCGTCGTCCGCGGCGGGGTCGACCCAGACGGCTACGAGCACGATCAGGTCCTGCGTCGCCTCGATCAGCCCGTCCGCGACCGCGTCCAGCACGCCCTGCGCGATCCCGACCTGCGCAGCTCCCCAGGTGAGGGTCTGGTGGCGCTCGTCGACCGCGGTCGCCTTGTTCATCATCAGGGTCGGCGGCCAGACAGGCTCGTAGCGCGCCTCCTCCTCGCCGACACAAACGAGCACCGGCGTGTGGCCCGGCGAGGGGTGAGCGAGCATGCTCGTCGCCGCCGCGGCCGTGACGCTGCCGCGCCGCGCGAGCACGACGTTTACGTGGCTCCCGTTCGGCTTGACGCCGCCCCAGCCCTCCCCGATCCGGCCGTCGAGCTCCTCCGGGGTCACGCCGCCGCCTCGCGCGCAGCCGGGCTCAGGTCGAGCACGACCCGCAGGGCCTCGCCTGAGCGCATCAACTCGAACGCGCGGCCGATCTCCTCGAGCGGCAGGCGGTGAGAGATCAGGCGATCGAGCGGGAGCCGGCCGCGCCGGTAGAGGTCGAGCGAGAGGGCGAAGTCCCGCTCCGGCCGCGAGGAGCCGTAGATGGAGCCGAGCACGCGGCGCTCCATGCGGGGGATCGAGAGAGCCGGTAGCGAGAGGACGGCGTCTTCGCGCGGGATCCCGATCAGGACAGCCGCGCCGCCGGCTCGCGTCGAGAGGAAGGCGGCAAGCATCGCCTCCGGACGCCCGGTTGCTTCGATCGCGTAGTCGACGCCTCCCCCGGAAGCCTCGGCCACCGCGGCGGCCGTCTCCTCGGCGGAGCCGGCCCAGAGCACCGTCTCGTCGGCACCGAGCTCGCGCGCCGCGTCGAGCTTGCTCTGCTTCGCGTCGACGGCGACGACCGTCCCCGCACCGGCCGCGAGCGCGCCGAGCAGGGCGCTCAGGCCGACGCCACCGCAACCGATCACGGCGACGCGCTCGCCGGGCCGCACCTGTGCCGTCCGCCAGACCGCGCCGACGCCGGTCGTGACCGCGCAGCCGACCAGCCCGGCGATCTCGAACGGCACGTCGCGCGGGATCGGCACGCACGACCGCTCCGGAAGCACGGCCGCCTCGGCGAACGAGGAGATGAAGGAGTAGTGGTAGACCGGCTCGCCGTCGCGCGAGAGGCGGGTGGTGCCGTCGAGCAGCCCTCCCGATCCCATCGCCGGCCACGCGGTCGAGCAGAGCTGCGGCAGGTCGCGCAGGCACTCCTCGCACACGCCGCAGGAAGGCGCCCAGGAGAGGGCGACGTGATCGCCGAGCCGGACGCGCGTCACGCCGGGCCCGATCTCCTCGACGACTCCGGCCCCTTCGTGGCCGAGCACGGCCGGGCAGCGCGTCGGCGCCGTCCCGTCGATCGCGTTCTCGTCGGAGTGGCAGACCCCGCTCGCGTGCAGCCGCACGAGCACCTCGCCCGGCGCGGGTGGAGCGAGCTCCACCTCGGTGACGTCGAACGGGCCGCCGGTGCGCTCGAGCACGGCCGCAGCAATTCTCACGCGTTCGCCGGGTCAGGGGAGATCAAGGCCATCGGAGTCTACGGAGGTGATCGCGGTTTGCGGTGCAAATGAGTTGACAACGCGGAATGCGCGGCGTGGGGATCACCCTGACCGGAGTCGTCGACCACCGCCTTCTCGTTCGCAGCTTCGGGCCGTCCAAGGGCATGAGCCTCGAGAACACAATGCCGGGGCGTAAAGAGGAACTCGTCCGCGACCGGCTGATCCACGAGCCCGGCCAGCTGGCGATCCGAGCGGGTGGAACGGCCGACACTCTTGACAGGCAAGCTAAGGATCGAGTCCACACCGGGCTCCGCGACGACGGACGTCCCGGAGGTACAGCTGGCATGAGCGATACGCCCATTCGAGTTCTGATCGTCGACGACCACCCGGTCGTCCGGAATGGCCTGCGCAGGGTGCTCGAATCTGAGGCCGACATCGAGGTGGTTGGCGAGGCCGGCGACGCCAGGCACGCACTCTTCGAGCTGCGGGAACAGAAGCCCGATCTGATTCTGATGGACGTCGTCATGCCGGGAAAGAGCGGCATCGATGCCATTCCCGACGTCCTTCACGAGGCCCCTGAGGCGAAGGTGTTGATTCTCTCGATGCAGGACGATCCGAACTACGTGCGCCAGGCCTTCGCTGCCGGGGCCACCGGCTACATCCTCAAGGAGGCCGCCGACACCGACCTAGTCGCCGCCGTGCGCGAGGTCGCCGCCGGGCGCAACTACGTCCACCCGACCCTCGGCGCACGGATGATCGTCGCGGAGGCCGAGGAGCGGAACCGAGCCGCAGAGGACCCGCTCTCAGACAGAGAGCGCCACGTACTGCGCCTGCTCGCCCTCGGCCACACGAACCAGGAGATCTCCGACAAGCTCTTCATCTCGGTGCGCACCGCCGAAACCCATCGGGCGCACATCATGCAGAAGCTGCGTCTCTCCACCCGCGCCGAGCTCGTCCGCTATGCCCTCGAGCACGGCTTCTTAGACGCTGACTCGTAGCGAAGCAGCGCGTCGGTTGCGTTCCGTATGCGCGAGCGGCGACCGGACCAACGCGACGAAGAGGATGCCGATTACCGGCGTCGCCACACTCGACCAGGTCAGGGCGAAGGTATGACCAGCGAGGCGAGTAACACCCGGTGCGGTTATCTACCGACCGCTGAGGCGATCAGGCGGCGCGCCTCCCGTGCGATCACGACGTCCTCGCGCGACTCAACAACTCGGATACGTGCTGCCGAGCTCGCGGTGGCGATCTCTCCCTCCGCGCGCAGGCGGATGTTGGCCTCGACGTCGATCTCGATGCCGAGGAGGGCGAGCTCGGTGCTGACTTGCTCGCGTACCCGGTAGGAGTGCTCGCCGACGCCGCCGGTGAAGACGAGCGCATCGAGGCCGCCGAGGGGGACGGCCATGCTCGCGATCGCCTGCGCTATTCGTCGCACGTAGATCGTGAGCGCCAAACGAGCCTGCTCATCGCCGGCGACCATCGCCTCCTCGAGCTCGTGGACATGCGGCGAGTGCTTGGACAGCCCGAGGAGCCCCGACTCCTGCTCGAGCCCGTGTTCGAGCTCGTCGACGGACAGGCCGTGCCGCAGCAGGTAGAGGAGCAGCCCGGGATCGACCGAGCCCGAGCGCGTCGCCATTGCGACGCCGTCGAGCGGCGTCAGCCCCATCGTCGTGTCGATCGACTTGCCGTCACGCACAGCCGTGACCGAGCAGCCGCCGCCGAGGTGGCAGACGACGAGACGTGCGACGGGCGCCTGCTCAGCGGCCCACTGGACCGACAGACCGTGGAAGCCGAAGCGGCGCAGGCCTCGCTCGCGCCAGCTGCTCGGGATGGCGTAGGTGGAGGCGACCGCCGGCAGAGTGGCGTGGAAGGCGGTGTCGAAGACGGCGACGTGCGGGCTGTCGGGCAGAGCTGTTCGTGCGGCTCGGATTTGATCCAGAGCGGGTCGGTTGTGCAGTGGTGCGAGCTCGGCGAGGCCGGTCAGCTCACGGAGAACCTCCTCGTCGACGATGACCGGCTCGATGAAGCGTGAACCGCCGTGGACGACGCGATGACCGACGGCTCCGACGTCGTCGCCGGCAGTCGCGAGCGAAGAGACCGCTGTAGCGGTCCCCTCGTCGTCGACGAGCGCCAGTTTCAGGCTGGTGGAGCCGGCGTTGACGACGAGGACGTTCAGTAGGGCCATGTCCAGTCGCGGATCGCCGGGTCGTCGTCCCCGTGCGCGCGGGTGTAGGCGCGGGCGCGCAGGCGCCGCTCCTCCATCTCCTGGCGCAGGTGCGCGGCGCGCTCGCGGAGCCCGGGGACGCGGTCGATCACGTCGATCACGAGGTGAAAGCGGTCGAGGTCGTTGAGCATGACGATGTCAAACGGCGTCGTCGTCGTCCCTTCCTCCTTGTACCCGCGCACGTGCAGGTTGGCGTGGCCTGCGCGCCGGTAGGTGAGCCGGTGGATCAGCCACGGATAGCCGTGGTAGGCGAAGACGATCGGGCGAGAGGTGGTGAAGAGCGCGTCGAACTCCGCGTCGGAGAGCCCATGTGGGTGCGCAGTCTCGGACTGGAGACGCATCAGGTCGACGACGTTGATCACCCGCACCTTCAACTCGGGCAGGTGCTCACGCAGCAGCGCCGCAGCCGCCAGGGTCTCGAGCGTCGGCACGTCGCCGCAGCAGGCGAGCACGACGTCCGGCTCGCCGCCCTCGTCGTTCGAGGCCCAGTCCCAGATGCCGAGGCCACGGGTGCAGTGGACAATCGCCTCGTCCATCGTCAGGTAGTTGAGTGCCGGCTGCTTGCCGGCGACGATCACGTTGACGTAGTTGCGGCTGCGGAGGCAGTGGTCGCCGACGGACAGCAGGGTGTTGGCGTCCGGCGGCAAGTAGACGCGGATCACCTCGGACTTCTTGTTGACGACGTGATCGATGAAGCCAGGGTCCTGGTGGGAGAAGCCGTTGTGGTCCTGGCGCCAGACGTGCGAGGAGAGCAGGTAGTTGAGCGAGGGAATCGGGCGCCGCCAGGGGATCTCACGGGTCACTTTCAGCCACTTGGCGTGCTGGTTGAACATCGAGTCGATGATGTGGATGAACGCCTCGTAGCAGTTGAATAGCCCGTGCCGGCCGGTCAGCAGGTAGCCCTCGAGCCAGCCCTGGCAGAGGTGCTCTGAGAGGACTTCCATCACCCGCCCGTCCGGGCTGAGCCCCTCATCGTCCGGTCGAGTTTCGGCGTACCAGGTGCGGCCGGTGACGGAGAAGACGTCGCCGAGCCGGTTCGACGCGGTCTCGTCCGGGCCGAAGAGACGGAAGTTGTGCGGGTTCTCGGCGATCACGTCGCGCAGGAATCCGCCGAGGACGCGGGTCGCTTCGCTCGTCGTCGTGGCCGGCGACTCGACCGCGACGGCATAGTCGCGGAAGTCGGGCAGCACCAGGTCGCGTATCAGCGCGCCGCCGTTGGCGTGCGGGTTCGCGCTCATCCGCCGCTCGCCCTGCGGCGCGAGCGCAGCGAGCTCTGGCACCAGGCGGCCCTCGTCGTCGAAAAGCTCCTCGGGCCGATAGCTCTTCAACCACTCCTCGAGTTGGCGTACGTGTGCGGCGCTGTCGCGGACGGAGGCCATCGGCACCTGGTGCGAGCGCCAGCTGCCCTCGGTCTTCTTCCCGTCCACCTCCTTCGGCCCCGTCCAGCCCTTCGGCGTGCGCAGGATCAGCATTGGCCAGGCGGGTCGTGAGATTTCCTCGCCTCCACGCGCCGCGCGCTGGATCTCACGGATCTCGTCAAGCGCCTCGTCGAGCGCCGTCGCGAGACGCTGATGGACGAGCGTAGGGTCCTCACCGTCGAGGCCGCCGGCAACGATGATCGGCCGCCAGCCGTAGCCCTCGAACAGCGCCAGCAGCTCCCGCTCGGGGATGCGGGCGAGCACAGTCGGATTGGCGATCTTGTAGCCGTTCAGGTGCAGGACGGGCAAGACGGCGCCGTCGGTCTTCGGGTTGAGGAACTTATTCGAGTGCCAGCTCGCGGCGAGCGGCCCGGACTCGGCCTCACCGTCGCCGACGACGCAGGCGACCAGCAGATCGGGGTTGTCGAAGGCGGCACCAAAGGCGTGGACGAGTGCGTAACCGAGCTCCCCGCCCTCGTGGATCGAACCGGGCACCTCCGGGGCGACGTGGCTGGGAATCCCGCCGGGGAATGAGAATTGACGAAAGAGCTGCTTCAGGCCGCTTTCGTCGCAGGGGACGTTCGGGTAGAGCTCGCTGTAGGTGCCTTCGAGGTAGGCGTTCGCAACCAGGGCCGGCCCACCGTGGCCGGGGCCGGTGATGTAGATCGCACTCAGGTCGCGGGCACGGATCTGCCGGTTGAGATGCGCGTAGAGCAGGTTGAGACCCGGCACCGTGCCGAAGTGACCGAGCAGCCGAGGCTTGATGTGCTCGGGCTGCAGCGGCTCGCGCAGCAGCGGGTTGTCGAGCAGGTAGATCTGTGCCACCGACAGGTAGTTCGCCGCGCGCCAGTAGGCGTCGATCAGACGCAGCTCGTCCTCGGCCAAGGGTGCCGGCTCCTCGGCCGCCAGCGTGTCAGGCTCGGTCATTTTTCCTCCGTTGGTCGGACCTGTGACAGGCGGAGGCGCTTGAGTGCGAGCGCGTTGACGGCGACAAGGACGCTCGAGCCGGACATTGAGATCGCTGCGATCTCGGGCCGGAGGATGAGGCCCCAGGGCTCGAAGACGCCGGCAGCGATCGGCAGCGCGAGCGAGTTGTAGCCGATCGCCCAGGTGAGGTTCTGGCGCATCTTGCGGACGGTGCCGCGGCCGATTGTGATCGATGTTGCGACGTCGAGCGGGTCGGAGCGCATGAGCACGACATCGGCTGTTTCGATCGCGACGTCGGTGCCGGCGCCGATCGCGATCCCGACATCGGCCTGGGCGAGGGCCGGGGCGTCGTTGACGCCGTCCCCAACCATCGCGACCTTGCGGCCCTGGGCCTGGAGCTCGGCCACCTTGGCGGCCTTGTCGGCCGGAAGCACTTCGGCCAGCACCTCGTCGATTCCGAGTGCGGCTGCGATCCGCTCCGCCGTCTGGCGGTTGTCGCCGGTGAGCATAACTGGGCGGATGCCGAACTCCTTGAGCGCGGCGATCGCTTCGGCTGCGGTCTCGCGCACCGCGTCGGCGATTGCAATCAGGCCGACGAGCAAGCCGTCAACAGCGACGTGGACGACCGTTTGCCCCGTCGCGGCCATCTCGTCCGCGCGAGCAGCAAGGCCGCCGAGGGAGATGCCTTCGCGCTCGAGCAGGCGACGGTTTCCAACGGCCACCCGTCGGCCGTCGACGGCCGCAATCGCGCCGTGTCCGGCAACCGACTCGAACTGCTCGGCGCGGGCCGGATCGACGCCTCGCTCCTCGGCGGACCTGACGATCGCCTCCGCCAACGGGTGCTCGCTCTCGCGCTCGACGGCCGCCACAAGGCGGAGCAACTCCTTCTCGTCGACGCCGTCGGAGACGATCTCGACGACGTCCGGCTTCCCGCGCGTGAGCGTCCCCGTCTTGTCGAGCACGACTGTGTCCAGATGTGCCGACTGCTCGATCGCGATCGCGCTCTTGAACAGGATCCCGCGCCGCGCGCCGAGGCCGGTGCCGACCATGATCGCGGTCGGCGTCGCCAGCCCGAGCGCGTCCGGGCAGGTGATCACGACAACGGTGATTGCGAAGAGGAGCGCGTCGAGCACGGGGCGGTCGAGGAGGCCCCACCAGGTGAAGAACGTCCCGAAGCCGCCCACCAGCGCGACCAGCACGAGCCAGAAGGCGGCGCGATCGGCCAGCCGCTGCGCCGGGGCCTTCGAGTTCTGCGCCTCCTGGACGAGCTTGACGATCTGGGCCAGCGCCGTGTCCGAGCCCACCGCGGTCGCGCGCGCCCGCAGCGTCCCCTGCTTGTTGATCGTTGCGCCGATCAGCTTGTCGCCCGGCTTCTTCGTGACCGGCATCGACTCGCCGGTGACCATCGACTCGTCGACCGCACTTTCGCCTTCCGAGACCTCGGCGTCGACGGACACCTTCGAGCCCGGCCGGATCAAGAGCAGATCGCCGACCTGCACCTCCGCGGTCGGCACCTCGACCTCCTTGCCGTCACGGATCACGACCGCTTTCGGCGGCGCCAGATCGAGGAGCGCGCGGATGGCGTCGTTGGCGCCGCCACGCGCGCGCATCTCGAACCAGTGTCCGAGCAGGACGAACCCGGCGAGGAAGGCAACCGCTTCGTAGAAGACGTCGCCCTCGATCCAGAAGGTGGCTGCGACCGAGTAGACCCAGCCCGTGCCGATCGCGACGGCGACCAGCACTATCATGTCCAGCGTCTTCGCGCGCAACGCCTTCCACGCGCCCCGGAAGAAGAGCGAGGACGAGTAGAAGATCACCGGCAGGCTGAGGAAGAACTGCCAGAGGTCGTCGCCGATTCCGAACGGCGTCGGCGGCGTTGAGCCGAAGAGGCTGTCGCCGAGCGGCGACCAGACCCCGATCGGGATCGCGAGCGCCGCCGCTACGAGGAAGCGGTTGCGCATGTCGCGCACCATCTCGGCCATCGACATTCCGGCATGACCGCCGTGGCCGCCCCCGTGGGCGTCGTCGGCCCTCGCCGCGGCGGCATGGTCGTGCGCGGGCGCGTCGGCGTCCTGGTGCGCAAGCGGGTCGCAGACGTGGCCGGGCACGGAGCGGCCGGCACAGTGGAAGCCGCAATCCTCGACCCACTGCTTGAGCTGCTCGATCGAGGTCGCCGACGGGTCGTACTCGACGGTCGCAGTCTGCGCGACGGGGTTCGCCTCGACGGCGGCGACCCCGGCCTGCGCTCCCAGCGCACGCTCGACGACGGCCTTCTCGGACGCATAGTGCAGCCCGCCGACGTGGAGCACGGCCGTGGTCAGCTGGTTGCCACTCTGGTCTGCACCCGGCATCACTCTGCTGCTAGGTCGTCTTGGCGAAGCGCTGCACTGCTGCCAGCAGCTCCGTGCTCTTCGCCTGCGCCGTCGTCGCGTCGCCGGCGGCGAGCGCGTCGTGAACGCAATGGTTGACGTGATCCTCGAGCACCTGGAGCCCGACGCTTTCGAGCGCTGTCCTAACGGCCCCGATCTGGGTCAGGACGTCGATGCAGTAGCGGTCCTCGTCGACCATGCGCTCGATCCCGCGCACCTGCCCTTCGATGCGGTGGAGGCGCTTCTTCAGCGCCGCCTTGTCATAGCCGTGCTCCATCAGTTCGCCTCCCTGAGGCTGCGGAACCGTCTCAGCCGCAGCGAGTTGGTGACCACGAAGACGCTCGAGAAGGCCATCGCCGCGGCGGCGACGATCGGGTTCAGCAACCCGGCGACGGCCAGCGGGATCGCGGCGACGTTGTAGGCGAAGGCCCAGAAGAGGTTGCCCTTGATCGTGCGCAGCGTGCGGCGAGCGAGCCGGATCGCGTCGGCGGCGGCGCGGAGGTCGCCGGAGACGAGCGTGAGGTCGCTCGCCTCGATCGCGACGTCGGTACCGGTCCCGATCGCGAGCCCGAGATCGGCCTGGGCGAGCGCCGGCGCGTCGTTGACGCCGTCGCCGACCATCGCGACCGCCTCGCCCGTCTCCTGCAGCCGGCGCACCTCGGCAACCTTCTCGTCGGGGAGGACGTCGGCCAGGACGCGCTCGATGCCGACCTGGGCGGCTACCGCTTCCGCAGTCCGCCCGTTGTCGCCGGTGAGAAGCACCGGCGTCAGCCCGAGCCGCTTCAGCTCGGCGACAGCCTGCGCGCTCGTCGGCTTGATCCGGTCGGCGACGACGAGCAGCCCGCGGATCGCGCCATCCCAGCCGGCGGCGACGACGGTCTGCCCGCCCTCCTCGGCCTCGTCACGCGCATGGGCAAGGTCGGCCTGAAGGTCGAGCCCCCACTCAGCGAGCAGCGACGGACGGCCGACGAGCACAGCGTGGCCCTCGACAACCGCTTCGATGCCGAGCCCGACCCGGTTTGTGAAGCTCTCGACAGTCGGCAGGCCGCCGAGCTCCTCACGGGCGGCCTCGGCGATCGCCCGTGCGATCGGGTGCTCGCTCGCATCCTCCGCCGCACCGGCGAGGCGCAGCAGCTCTGCGCGAGAGGTGCCCGCCGCGGGGACGGCGTCCGCGAGCCACATGCTGCCCTCGGTGATCGTGCCCGTCTTGTCGAGCACGATGGTCGTGATCTTGCGAGTGCGCTCGAGAACTTCCGGGCCCTTGATCAGGATCCCGAGCTGAGCGCCTCGGCCGGTGCCGACCATGAGCGCGGTCGGCGTTGCGAGGCCGAGCGCGCAAGGGCAGGCGATGATGATGACCGCGACTGCGGCGGTGAACGCGGCGGTCGTGTCGCCGGTGAACGCGAGCCAGCCGGCGAGCGTCGCGAGCGAGAGGGCGATCACGATCGGTACGAAGACGGCCGACACCTGGTCGACGAGCCGCTGGATCGGCGCCTTCCCTGCCTGCGCCTCGGCCACGAGTCGCGCGATCTGAGCAAGCGCCGTCTCAGCGCCAACCTTCGTCGCGCGGATGACGAGCC
This sequence comes from Gaiellaceae bacterium, assembly GCA_046594445.1. Classification (GTDB taxonomy): domain Bacteria; phylum Actinomycetota; class Thermoleophilia; order Gaiellales; family Gaiellaceae; genus Gaiellasilicea. The sequence goes on along the minus strand of JBKJSM010000030.1, from coordinate 4,462 downwards.
GCCCGGAGGTGTTGATCGTCGCCCCTGCAACCTCGTCGCCAGGCCCGACCTCAACGGGCACCGGCTCGCCCGTCAGCAGCGACTGGTCGATCGCGGAGGCGCCCTCGTCGACGACGCCGTCGGTCGCGATCTTCTCTCCCGGCCGGACGACGAAGCGGTCGCCGACCTGGAGCTCCTCGACCGGGACGACGACTTCACGCCCGTCGCGGAGCACGCGCGCATCCTTGGCGCCGAGCTCGAGCAGGGCGCGGATCGCCGCGCCGGAGCTACGCTTCGCGCGCGCTTCGAGGAAGCGTCCGAGCAGGATCAGGGTCGTGATCACCGCGGCAACCTCGAAGTACATGCTCGCGCCCTCGACCGCGACGAGGGCGACGAAGGACCAGATCCACGCGGCGAGCGTGCCGATCGAGATCAGCGTGTCCATCGTCGCCGACAAGTGGCGGAGATTGAGCACCGCGGCCCGGTGGAAGCCGAGGCCGGCCCAGAAGACGACCGGCGTCGAGAGCGCCGCCGCGAACCATTCCCAGCCGGCGAACTGGAGCGGCGGGATCATCGTGACCACCGTGAGCGGCGTGGTCAGGACGGTCGCTGCGAGCAGGCGGACGGCGAGCGTGCGTGCGTGGTTCTCCTCCTCCTGGACATCGGCGGCGTTTCGCGCCCGGTAGCCGGCAGCCTCGACCGCTTGGATGAGATCGGTGACCGCGACCTGTGTCGCGTCGTAGCTGACGGCGGCCTGCTCGGTCGCGTAGTTGACCGTCGCCTGGACGCCCTCGAGCTTGTTCAGCTTGCGCTCGATTCGCCCCGCGCACGACGCGCATGTCATGCCCTGAAGGGCGAGGTCGATGCGCTCCGGAGCCTCGGTCGCCGTCGCCATCAGGCGGCCTCGTAGCCGGCCTCTTCGATCGCCGCGCGCAGGCTCGCATCCTCGAGGCCCGCACCCGAGACGGTGACGACCTTCGTGTCGAGGTCGACGTCCACTTGCTCGACGCCTGCGACGGCCTGAAGCTCTTCGGTCACCGACGCTTTGCAGTGACCGCAGTGCATTCCGGGGACGCTGTAGGTCTTGGTCTCGCTCATGTTTCCTCCTTCGGTTCTGTGTCTTCATATACCCGGTCCGGGTATACTATCGAAAGCTCTCCGTGACGCGCGTCGGACTCAACGACTGCCGGATGTCGATGGCAGATGGGCGTGTAGATGAGGCAGGAAGCGGGGTGTGCGGGACGCATAGTCGTCGTAGAGCGCGCCGAACTCCGTGCGGACGTCGCGCTCCTCGCGCAGCGCCAGGCGCCAGTAGACGATCAGCAGGACCGGGAACATGGCCAGCGTCGCGAACGTAGGCCACTGGAGCAGGAAGCCGGCCATGATCAGGATCAAGCCGAGGTACTGCGGGTGCCTGACTCGCGCGTACGCGCCCTTGGTTGCGAGCTCACCGGCGCTCTGCGCCGCAAAGATGACCCTCCAGGCGGCGGCGATGAGCCAGAAGCCGCCGCCGATGAAAACGTAGCTCAGCACATGGAAGGGCGACACGTGCGGGTCTCCGTCCCAGCCGATCAGGTCCGTCCACAGGTGGCCGGCGTTGTGCGAGAGGTTGACCCCGGGGACGAGGCCGGCCAGAGGGCCGGTCAAGAGGTAGACCGTCAGCGGGTAGCCGTACATCTCGGCGAAGAGGGCGACGACGAAGGCCGAGAAGCCGCCGAGAGCGCGCCAGTCACGGCTGGTCTTCGGATGGAAGAAGCTGACCGCGAAGAGGATGAACAACAGCGAGTTGACGACGACGAGGAACCAGAGCCCGTAGCCGTAGTCGCTCATCGTGGCTCTCCTTCCGGGTGGTGGCCGTCTTCATGCCGCTGCTCGACCGGGGTCGCCGGCGACTCGTCAGTGCCCGTCAGACGTGGTGCGACGACGACACTCGAGAAGGTGAAGATGGCAGCGAACGCGACGACGGCGATCCCGGGCACGAGCAGTGTCCCGAAGCGGCGGTAGAGCTTGAGCAGGAGCGGCACCGACAGCACCAGGCCGAGGGCGAAGAAGAGCACTTGGCCGGCGAAGCCGGCGAGAAGCGCCGCGCCGGCGAGAGGGCCGACGTGGTGGAGAACATGCGGCGCGACCCCCGTGACCATGCCGAAGAAGGCGACGATGCCGCCCCAGAGTCGCGCGCCGAACCCGCGCTCGCGCCCGACGGGCGCCGTCACCGTCGCCGTCACAGTGTCCCGTCGCCTTCCCGCTCGCGCTCGTCGATCAGGCGGTCGAGCTCCTCGCGGCGCGTACGCAGGTCAGCCGTCGATGCTGCGGCAGGCGGCTTCTGGTGGTGGCCGTGGCCCCGCATCATAAATACCATCATCAAGAGACACGGGACGAGAATCAGCAGTGGCAATAGCGATTGCATCTTTATCTCCTTTCTTCTCTTCGACTCTCGGCTGGAGCATGCACCCTGAACCCCAGTGGGGTATCGGGGCACCCCGCAAAATTGGCGCGGAGAACTACTGATCTGAAGCCGGCGCCCCGCGATCGGCACCGTGCGTCCCTGGCGAGGCGTCCTGAGCGATCTCGTGCGGCTGTTCTGACCTCAGGTCACGATCGGACTCCCCGCAGTTGCCGGCAACGTGATCACGAACCGTGCCCCCAGCCCCGGCCCCTCGCTCTCGGCACGGACGCGGCCGCCGTGCGCCTCGACGATCGCGCGCGCGATCGCTAGTCCGATTCCGCTGCCCCCGGCCGTCCGCGCCCGCGCGGGGTCTGCGCGGAAAAACCGCTCGAACACCCGCTCGAGGTGCTCTGGAGCGATCCCTTCCCCCGTGTCGGCGACGATGAGCGCGACCTGCTCGCCGTGACCTGTCGCGGCAACCTCGACGCGGCCTCCGGTAGGTGTGTGGCGGAGTGCGTTGTCGAGGAGGTTCGTCAGCACCTCGGCAATGCGGTCGGGATCGACGTAAACGCTGGGCAGGCGCCGGTCGAGCTTCGTCTTGAGGACGACTCCCTTCGCAGCGTACGCCGGCGCCGCCGTCTGCTCGGCGGCGGCAATCAGCAGGCCGGGTTTACTCGGCGTTCTATGCAGGTCGAGCTGACGCTCTTCCGCCCGCGAAACCTTGGCGAGATCGTCGACGAGACGTCGCAGGCGGCCGGTCTCGGCCTGCAGGAGGCTCCAGGTCTCGCGGTCCGCCGGCACGACGCCGTCGACGAGCCCCTCGAGGTAGCCCTCGACGGTCGCGAGCGGGGTGCGCAGCTCGTGCGCGACGTCGGTCAGGAGCTCGCGGCGCTTCCGCTCGGCCGACTCGAGCGCAGTGGCCATCTCGTTGAAGGCGCCGCCGAGGACGGCGATCTCGTCGGAGCCCGTCGCTGGCACCCGCGCCGCGTACGCCCCCTTCGCGATCCGCTCCGCCGCCTCGGCAAGGGCGCGAATCGGCCTGACGATCCGCAGCGAGAGGAAGGTGCTGACGGCCAGGGCCGTGAGGACAGCAGCTCCGATTGCTACCGCGAGCGCGATCAGGACGGCAGCGCCAAACGCTTTGTCCAGGTGGCGGGCGACGTCGTCCGAAACGACGCCGGCCGAGCGCCGGACGTGGTCGTGGAAGAGGTCGGGGGCAATCGCGAGCGCGACGAGGGCGAGCGTGGCGCTGCCGGCGATGATCACGAGCAGCTGCGCGAGCAGCAACTTGGCCGCAAGGCTCCGCCGGAGACGTGCCCGCATCACGTGCCGGCGCCCATGCGGTAGCCGACACCCCGCACGGTCCGAATGTAGCGCGCTGCCGTGCCGTTTTCGCCGAGCTTGCGGCGTAGGTTGGCAATGTGGACGTCGACGACATGCTCGTCCCCGAACCAGCCTGGGCCCCAGACGCGCTCGAGCAGCTGCCTGCGGGTGAGGACGAGATGCGGACTCTCCGAGAGCGCGTCGATGAGCTCGAACTCGAGTCGCGTCAGCTCCACCGGTGTGCCGTCCTTCCGCACCTCGCGCGCGGCGGGCTCGATCGTGAGGTCGCCGAAGTGACGTTTCGCCCCAGCGCCCGGCGAAGCCTCCCTGGGCCGTCGCAGCATCGCTCGGATGCGGGCGACGAGCTCGCGGGGCGAGAAGGGCTTCGTGACGTAGTCGTCGGCGCCAACCGAGAGCCCGATTAGCTTGTCGAGCTCCTCTGCCCGCGCGGTCAGCATGACGATGTAGGCGTCGCTGAAGGTCCGGATCTGCCGGCAGGCCTCGACTCCGTCGATCCCCGGCAGCATCAGGTCGAGCACGATCACCTCGGGGTCGAGCTCGCGGGCGAGCTCGCCCGCTCGCGCGCCGTCGGTGGCGGTCGCAACCGAGAATCCCGCGCGCTCGAGGTATGAGGTGACCAGACCGACCAGCGGCGCCTCGTCGTCCACGACAAGGACGAGCGGACCCGGTTGCTCGGCCCCGCCCGCCCGCCCTGAAGCTGCCCCGGCGCCCGTCATTCGGTCATCGAGAGGAAACGTCCGTGCCACCAGTGGT
>JBKJSM010000056.1:0-7658 GCA_046594445.1 Gaiellaceae bacterium | reverse complement strand
GCTCTCCGGCGGCCAGCGGCAGCGGCTCGCGATCGCGCGGGCGCTCGTGATCGACCCGCGCATCCTGATCCTCGACGACGCGACCGCCTCGGTCGACGCCTCGACCGAGTCGCTGATTCGCACCGGCCTTGCCGAGGCGATGCTCGACCGAACGACGATCATCATCGCGCACCGCCTCTCGACGATTGCTCTCGCCGACGAGGTCGTCGTGCTCGAGCACGGCCGGATCGCGGCGCGCGGCACTCAGGCCGAGTTGCTCGAGACGAGCGCCGTCTTCCGCGAGATCCACGAGCATGGCCTACTTCAGGGGCTGGAGGCGAGCGCATGAAGGTGTGGCAGGCGGGAAGCCACCTGATGGACGAGAAGGGCGTCAAGGTCGCCGATTGGTCGTGGCGGCGAACCCGGCGGCGGCTCGGAATGCTCGCCCGGATGGCGCTCCCCTACAAGGGGCGAACGACGGTCGCGCTCGTCACGCTGCTCGGCTTCACGCTCGTCGGGCTCGCGCCGCCGTACCTCGCGAAGCTCGCCGTCGACGAGGGGATCCGCACCGGTGACACGCACCGGCTGGCGGTGATCGTCGCGATCTTCGCCGCCGCCGCGGTCGGCACGCTCGTCCTTTCGGGCCTTCAGACCTACGCCACCGGCTGGACCGGCGAGCGGATCCTGGCCGACCTCCGCAACCGCCTCTTCGCTCACCTCCAGCGACTCTCGCTCGGCTTCTACGAGCGCAACCGCACCGGCGTGATCATCAGCCGGATCACGAACGATGTCGAAGCGCTCGACCAGCTCGTCACCGACGGCGTCACGAGCCTGATCCAGAACACGCTGCTGCTGCTCGGCACCGCGGTCGTCCTCTTCTTCCTCGACGTCAAGCTCGCGCTCGCAACGCTGACCGTGCTGCCGCTGATGGCGATCGCGACCGCCTGGTTCCGCAGCCGCTCGAACAAGGCGTACCGCAACGTGCGCGAACGGCTCGGCCTCGTCACGGCCACGCTCGCAGAGGACATCGCGGGGATGCGGGTCGTGCAGTCGTTCACGCGCGAGCCCGTCCAGGAGAAGGCGTTTCACGGCGTCAACGACCGCTACCGGGCGGCCAACTACGAGACGGTCGTGCTGAACGGGATCTACTTCCCGATCGTCGACCTACTGGCCTCCGCCGCCACGGCGATCGTGTTCGGCTACGGCGGCTGGCTCGTCTACCACGGCGAGATGAGTGCCGGCACGCTCTTTGCTTTCGCGCTCTATCTCTCCAACTTCTTCGATCCGATCCAGCAGCTCTCCCAGCTCTACAACACGTTTCTCTCCGCGATCGCGGCGCTCGACAAGATCATCGGCGTCCTCGACGAGAAGCCACAGGTCGTCGACCCCGCCGACGCAGTCGCGCTGCCGCGGATCGAAGGACATGTGCGCTTCGACAGCGTCCGGTTCGGCTACGGGCCAGAGTTCCCGGAGGTGCTGCACGGGCTCGACCTGGACGTTCCGGCGGGCACGACGGTTGCGCTGGTCGGCCACACCGGCGCCGGGAAGTCGACGATCGCGAAGCTGATCGCTCGCTTCTACGACCCCAACGAGGGCACCGTCTCGATCGACGGCCACGACCTCCGTCAGGTCACGCAGCACTCGCTCCGCCGCCAGCTCGGGATCGTGCCGCAGGAGGGCTTCCTCTTCGGCGGCACCGTCGCCGAGAACATCGCCTTCGCGCGCCCGGACGCGCGGCCCGAAGAGGTCGCGGCCGCAGCCGAGGCCGTCGATGCGCACCGCTTCATCCTCGAGCTCGAGGACGGATACGAGACGCAGCTCGGCGAGCGTGGGACGCGGCTCTCGCTTGGCCAGCGCCAGCTCGTCGCGTTCGCCCGCGCCCTCCTCGCCGACCCCCGCATCCTGATCCTCGACGAGGCGACGTCGTCAGTCGACATCGGCACGGAGCGTCAGATCGAGCAGGCGCTCCGGCGCCTGCTGACCGGCCGGACGGCGTTCGTGATCGCGCACCGCCTCTCGACGATCCGGGACGCCGACCTGATCGTCGTCCTGGAGCACGGCCGAGTCGTCGAGCAGGGCACGCACGACGAGCTGATTGCCCGCCGCGGCCTCTACACGAGTCTCTACGGCGACTGGGCGGAAGCGGTCTGAGGCGGCGCCAGTTGTCCGGCGCCGCCCCGATCGGTCAAGCAGCGCCTATGCCGAGTCGGGCACCACGACCGAGCCCGCAAACTTGTCGTGCCAGGTCTGCTTCTCCTTGTCCCACAGCATCCAGAAGTAGCCGAGGAAGATCGGGATCGTCGAGACGATGCGGCCGATGTAGCGGATGAACGCGCGGCCGAAGCCGATCGAGCCGCCACCGTTGAGGGAGACGACGCGGATTCCGAGCGCCTTCTTGCCCAGGGTCTGGCCGGACGAGCCCTCGAAGTACGTGTAGTAAAGGATGCCGAGGAGGAGAATGAAGCCGGTGTCAGCGTTGCTGTTGTCACTCAGCACCGCTCCCAGAATCGTTCCGATCACGACCAGGATGAGCCCGTCCAGGAACGACGCGACGAAACGTCGCCAGAAGCCGGCACGGGCCCCCGACGGGCCGTTCCCCGTGGTCGGTTGACTCGACGACTCGGACATCGGCGCGGCCTCCTTGCTCGACGGGGCGGAGAAATCGCGCGGGACACTAACGCGTTGCCGGGGCGCGTGTGTGCGTGATGCACGACGACTGCGCTGAGGAGACGTAGATTGTCCGGGTGAACTCCTCCCTCGAGGCAACGTCGTCGCTCGTGCTCGCGAGCTGGGGCCGGCGGGCGGCCGCGCTGGTCCTCGACGGGCTGATCCTCGCGGGCGTCGTGTTGACCACGATCCTCGTCGCGGGCGTCCCGGTCGAGGACGTCAACGCGACGGTGCTCGAGGGCGACACGTTCACGGTTCTGCTGCTCTTCGTCGTTCCGGAGGCGATCTACGACACGTTCTTCATCGGCTCGCGGGGCCAGACACCCGGCAAGCAGGTGCTGGGGATCAAGGTCGTCGACGGCGCCGACCAGCGGACGCCGGTCGGCTACAGGCGCGCCTTCAGCCGCTGGCTCTTCACCGCGCTCCTGTGGGCGCTCTTCACCGTCCCGGGCGTCGTCGACCACCTCTGGCCACTCCGCGACGCCCGCCGCCAGACGCTCCACGACAAGCTCGCCCGCAGCGTCGTGGTGGTGTACCGCTGATGGATCTGGACAAGGAGACTGAGGAGCGGATCGAGGAGCCCGTCTCGGAGGAGGCTGTCCGGGAGACGCGGCTGACCCCCGCCGAGGCAATCGAGAAGATGCACATCAACTTGCCGGTGCGCGGTAACAAGAAGTTGCGCAAGCTGCTCGAGCGGGTGAACGAGGACAAGCAGCTGAAGAGCTGGTGGCACGTCGCGAACGTGAACGCGGTCGTCCGAATGGAGATCAACGACCACTCCTGGGTGCACATCCAGATCGTCGCGAACATCGCGCTGAAGCTCCTGCGCCAGTTGACCAAGCACGGCGTCGAGCCGTCAGCGGTGCGCGACTTTGGGCTCGATCAGGACGACTCCGAGGTGATCGTCTCCCTCTCCTCGCTCTTCCACTGCGTCGGCATGTCCGTGCACCGCCACGGGCATGAGGACTTCTCGCTCTTCCTCTCCGAGCCAAAGATGCGCGAGCTCTTGCGGGGGATCTACGAGGAGCCCGAGCTGACAGTGATCATCTCCGAAGTCCTCCAGGCGATCACCAGCCATCGGGCCGACGGTCAGCCGCTCTCGCTCGAGGCCGGCATCCTGCGCGTCGCAGACGCGCTCGACATGGCCGAGGGTCGCTCGCGGATCCCGTTCGAGAAGGGCCGCGTCTCGATGCACTCGCTCTCCGCCGCAGCGATCGACGATGTCTCGATCAAGGACGGCGAGGCGCGGCCGGTGATGATCGAGATCGTAATGAACAACTCGTCCGGCCTCTTCCAGGTGGACGGCCTGCTGAAGGCCAAGCTGCGCGGCTCCGGCCTGGAGCCGTACGTTGAGGTGATCGCCCACATCGACACGGAGGCCGAAAAACGCCTCGTTCCGATCTACCGGCTCGAAACGTAGTTGGCTAAACTGGCGCCCGAACGACCGTTGCGGGATCGTCTAATGGTAGGACGCCGGACTCTGAATCCGGTAGTCTAGGTTCGAGTCCTAGTCCCGCAGCCTTCGAAAACCCGCCGCAAACGGCGGGTTTTCTGCTTTCGTCGCCCGACAAGGCGTAGGATCCTGCTCCTTCTCACGAATTGGAGGATTCATGCTGCGGCGAATCATTCTCGGACTTGTCGTGCCTGCGTTGGCGCTTACCCTGCCGTTGGCGGTGACGGCGGCCGGCGGCGCCGACGTCGCAACCGGAAACGGCACCTCGGTCACCTGCCCGGAAGGGGTGGCACCGCCCTTCGTCGACCCGAGCTTCTGTCCCATCGCATCGCGGGACTTCCAGTTCGCGGCCGTCTCGAACCTGAACGCCGGCGACGCGCACGGAGTCTTCCGGACCCGCGTCTTCAATCGTTTCACCGGAGTGACGACGGCGACGATCCGCGGCCGCATCTTCTGCGTCACCGCGACCGCGAGCAAGGCGGTGATCGGCGTGGTCGCGACGCAGGTGACGCCGGCGGGTGCGCCGACCGGAATCGTCGAAGGAACCGCCTTCTACGTGCCGATGGTCGACAACGAGGGCGCCGTTCCCGACCTCTACGGCCCGCACTACCTTCCCGGTCTTCCCCCCGTGGACGCGGAGGGCCAGTGCACGCTCGACTTCGTCCCGTTCATGACGGTCACGGACGGCCACGTGATCGTCAACGACGGTCAGGTCTCCGGCAGCAGCTGAATCGCGAAGGCGCAGGCCGGGCCCGCTCGAACGGCCCGGTCCGCGTTTTCCCCGCAAACTCCGACTCCCGGCCTTTCGCCCGGAGACCTGTCGTGATATGCCCCCGGAGTGCGCCTTCTCGGCCGTCGAGCTGCGTTGCCGCTGCTCGATGAAGCGGCCGCTTATGCCCGCTGTCACGGCGGCCGGGATCACGACCTCGTGCGGATCGTCAAGCTCCCCCCGCGCCGGCCCCGCTACGAGGACGTGCTGACGACGGGTGAGCAGCTGCGCACACTCTTCGAGCGGCGTCTCGACGCCCGCGAGCCGGAAGCCAAGTAGCCGCAAGCAGGACCAAACGGAAAACGGGCTCCGAAGAGCCCGCTTCCCGTCGCCGCCTCCAGGGGAGTGGAGGAGCTTGCTACAGCCCTGCGCTTGCTACAGCCCTGCGATGCGGGGCCGCCGGGCGTATCCGACTCCGAGGCCGAACGCGAGAGCCAGCGCCAGGGCGCCGAGCCCGATCGCGACGGCGGCGTCACCGCTCACGGCCCAGCCGCTGTCCGCCGCCGGGGCTGCATGGCTCGCCTGCACCGCACTCGCGGCACCGATGTCGGCCGCGACGCTGCCGCCGTCGGGGCCGCTCAGGGCCTCGCCGGGCCGGACGAAGACGTCCGTCAGGTACGGATCGACCAGGAAGGCCTCGTCGCCGCTCGGAATGCCCGCGCTCAGCGGAATCCCGGCGCTGTCCACGGCTCCTGACCAGCCACCGGCCGTGACCGTCACCGCTGCGTTACCCGCGTTCTCGTCCGGCTGCGCCGCGGCCGGCGCCGCGAACGACGCGAACGCGAGCCCGAGCGCCATCCGCCGGAGCCACCATGTCCTTCGCCGATACTTCATCTCCCTGCCTCCTTCATTCCAACAGCTCATAGGTAATTGCCGGACGGACGAGGGGAGTGTCTTCTTCCCTTCCAGAAGGAATCGCGCTTGAATGGACGTTCTGCGATGACGATCGAACTCAGCGACGCCCAACTCGTCGAACGCTGCAGGAGCGGCGACGCCGCAGCCTGGACCGAGCTCGTCGATCGTTTCTCGCGGTATGTCTTCGCAATCGCCGTGCGCGTCTACCGGCTGCCCGAGCACGAGGCCGAGGATGTGTTCCAGGACGTGTTCGCGCGCACCTTCGAGCGACTGAGCTCGCTCAGGGACGACTCGGCGATCCGTCCGTGGCTCGCGCAGCTGACCCGGAACGCCTGCGTCGACCGGCTCCGTGCCGGCAAGCGCGAGCAGCCCTCCGACGAGCCGATGGATTGGGACGTGGCCGATCACGACGCCGCGCTCGAGGTGCTCGACGACGCGCTCGACGTACACGAGGGGCTGCTGGCGCTCTCGGAGGACTGCCGCGAGATCCTCGACCGCTTCTTCGCGCGCGACGAGAGTTATCGCGTGATCGGGGAGGCCCTCGACCTGCCCGCCGGGACGGTCGCGAGCAGGATCTCCCGGTGTCTCGGAAAGCTGCGCGAGACACTCGAGGGAAGAAAACCTGCCTCGGACCCGTCCGGAGGACAATGAGCGACATCGACCGTCATCACGAGGAACGCCTGGGCAAGCTGCTCGGCGCGCTGCCCCCCGCCCCCACGGGTTGGGTGCAGGCCGCGAAGGAGCTGCCCACGGCACGACGCGAGCTCGACACAATCGTCGAGCTGGCGCGCGCAGACGCCGCCTTCCGCACGCGGCTGATCGCAGACCTCGAGGCCGCGCTCTCTTCGGCAGGGTACGAGCCCAGCACCGCGCTTCTGGACGCGGTGCGGGCCAGCCTGCCGGAGCTCGAGCGTTGAGCCTCTACGCGCGCGACCTGCGCGCACTCCTCGAGGCCGTCGCCGATCCGTCCCCCGCTCCTGGCGCGGGCTCCGTCGCCGCGCTCGTGACCGCGATGGCCGCCGGCCTGATCGCCTCCGCCGCCCGCCGGTCGCCCGACTGGGCCGAGTCGCGCGGCGTCTCCGCGCAGGCCGAGGCGCTGCGCGGACGCGTCGAGAAGCTCGCCGAGTCGAACGAGAAGGCATATCTGGCCGCACTCGCCCTAATCGAGGACGCAGCCGAGACCGGCGGACGCGACGAGGCGATCGGCCGCGCGCTCGACACGGCCGCGGAGCTGCCGCTCGCGATCGCCGAGTGCGCGTACGACGTCTCCCTCCTCGGCGCGGAGACGGCCGAGCATGCCGCGCCCGGCGGCGCCGAGGACGCAGCCGCCGCCGCGATGCTCGCCGAGGCCTCCGCGCGCGCGGCCGCATCACTCGTCGCCGTGAACCTCATGTCTGCCCCGGGCGACGATCGCGTCGTGCACGCGCAAAGGCTCGCGGCCGGTGCGACGGACGCCGCGAGGCGTGCCGTCGCGGCGACCGCGCAAAGCTGACGAGTGGGCTGACTAGTGGCCGAGGACCGGGCGGCCGAAGCTGATCGCCCGGCGGCGCAGGTGGAGCAAGCGCACACGCTGGCGGGATTCGGCGGGCTTCGATTCGACGCTCAGGCTGTGGGCGAGCCGAGCGTGCTCCGCTGCGCGCCGCATGTCTGCCTGGCGGTAGCGGGCGATCTCTTGATTGAGGGTCGGATGCATGTCGCGCTCCTTTTCGTTTCTATGCCCTCGTGACGGCGGAGCGCGGCTGTTTCTTCCCTAGGCTCTGGGCAGGGCGTCGACGCGCTCGATCCACGCTTCGAGCCGCGGGAAGCGGCCATCGAGTCTTTGCGTGTCGCGAAGCACCTCGTGGAAGCGCTCGTCGTCGCCCTCCTCCCAGAGCACCGCGTACTTCAGAAACGGGAAGACCGTTGCGTCAGCGGCCGAAAACGTGTCGCCGAAGA
>JBKJSM010000045.1:0-6508 GCA_046594445.1 Gaiellaceae bacterium | reverse complement strand
CGTGATGAGCGCGGGCGAGGTGCAGCAGATCGGCACGCCCGAGGAGATCTACCGCCGCCCGGGCAACCGGTTCGTGGCGGAGTTCGTCGGTCGCGTCAACCTGATCGACGGCGTCGCCTCCGGCGGCATCGTCGAGGTGATGGGCTCGCCGCTCAAGCTCCAGGTCACGGGCGCGGACGGCGCCTCCGGAAAGGTCACGGTCGCGGTGCGGCCCGAGGCCGTCACCCTCCTACCCTCCAGCGACACGTCCGTGAACGGGACGAATACGTGGGATGCCCATGTCCACACCGTTGCGTTCCTCGGCGACCACTACGAGTACGAGGTGAGCGCGGGCGCGCTGCCGCTGACGGTGCAAAGCTCCCGGCTGGTCGCGGGCGACCGGATCAAGGTGCACATTCCCCCGGACGCCTGCGCGGTCGTCGAGTAGGTGCCCCTGCCGCGGCAGCGCTACACGCACGCCGCCGCCGGGCCCCTCACCGGCCTGCGCGTGCTCGATCTGACCCGGCTCGTCTCCGGCGCACAGCTCGGGCTCGTACTCGGCGACCTCGGCGCAGACGTCGTCAAGGTCGAGCGGCCGCGAGTCGGGGATCCCTTCCGGCACACGACGATCGACGGCTACGACGCCTACTGGAAGGCGTACAGCCGCAACAAGCGCAGCGTCACCCTCGATCTGTCCTCTCCCGAGGGCCGCGAGCTCCTGCTCCGCCTGGCCGAGACGGCCGACCTGCTCGCCGAGAACTTCACGCCCGGCGTCCTCGAGCGGCTCGTGGGCGGGCCGGCGGGCCTGCACGAGCGCAATCCGAAGCTCGTCATCGTCCGCATCACCGGCTGGGGGCAGACGGGGCCGAAGGCCTCGCAACCCGGGTTCGGCACGCTGGCCGAGGCCTACTCGAGCTTCACCTTTCTGAACGGCCCGTTCGACGGCCCGCCCGTGCAGGCGCCGCTCTCCCTGGCCGACACGGTGGCGGGCACGTACGCGGCCTCGGCGGCGCTGGCGGCTCTCTGGAACGTCCGCGTCAACGGCGGTCCCGGCCAGGTCGTCGACGTTTCCCTCTTCGAGCCGCTCTTCTCGATCATGGGCGCCGACGCGACCGCCTACGCCGGTCGCGGCCGCCTGCGCAGCCGCGGCGACGGCGCCGGCGTCTCCTCGGTCCGCGGTGTCTTCCAGACGAGCGACGACCTCTGGGTCGCGATCTCCGCCGCCACCGACGAGACCGCCGCGCGCTTCTTCGACGCCGTGGGCAGGAACGACGTGCTGGACGACCCCCGCTTCGCGAGCTCGGAAGCCCGGCTCGCACACCGCGCGGAGCTGCACGAGGCGCTCGTGCCGGAGTTCCGCCGCTTCACGCGCGAGGAGATCCTTACGCTCGCGGAGACGCACCGGCTGACGATCGGACCGGTGCTCGACATGATCGACGCGCTCGCCGACGAGCACTACCGCGCGCGCGAGACGGTCGTCGAGATGGAGGACCACGTCGTGCTCCAGAACGTCGTCCCCCGGCTGTCGGAGACACCCGGCGCGATCCGGCTGCCCGCGCCGGCGCTTGGCGAGCACAACGCCGAGGTCTTCGGAGAGCTCGGGCTCGACGCCGAAGAGCTGGCGCGGCTCGCCGAGGAAGGAGTGATCTGATGGCTTCCTACCGACCCCGCTGGCGCTCGCTCCTCTACGTGCCCACAGTCTCGGAGCGCTTCATCGCGAAGGCCCACGAGCGCGGCGCCGACGCGATCATCCTCGACCTCGAAGACGCGATCGCGCCGTCCGAGAAGGATCGGGCGCGCGGGCTCGTGCCCGAGGCCGCGAAGGTCGTCGGCCAGGCGGGCGCCGACGTGCTCGTCCGCATCAACCGTCCCTGGGAGCTCGCGGAGCAGGACGTCGAGGCGGCGATCGGCCCCGATGTACGCGCCCTCGTGCTGCCGAAGTCCGACTCGGCCGAGCACGTGATCGGGCTCGCCGACCTCGCGGAGAAGGTGGAGAAGGAGCGGGGGCTGCCGGTCGGCCACACGCTCTTCTTCGTCCGGATCGAGAACGCGCAGGGGCTCCTGAAGGTGGCGGAGATCACGACCGCGCATCCGCGCGTCGTCGCGGCCGGGCTGGGCTCGAGCGACTACACGATCGCGACAGGGATGGAGGCCGGGAGCGCGGGCAACGCGATCGCGAGCTTCCTCGTCGTCAACGCCGCTGTCGCCGCGGGGATCGTGCCGCTCGGGCTCGTCTCCTCGATCACGGGCTACGACAACCTGGAGGCGTTCCGCAAGGCGGCGAAGGAGTCGCGGGCGATGGGGCTCCGGGGCGCGCCCTGCGTGCACCCGAGCCAGGTGCCGATCCTGAACGAGGTCTTCAGCCCGACCGCCCAGGAGCTGGCGCGGGCGCGCCGCGTCGTCGAGGAGTACGAGCGCGCCCTCGCGGAGGGCCGGGGCGCGATCACCGTCGACGGCGAGTTCATCGACATCCCGTTCTACGAGCAGGCCAAGCGGCTCCTCGCCGAGTAGCGCCATGAACCGCCGTGTCCTCTTCGCCCTGCTCGCAATGGGCATCGCGCAGGCCGCGGTCTACCTGATTCGGCCGACGACCTCGTACCGCCTGCTCGCGCTCGGCGAGGGAGCGCGGGACGTCGGGCTCGTGGCGGCCGCGTTCGCGGTGCTGCCGATCTTCCTCGCGATCCCGCTCGGGAAGCTGTCGGACCGACGTGGGGCGCCGCTGCTCCTGATCGGCTGCCTCGTCCAGACGTTCGGCTGTCTCCTGCTCGCGTACTCGACCGCCACGATCGCGATCGCCGGCTCCAGCGCCGTCATCGGGCTCGGCCATCTGGCGCTCGCGCTCGGCTCGCAGGACGCGGTCGCACGCGAGTCCCACAGCGACCGGCACGACCACCACTTCGGGCTCCTCACGGCGGGCGTCTCGCTCGGCCAGCTCGTCGGCCCGCTGATCGCTGGCCTGGTCCTCGGCGACAGCATCACGCCCTCCGTCGGGGCGACGACGCGCTGCCTGCTCGTGGCCGCGGGAATCCTCGGCGTCGCGACCGCGTTCGCGGTCGTGGCAGAGCTCAGCCGCAGCCCGGCAGCTGGGCGCGCGCCCAGCAGGCGTGGCAGCGCGCGCGCGATCGCCCGCACCCGCGGCGTCCCGGCCGGGATCTTCGCGAGCATCGCCGTGCTCGCCGCTGCCGACGTCTTCACCGCCTACATGCCGGTGATCGGCGCCGAGAGCAACATCGGCCCGCGTGCGATCGGGCTGCTGCTGGCCCTGCGCGCGGGCGCCTCTATCGCGGCGCGTGTCGGCATCGGGGCAACCGTGCGCCGCGTCGGCCGCACGCGCCTGATCTCGATCGGCGCGGCGGCGGCGGCGGCTGCGCTGGCGGGCATGACGGTCACGCACGACGTCTGGGTGCTCGCGGCGCTGAGCGTCGCCGCCGGCTTCGGGCTCGGCTTCGGACAGCCGCTCTCGATGACGTTGGTCGTCCAACTCGTCCCGGAGCACGCGAAGTCGACCGCGCTCGCGGTGCGGCTGACCGGAAACCGCATCGGCCAGGTGGCGACACCTGCCGCGGCGGGGGTCATCGCAGGAAGCGCCGGCGCGAGCTCGGTCTTCTGGCTGCTCGGCGCGATGCTCCTCGCCTCAGCCGTCGCGATTCAACGAGCCGCTTCCGACCCACCCGGCAACATGACCGGCGCCGAGCCGATGGTGGAATGAGATGCTGCCTCCCGTGACGGCGACTGCCGACATCCTCGACGAGCACGGCGACAGGGCCGCCGTGTGCGAGCTGCCGCTGCGGCAATTCGGCGGCGTGCGGTCGTTCGAGGGCCCGATCGCGACCGTCCGCTGCAGCGACGACAACGCTCTGAGCAGAGCGTGCCTCGAAGAGCCTGGGGACGGGCGCGTGGCCGTCGTCGACGGGGGCGGCTCCCTCCGCACCGCCCTGATCGGAGACAAGATCGCCGCGATCGCCCGCGACGGCGGCTGGGCAGGCATCGTCCTGAACGCAGCCGTGCGTGACGTCGCCACGCTCCCCGGCATCGAGGTCGGGATCAAGGCGCTCGGGTCGACGCCACGGCGCAGCACCAAGCAAAACACCGGCGAGGTGGGCGTGCTGGTGGAGTTCGGAGGCATCGTCTTCCCCCCGGGCGCAATGCTCTACAGCGACGACGACGGCGTCGTCGTTCTCTCGCTCGTCCCCGGCTGAATGATCCCTGTCTCGTAGGCGAAGATCACTGCCTGGACGCGGTCGCGGAGTTCGAGCTTCATCAGGACCCGCGCGACGTGCGTCTTGACCGTCGTCTCGCTCACGACGAGCTCGCTCGCGATCTCTGCATTCGAAAGCCCGCGCGCGACCAGTCTGAGCACCTCCAGCTCGCGCGCCGTCAACTCACCCCAAGCACTCATCGACATGGGACCGTATCCCAGAGCCCGCCCCGATAGGGTCGGCGCGTGCTGCTCGCGATCGACCAGGGGACGACGGGAACGACCTGCCTCGTGGTCGGCGACGACCTGCGGGCGGTCGGGCGTGGCTACCGCGAGCTCGCCCGGAGCTTTCCCGAGCCCGGTCTCGTCGAGCAGGACGGCGAGGAGATCTGGCAGACCGTGCTCGGCGCGGCGCAGGACGCCCTTGCCGACGCTGACGTCTCACCGCACGAGCTGCGCGCGCTCGGAATCGCGAACCAGCGCGAGACGACGCTCCTCTGGGAGCGCGCCACCGGCCGTCCCGTCGGGCCGGCGATCGTCTGGCAGGACCGGCGCACGGCGGAGCGATGCGCCGAGCTGCCGCGCGCGCTGATCCGGGAGCGCACCGGCCTCCTCCCCGACCCGTACTTCTCGGCCACGAAGCTCGAGTGGCTGCTCGCGAACACGGGAGCGGCCGGCGGGCTCGCATTCGGCACCGTCGACTCGTGGCTCGTCTGGAAGCTGACCGGAGGCGGCGCGCACATCACCGACGTCTCGAACGCGTCGCGGACGCTTCTACTCGGGATCGACTCGCTCGAGTGGGACGACGAGCTGCTCGCGCTCTTCGGCATCCCGCGCTCGGTGTTGCCGCGGCTCGTCTCGACGAGCGGCCCGCTCGCTGAGGCAGAGCTCCTCGGCGTCCGCATCCCGATCACCGGCCTCGCCGGCGATCAGCAAGCGGCGCTCTTCGGGCAGGCCTGTCTCTCGCCCGGACAGGCAAAGGCGACGTACGGAACCGGCAGCTTCGTGCTCGTGAACGCCGGGACGAAGATCGAGCCCGCCCCGGAAGGCGCACTGCGCACGGTGGCCTGGCGGCTCGACGGCGCGCCGCCGGTGTTCGCGCTCGAAGGTGCCGTCTTCGTCGCGGGCGCGGCGATCCAGTGGCTCCGCGACGGGCTCGGGCTGATCGAGGACGCAGCCGAGACTGAGATCCTGGCGCGCACGCTCGACAGCAACGGCGGGGTCTATTTCGTCCCCGCGCTGGCGGGCCTCGGCGCGCCGCACTGGGATCCGGATGCCCGAGGGCTGATCGCAGGCATCACCCAGGGGACGACGCGCGCGCACCTCGCGCGGGCTGCGCTCGAGGCGATCGCCTTCCAGACGCGTGACGTGCTGGACGCGATGGGAATCGAGCTCGACGTGCTGCGGGCGGACGGCGGCGCGAGCGCGAACGGCTTCCTGATGCAGCTCCAGGCGGACGTCGCACGCGTACCGGTCGAGGTACCGGCTGACGCCGAGACGACGGCGCTCGGCGCGGCAGCACTCGCGGGGCTCGGCGCGGAGATCTGGTCGCTCGACGAGGTGGAGGGCGCCTGGTCGGCGGAGCGTCGCTACGAGCCGGAGCTCGACGCGGACGAGGCGGAGCGCCTCGTCGGCGAGTGGCGGCGCGCCGTCCGCCGAACGCTCACCTAGCAGCGAAGGACGAGACGGCGTCGACCACGCGCTTCAGGCGCCGGCCAGTGTCCGTCAGCCGGTACTCGACGCGCGGCGGGCGCGCGTCGATCACGAGCCGCTCCAGGACGCCGGCCTCCTCGAGCTCGACGAGCCGCTGCGCAAGCGTCCGCGGCGGAATCGCGCCGACCGCCTGCTTGAACTCGTTGAACCGCACGGCGCCCTCGTAGGAAGCCCAGAGGACCGAGACGACCCAGCGGCGCTCGAGGAGGCCCGCCGCCAGGCGGACCTCCTCGGGTACCGGCTTACACGACCTACACCGCATGGAGGTGCTGCGCCGCCGTCGGCTCGAGCGCCAGCTCGAGCACCTCGTCGAGCGACATGACGGGATGGAACGTCATCTCGTCCCGAACGTGCGCGGGGACATCCTCGAGATCCTGGCGGTTCCGCTCCGGCAGGATCACGTCGGTGAGCCCCGCGGCGTGCGCCGCGAGCACCTTCTGCTTCAGCCCGCCGATCGGGAGCACGCGACCCTGGAGCGTCACCTCGCCGGTCATCCCGACCGTGTGCTTCACCGGCCGGCCGGAGAGAAGCGACGCGAGCGCCGTCGCCATAGTGATCCCCGCGCTCGGGCCGTCCTTGGGGGTGGCGCCGGCCGGAACGTGCATGTGGAACGCCCGC
>JBKJSM010000038.1:0-6507 GCA_046594445.1 Gaiellaceae bacterium | reverse complement strand
CGTGATGAGCGCGGGCGAGGTGCAGCAGATCGGCACGCCCGAGGAGATCTACCGCCGCCCGGGCAACCGGTTCGTGGCGGAGTTCGTCGGTCGCGTCAACCTGATCGACGGCGTCGCGTCCGGCGCCATCGTCGAAGTCGCAGGCTCGCCGCTCAAGCTCCAGGTCGCGAGCGCGGACGGTGCCTCCGGAAAGGTCACGGTCGCCGTGCGCCCCGAGGCCGTCACCCTCCTGCCCTCCGGCGACACGTCCGTGAACGGTACGAATACGTGGGATGCCCACGTCCACACCGTCGCGTTCCTCGGCGACCACTACGAGTACGAGGTGAGCGCGGGCGAGCTGCCGTTGACGGTGCAGAGCTCCCGGCTGGTCGCGGGCGACCGGATTAAGGTGCACATTCCCCCGGAAGCCTGCGCGGTCGTCGAGTAAGTGCCCCTGCCGCGGCAGCGTTATACCCGCGCCGCCGCCGGGCCCCTCACAGGCCTGCGGGTGCTCGACCTGACCCGGCTGGTCTCCGGCGCGCAACTCGGGCTGGTCCTCGGCGATCTCGGCGCGGACATCGTCAAGGTCGAGCGGCCGGGAGTGGGCGATCCACTCCGGCACACCACGATCGACGGCTACGACGCCTACTGGAAGGCGTACGGCCGCAACAAGCGCAGCATCACTCTCGATTACGCCGTCCCCGAAGGACGAGAGCTCCTGTTCCGGCTCGTGGACACGGCTGACCTGCTCGCCGAGAACTTCACGCCGGGAGTCCTCGAGCGTCTCGTCGGCGGCCCCGAGGCGCTCCTCGAGCGCAACCCGAAGCTCGTGATCGTACGGATCTCCGGTTGGGGCCAGACTGGGCCGCGCGCCGCGCAGCCCGGCTTCGGCACGCTCGCCGAAGCGTTCTCGGGGTTCACGTATCTGAACGGAGACCCCGGCGGGACACCCGTGCAGGCTCCGATGTCGCTGGCGGACTCGGTCGCAGGCACGTACGCGGCCTCGGCGGCGCTGGCTGCGCTGTGGCAGACGCGTGTCGACGGCGGCGGCCAGGTCGTCGACGTCTCGCTCTTCGAGCCGCTCTTCTCGATCATGGGCGCCGACCCCACCGCCTACGCCGCGCGCGGCAAGCTCCGCAGCCGCGGCGACGGCGCGGGCGTCTCGTCCGTGCGCGGCGCGTTTCAGACCAGCGACGACCATTGGGTCGCGATCTCCGCGGCGACCGATGAGACCGCGGCGCGCTTCTTCGCCACCATCGGCCGCGACGACCTGCTCGCGGATCCACGCTTCGCGAACCACGAGGTGCGCGTCGCGAATCGGCCTGCCCTGAACGAGGTGCTCGCCGGCGAGTTCCGGCGGTTCACGCGCGGGGAGATCCTCGCGCTCGCCCGCGAGCACCGGCTCACGATCGGCCCGGTGCTGGACATGGTCGACGCCATGGCCGACGAGCACTACCGCGAGCGCGAGACGATCGTCGAGATGGAGGACGACGGCGTCGTGCTCCAGAACGTCGTCCCGCGGCTGTCCGAGACGCCCGGCGCAATCCGACTGCCCGCGCCGGCGCTCGGCGAGCACAACGCCGAGCTCTACGGCGAGCTCGGGATCGACGCCGACGAGCTGGTGCGGCTGACGGAGGAAGGAGTGATCTGATGGCTTCCTACCGGCCCCGCTGGCGTTCGCTCCTCTACGTGCCCGCAGTCTCGGAGCGCTTCATCGCGAAGGCCCACGAGCGTGGCGCCGACGCGATCATCCTCGACCTGGAAGACGCGATTGCGCCGTCGGAGAAGGATCGGGCGCGCGGGCTCGTGCCCCAGGCCGCGAAGGCCGTCGGCCAGGCGGGCGCCGACGTCCTCGTCCGCATCAACCGTCCCTGGGAGCTCGCGAAGCGGGACGTCGGCGCGGCGATCGGCCCCGATGTGCGCGCCCTCGTGCTGCCGAAGTCCGACTCGGCCGAGCACGTGATCGGCCTCGCCGACCTCGCGGAGAAGGTGGAGAAGGAGCGGGGGCTGCCGGTCGGCCACACGCTCTTCTTCGTCCGGATCGAGAGCGCGCAAGGGCTCCTGAAGGTGGCGGAGATCACGACCGCGCATCCGCGCGTCGTCGCGGCCGGGCTGGGCTCGAGCGACTACACGATCGCGACCGGGATGGAGGCCGGGAGCGCGGGCAACGCGATCGCGAGCTTCCTCGTCGTCAACGCCGCTGTCGCTGCCGGGATCCTGCCGCTCGGGCTCGTCTCCTCGATCACAGGCTACGACGACCTGGACGCGTTCCGCAAGTCGGCGGAGGAGTCGCGGGCGATGGGGCTCCGGGGCGCGCCCTGCATGCACCCGAGCCAGGTGCCGATCCTCAACGAGGTCTTCAGCCCGACCGCCCAGGAGCTGGCGCGGGCACGGCGTGTGGTCGAGGAGTACGAGCGCGCCCTCGCGGAGGGCCAGGGCGCGATCACCGTCGACGGCGAGTTCATAGACATCCCGTTCTACGAGCAGGCCAAGCGGCTCCTCGCCGAGTAGCGCAATGAACCGCCGCGTTCTCTTCGCCCTGCTCGCAATGGGCATCGCGCAGGCCGCGGTCTACCTGATCCGGCCGACGACCTCGTACCGCCTGCTCGCGCTCGGCGAGGGAGCGCGCGACGTCGGGCTCGTGGCGGCCGCGTTCGCGGTGCTGCCGATCTTCCTTGCGATCCCGCTCGGGAAGCTGTCGGACCGCCGTGGGGCGCCGCTGCTCCTGATCGGCTGCCTCGTCCAGACGTTCGGCTGCCTCCTGCTCGCGTATTCGACCGCCACGATCGCGATCGCCGGCTCCAGCGCCGTCATCGGGCTCGGCCATCTCGCACTGGCGCTGGGCTCGCAGGACGCGGTTGCCCGCGAGTCCCACAGCGACCGGCACGACCACCACTTCGGGCTCCTCACGGCCGGCGTCTCGCTCGGCCAGCTCATCGGCCCGCTGATCGCGGGGCTCGTCCTCGGCGACAGCATCACGCCTTCCGTCGGGGCGACGACGCGCTGCCTGCTCGTGGCCGCGGGGATCCTGGGCGTCGCGACAGCGTTCGCCGTCGTGGCCGAGCTCAGCCGCGGCCCGGAGACGGGGCGGGCGCCGAGCAGGCGTGGCAGCGCCCGCGCGATCGTGCGAACCCGGGGCGTCCCGGCCGGGATCTTTGCGAGCATCGCCGTACTCGCTGCTGCCGATGTCTTCACCGCCTACATGCCGGTGATCGGCGCCGAGAGCGACATCGGCCCGCGCGCGATCGGGGTCGTGCTGGCGCTGCGGGCGGCCGCCTCGATCGCCGCCCGCGTGGGCATCGGGGCAACCGTGCGCCGCGTCGGCCGCACCCGCTTGATCTCGATCGGCGCGGCGGCGGCTGCTGCTGCGCTGGCGGGCATGACCTTCACGCACAACGTGTGGGTGCTCGCAGCGCTGAGCATCGCGGCCGGCTTCGGGCTCGGGTTCGGGCAGCCGCTCTCGATGACGCTCGTCGTCCAGCTCATCCCGGAGCACGCCAGGTCGACCGCGCTCGCGGTGCGGCTGACGGGGAATCGGATCGGCCAGGTGGCGACACCCGCGGCGGCCGGGGTCGTTGCGGGATCCTCGGGTGCGAGCTCGGTCTTCTGGCTGCTCGGCGCAATGCTCGTCACGTCGGCCGTTGCGATCCAGCGAGCCGCTCCAGACCCACCTGACGACACAAGCGGCGCGGAGCAGCAGGTGGAGTGAAATGGTGCCTCAGGTGAGTGCCACCGCAGACATCCTCGACGAGCACGGCGCTGAAGCTTCCGTCTGCGAGGTCGAGTTGCGGCAGTTCGGCGGCGTTCGCGCCTTCTCGGGCCCGATCGCGACGGTTCGCTGCTACGAGGACAACCTGCTGCTCAAGGAGCTGCTTGCCCAGCGCGGCGAGGGGCGCGTGCTCGTCGTCGACGGTGGCGGCTCAGTGCGAGTCGCGCTGGTCGGAGACAAGGTGGCAGCGCTCGCGCGAGACAGCGGCTGGGCGGGCGTCGTCATCAACGGAGCTGTCCGCGACGTGGCGACGCTCCCGGGCGTGGAGGTCGGAATCAGAGCGCTCGGATCGAACCCCCGGCGCAGCACCAAGGAGGGCACCGGCGAGGTGGGCGTGCCGCTCGTCTTCGGCGGCATGACCTTCCGCCCCGGCGCGATCCTCTACAGCGACGACGACGGGGTCGTCGTGCTCGACTCGCCGACGCCCGGCTGAACGATCCCGGTCTCGTAGGCGTAGACGACCGCCTGCACCCGGTCTCGGAGCTCGAGCTTCATCAGGAGGCGCGCGACGTGGGTCTTCACCGTCGTCTCGCTGACGACCAGCGCCATTGCGATCTCCGCATTCGAAAGCCCCCGAGCAACCAGCCTCAGCACTTCCAGCTCCCGCGCGGTCAGCTCGTCCCAAGCGCTCATGTGGATGAACGTATCGCGGCCACCGCCCCGATAGGGTCGTCGCGTGCTGCTCGCGATCGATCAGGGCACGACCGGGACGACCTGCCTCGTGGTCGGCGACGACCTGCGGGCGGTCGGCCGCGGCTACCGCAGTCTGACGCAGAGCTACCCGGAGCCGGGTCTGGTGGAGCACGACGGCGAGGAGATCTGGCAGACCGTGCTCGGCGCCGCGCAGGACGCCCTCGCAGCCGCCGACGTCTCACCGCGGGAGCTGCGCGCGATCGGGGTGGCGAATCAGCGCGAGACGACGCTGCTCTGGAACCGCGCCACCGGCGACCTGGTCGCGCCCGCGATCGTGTGGCAAGACCGACGCACGGCCCGGCGGTGCACCGAGCTGCCCCGCGCGCTGATCCGCGAGCGCACGGGCCTTCTCCCCGATCCCTACTTCTCGGCGACGAAGCTCGAGTGGCTGCTGGCAAACACGGGCGCGGCGGGCGACCTCGCCTTCGGCACCGTCGACTCGTGGCTCGTCTGGAAGCTGACGGGAGGCGATACGCACGTCACGGACGTATCGAACGCCTCGCGGACGCTCCTGCTGGGGATCGACTCGCTCGAGTGGGACGACGAACTGCTCGCGTTGTTCGGGATCCCGCGCTCGCTGCTGCCGCAGCTCGTCTCGACGAGCGGCCCGGTCGCAGAGGCGGAGCTTCTCGGCGCCCGTGTGCCCCTCACCGGCCTGGCGGGCGATCAGCAGGCGGCGCTCTTCGGCCAGGCGTGCCTCTCGTCCGGGCAGGCCAAGGCCACCTACGGCACCGGCAGCTTCGTGCTGGTGAACGCGGGGACGACGATCGAGCCGGCGCCGGAGGGCGCGCTCCGCACGGTCGCCTGGCGACTTGGGAATGAGCCGCCCGTCTACGCGCTCGAAGGGGCCGTCTTCGTCGCCGGCGCGGCGATCCAGTGGCTGCGCGACGGGCTCGGGCTGATCGAGGACGCCGGCGAGTCGGAGACCCTGGCACGCATGCTCGACGGAAACGACGGCGTCTACTTCGTCCCGGCGCTGACCGGACTGGGCGCGCCGCACTGGGATCCCGACGCCCGCGGGTTGATCGCGGGAATCACGCAGGGGACAGGTCGCGCCCACTTCGCGCGGGCGGCGCTCGAGGCGATCGCCTTCCAGACGCGCGATGTGCTCGACGCGATGGGGATCGAGCTGGACGTCCTGCGCGCGGACGGCGGCGCAAGCGCAAACGGCTTCCTGATGCAGTTCCAGGCGGACGTCGCACGCGTACCGGTCGAGGTGCCGGCGGAAACGGAGACGACGGCGCTGGGCGCCGCTGCGCTCGCGGGGGTCGGCGCCGGGATCTGGTCGCTCGACGACGTCGAGCGCGCGTGGTGGCTGCAGCGGCGCTACGAGCCGGAGCTGGAGGCGAACGAGGCGGAGCGCCTCGTACGCGAGTGGCGGCGCGCCGTCGCTCGGACGGTCACCTAGCCGCGAACGACGAGACGGCGTCGACGACGTTCTTCAGCCGCCGCCCCGTGTCCGTCAGCCGGTACTCGACCCGCGGCGGGCGGGCGTCGATCACGTGCCGCTCGAGCACGCCGGCCTCTTCGAGCTCGACCAGTCGCTGTGCGAGCGTCCGCGGCGGAATGGCGCCGACCGCCTGCTTGAACTCGTTGAAGCGCACGGCCCCTTCGTAGGAGGCCCAGAGCACCGAGACGACCCAGCGACGCTCGAGGAGGCCCGCGGCTTTGCGGACCTCCTCGGGCACGGGCTTGCAGCTCCTACACCGCATGGAGATGCTGCGCGGCCGGCTCGAGCGCCAGCTCGAGCACCTCGTCAAGCGACATCACGGGATGAAACGTCATCTCGTCGCGCACATGCTGAGGCACATCTTCCAAGTCCTGGCGGTTGCGCTCCGGCAGGATCACGTGGGTGAGCCCCGCGGCATGGGCCGCGAGCACCTTCTGCTTGAGCCCGCCGATCGGGAGCACACGGCCCTGAAGCGTCACCTCGCCGGTCATCCCGACCGGTGTGCTTCACCGGCCGGCCGGAGAGAAGCGACGCGAGCGCCGTCGCCATAGTGATCCCCGCGCTCGGGCCGTCCTTGGGGGTGGCGCCGGCCGGAACGTGCATGTGGAACGCCCGC
>JBKJSM010000114.1:0-4311 GCA_046594445.1 Gaiellaceae bacterium | reverse complement strand
CTCACCTACCTGCTCGGGGAGCACGGCTTCACCGCGGATCTCGGCGTCGTCTGCGAGCTCGGCGGCCCGACGCTGCCGGTCGCCCACCTCGGCTGCGCGACCTTCGAGATCGCGATTCGCCGGCCGGGGATGGTCACGCACGAGCTGCAGACGCCCAAGGGGACGCCGAACCCGATCCTCGTCGCCGCGAAGGTGATCGAAGCTGTTCGCGCGCGCAACGAGGAGCTGGCCGCGGTCGAGCACGAGTGGGTCGGCGCCGAGACGTACTTCTTCGGCGAGTCGCACGGAGGCGACTTCTACAACCGCCACCCGGTCGAGCACCGGTTCGTCGGCACGCGCCGCTGGGCGCCCGGGAACACGCTCGAGCAGGTGGAGGAGGAGTTCCGCGCGCTGCTCGACCCGATCGCGGCCGAGTCCGGCTGCGCCATCGACCTCGACCTGCGCCTCGTGCGCGGCGCCTACCGGATCGATCCCGAAGACAAGCTCGTCGTCGCGCTCCGCGAGGCCTACAGCGAGGTGACCGGAGAGGAGCTGCCGCTCGACGGCGTCAAGGTCGTCGCCGACGGCGCCGTCTTCCACGCCGCGGGAATCCCGACTGTCTACCACGGCCCGATGGGAACCGGCGCGCACGCGGACGTCGAGTCGATCGAGGTTCCGGAGCTCGTGCGGGCGACGAAGGTGTACCTCGCCCTGCTGGAGCGTCTCTGGGCCTGAGCTACGAGGAGCTGTACGGCGGCTTCCGTTGGCAGGTGCCGGCGGAGGTGAACCTGGGCGTCGACGTCTGTGAGCGCCACCCGCGCGACGCGGTCGCGATCGTCGTCACTGACGGGCGCGAGGTCACCCGGCGCGTCACGTACGGCGAGCTCTCGGACGACTCGAACCAGCTCGCGAACGCGCTCCGGGCGAAGGGGATCGGCGTGGGAGACCGCGTCGGGATCGCGCTGCCGCAGCGACCCGAGACTGCGGTCGCGCACATCGCCGTCTACAAGCTCGGCGCGATCGCAGTCCCGCTCTCGACGCGCTTCGGCCCCGACGCGATGGCTGTGCGGCTCGACGACGCGGAGCCCGCGGTGGTGCTCGCCGACCGCGAGCTCGAGGGCGTCGAGACGATCGACGTCGACCGCGAGCTGCCCGCGCTGCTCGCGGCCGCCTCGGATCGCTTCGATCCGGTTGCGACCGCGGCCGACGCGCCGGCGCTGATCGTCTACACCTCGGGCACGACCGGGCCGCCGAAGGGCGCGCTCCTCGCGCACCGCGTCCTGCACGGCCACCTCCCGGGCTTCGAGCTCTCGCACGACTTCTTCCCGCAACCGGACGACCTGATCTGGTCGCCCGCCGACTGGGCCTGGATGGGCGGCCTCTTCGACGTGCTCATGCCCGGCCTCTACCACGGTCGTCCGGTGCTGGCGTTCCAGACGACGAAGTTCGACCCGGAGCTGACCTTCGACCTGATCCCGCGGCTCGGCGTTCGCAACGTCTTCCTGCCGGCGACGGCGCTGCGGATGATGGCCGCCCACGACGGCCCGCACGTCTCGCTGCGCACGCTCGCGAGCGGCGGCGAGATGGTCGGCGAGGAGACTGCCGCGTGGTGCTCCGAGCGGCTGGGCGCGAGGCTGAACGAGTTCTTCGGCCAGACGGAGGCGAACCTCCTGATCGGGAACTCCAAGGCGTGGCCGGCGAAGCCCGGCTCGATGGGGCGCGCGTACCCGGGGCACGAGCTGAGCCTGATCGACGGCGAGATCGCCGTGCACGTCGAGGGCGACCCGGTCTGCTTCCTCGGCTACTGGCGGAACGAAGCGGCGACGGCCGAGAAGGTGCGAGACGGCTGGCTGCACACGGGCGACCTCGCCGAGGTGGACGACGAGGGGTATTTCCGTTTCGTCGGCCGCACCGACGACCTGATCTCGAGCGCCGGCCACAGAATCGGCCCGGGCGAGATCGAGGACTGCCTGATCCGCCACCCGCAGGTTGCCCTGGCCGCCGTCATCGGCATCCCGGACGAGGTGAGGGGAGAGGCGGTCAAGGCGTTCATCGTCGCGACCTCACCGTCGGAAGCGCTGGCCGCCGAGCTCAAAGCCCTGGTCCGAGAGCGCCTGGCCGCCTACGAAGTCCCACGCGAGATCGAGTTCGTCGCAGAGCTGCCGCTGACGACGTCAGGGAAGATCCGCCGGAATGTGCTGCGCCTGGGCGGGTGATGAACTTGCTTGGTGTCACCCTGCCGGCCGAGTGGCCGCATGCTGACCTTCTCGGTTCACGCGCGTCGGCGAGACAAAGGGGCAGCCGCGTTGGCACCTCCTACGGAATGCGTAGCTGGTCACGCGGCTCGACTGAAAACAACAGCACTATCGTTTATAGTCGCCCCCCGGTCCCAGCCAGAGGAGAACACTCATGTCGGCGACAGCGAGCCACCCTCTCGATCCGAACGTGGTGCGGAAGTTTCGCTACACGCGGGAGATGATCGAAGGCCCGATCTACCGGAAGTACGAGAAGGCGATTCGAAAGGTCTGGAGCGTCGAGGATCTCGATTTCACGCAGGATGCGAAGGACTGGGAGCGAATCGACGACGAGCAGAGACGGGGACTGCTCGGGGTGACCGTCCGCTTCCTCGCCGGGGAGCAGAACGTGACGGACGAGCTCGTCCCGATGATCGCCGCCTCGCACGCGCTGAACCGGTTCGACTGGATCGTCTACCTCTCGACCTTCCTGATGGAAGAGGCGAAGCACGCCGAGTTCTTCATGCGCTGGCACGAGCGCGTCGTCGGGGTGCTCGAGCCCGAGGAGGTGGCGCAGCACTTCCTCGTCCGCGGAGCGACGATCGACCCCAGCGGGCGCTTCGAGGTGCGGGACGTCCTCCACGAGGCGCTGCCGTACTACGGCGGGCGGCTGATGGACGCGACGATGAGCGGGACCGAGGCCGAGATCGAGCGGGCCTTCGTGGCGTTCTCGGCGGCATACAACTCCTTCGTCGAGGGCGTGCTGACGATGCCCTCGTACGAGATCGTGATCGACACGACCGACGGCTGGAATGCCTTCCCGACGCTGAAACAGGGCTTCAAGCTCATCCTCATGGACGAGGGGCGCCACATCACCTTCGGCACCCATGCCTGCAAGATCCTGATCGAGAAGGATCCTTCCTACGAGGAAGAGGTACACAAGGTCTTCGACGCCTACCGCGGGAACATCGTCGGGCTCGTGGAGTACCAGAAGGCCGTGCCCGGGCTCGATCTGAACAAGTACCAGGTGATGAAGGTGCGCCACTACCGAAACCGGTGCCGGGAGATGGGGGTAACGCCCGACGAGACGCTCGTCGAGCAGATCCTCGACCCGTCGATCGACTTCGTCGTCGGCGTCGAGGCCGGGTAGGCGATGACGGCGACCGCCAAGCGCTGGACGTGCGTGGAGGCGGGCTGCGACTTCGAGCTGGTCGCCCCCGATGTCGCGTCCGCGATCGAAGGCGCGCAGCGGCACATCGGGGAAGCCCACTCGAGCTTCGAGCTCGAGGAGATGATCGAGGACGTCCTCGAAGAGGTCCCCGCGGTCGGCAATGGCTAGCGCGCACGCGGCGGCCACGGACGCGGTCGTCCACCGGCTCGTCGAGCAGACGGTCTTCACACCCCTGCGGCAGGGGAGCGCCGTCGCCGGGGCGGTCGCGCGCCTCGGCCAGGCGATTGGGATGGGGCTCCTGCGCCCGGGCGACCGGTTGCCACGCGAGACGGAGCTTGCCGGCGCCCTTGGGATCTCGCCGGTGACGCTCCGCAACGCGCTCGCAATGCTGCGCGAGGCGGGCCTGCTCGAGACGCAGCGCGGCCGTGGCGGCGGCACCCTGGTCGCGGTTGGAGCCGCGATCCGCGAGCAGTCGGACCTGGACGAGATGCCCAGCGAGGCCGAGCTCCGCGAGCTCGCCGACGTCCGGGTCGTGGTCGAGGGCGGCGCGGCGGCTCTCGCCGCCGAGCGCGCGACGGCCGCGCAACTCGAGCACCTCGGCGCGCTCGCAGCGGAGATGAAGCACGTGTCGGAGTTCCGGGATTGGAGCGAGCGAGACACGCTTCTGCACCTGATCATTGCCGACGCCTCGGGCTCGCAACGGCTCGTTCAGCAGATCGCCGCCCTGCGGGCCGAGACGTACCGCATCTCACAGCTCGTCCCCGTCCCTCAGAACGCCGTCGCCCTCGCAGACCGCGAGCACGCCAACCTCGTGCGCCAGCTGCGCGCCCGCCGTCCGGAGCGCGCCCGGTCCGTCATGGCCGGTCACGTCCGATCGACACTCGCGCTCTGGCTCGGTCTCGGGCTTGTCCCGACCGCCGGGAGCGC
>JBKJSM010000070.1:0-67863 GCA_046594445.1 Gaiellaceae bacterium | reverse complement strand
CGAGGGCTCGTTCCGGCAGCGGCGAGCGCGCACGCTACGGCTCGTTTCCGCAGGCGACCGCTTCCTGGCAGACCTCGACGCGGAGGCGGTGGCATCGCTCGCCTCGGACGGCCTCGTCTCGCTACGGGCCGACGTCGTCGCGCTCCCGGAGTAGCGCCACCGCCTCGGCGGCGAGCCCGTCGCCGCGGCCGGTGAAGCCAAGCCGGTCGGTCGTCGTCGCTCGCACGTTCACTCGCTCCGCCTCCACCCCGAGCGCCGCTGCGAGCCGTCGTCGCATTTCCTCCCGGTGCGGCGCGATCTTCGGCGCCTCGCCGATCAGGACGCAGTCGGCGTTGACGAGCTCGTAGCCCGCCCCTCGCACCTGGGCGTAGGCATCGCGGAGTAGGTCGAGCGAGTCCGCTCCCCGCCATCGCTCATCGCTCGAGGGAAAGAGCGAGCCGATGTCCCCGAGCCCCGCGGCGCCAAGCAGGGCGTCGGTGAGCGCGTGCGCGATCACGTCGCCGTCGGAGTGACCGGCAAGGCCGCTCGGATGCTCGATCGCGACGCCGCCAAGCACGAGCGGGACGCCAACCTCGAGCGCGTGCGCGTCTACGCCCAGACCGATTCTGAGCTCAGGCACCCAGCGCCTCCGGGAGTTCGGCCAGCGAGCGGATGCTGCGGACGCCTGGGGGCGCCTCGTGCAGCAGACCCCACGGACCGCGACGGATGTGAACCGCGAGCATGCCCGCGTCGATCGCCGGCCGGATGTCGTTGTCGACACGGTCTCCGACGTAAGCGACCTCGTCGACGGCGCGGCCGCTCTCGGCGACGATGCGCTCGAAGAATTCGGGCGCCGGCTTCTCGATGCCCCAGAGCCCCGACGAGCCCAGCAGGTCGACGTGCTCCCGAAGCGGCTGCTCGTAACCGGCCGGCACGTTGCCTGCGGCACCGACCAGGAAGCCCCTCTGGCGAAGACTCCTGAGGCACGGAAGGGCGTCGGGGTAGAAGTCCTCCGGCTCCCACGTCGAAGCCGGCTGTGGAACGCCGAGGATCTCCCAGGCACGGTTGTGATGCTCGCCGCGCGCCGCGAGCCCACCGAGCACTCCCATGAGCGTGAACCGCGGCACACCCGCGACATCGGCGGCGCGCTCCCACATGCGCGTCTCGTCGATCAGCGTCTCGCCCACGTCGAACACCACGGCCTTCAGAGCCATGACGCGACGAGCTCCAAGTCGTCCCTCGTCGTCACCTTGAGCAGCCGGGGATCGCCCTCGACCACCTTCACGCGCCCGCCGATCGCCTCGACGAGCGAGGAACAGTCCGTTGCGCCTGAGAGGTCGCCCGCATATGCCTGCCGCAGCTTCGCGAGCACAAACGCCTGTGGCGTCTGCACCGTGAAGAGCCCGTCGCGCGGCACCGTGCCGGTGACGACGCCGTCGTCGTCGACTCGCTTGAGCGTGTCCGCGACCGGGAGCCCGGGGACGGCGCCGTCGTAGCCCTCCGAGAGCGGCGCCAAGACGCGCTCAAGGATCTCGTCGGTGATCAGCGGGCGCGCAGCATCGTGAACGAGCACGACGATAGCCTCGTCGGGGACCTCGGCGAGGGCGGCCCTGACCGACTCGGCGCGCGTGGCGGCGCCCGTTACGGCGGCAACGACCTTCGTCGCGGAGAGCTCCTCGGCGAGCAGGATCGCCGGCTCTTCCCATTCGGCGGGGACGGCGACCACGATCGCGTCCACCCACTCCGACTCGTCGAGGCGCCGCAGCGACTCGGCGAGCAGCGGGAGCTCCCCGAGGCGGACGAACGCCTTGGGCCGCTCCCCGGCAATTCCGTCTCCACCAAGCCGCTCTCCCGCCCCCGCAGCGACGAGGAGAGCCCAGACGCTCATGTTGCGAGCCCCGCGGCGCTACGCCGTAGCGGCGGCGGCCTTCGCCTTAGTCTTCTTCTTCGGCTTCTCACCGTTCGTGCCGGCGAGCACTCCGTCAAGCCATTCGGCAGCCTCGTCCTCGTCGACGGCCTTGGCGTACATCAGCTCGGAGGCGAGGATCTTCTTCGCCTTCACGAACATCTGCTTCTCGCCCGTCGAGAGGCCCTTCTCGTGGTCGCGCAGGTTGAGGTTCTTGACGACCTCGGCCAACTCGAAGATATCGCCGGTCTTCATCTTGTCGCGGTTGTGCTTGAACCGGCGGTTCCAGTTCTTCGGCATCTCCGACTCGCCCGCGGTCAGAGCCTTGACGACAGTGTTGACGAGATCCTCGTCGATCACGGTACGCAGGCCCACCTGCTCCGCGTTCTCGACGGGCACGTTCACGGTCATGTCGTTGTGCA
This sequence comes from Gaiellaceae bacterium, assembly GCA_046594445.1. GTDB lineage: Bacteria > Actinomycetota > Thermoleophilia > Gaiellales > Gaiellaceae > Gaiellasilicea. Next base: position 65,556 of record JBKJSM010000070.1, on the reverse strand, counting down.
GGATCTGGATCGTCAGGTACTCGCGCGTCTGTCCGAGGACATCGCGCTTCTCCTTCTTCACGACCACGCCTGCCCCGTGGTGCGGATACACCACCTTGTCGCCAACGTCGAACAAGCCAGCCTCCCCTTAGGAATCGTCTACTCAGTGAAGAAGCCGGCGAGCTCGGGAGCCCACCGGCATACGACTACCAAGTATAGCGGAAACCCCTGGAAAACGTTACTTTTTCGAGGATTAGGCCGATTTGCGGGGATTTTCTTCGCGCACTTCGAGCGCGGCGCGGAGCGCGTCCGCGAGCGTGCCCGACTCGGAAACACGAATCTTCGAGCGGCTCCGTGTCCCTTCCGGAGCGACGACCGCGAGCACCCCGAGCTTCTCGCATTCCTCGAGACGACGCTCCGACTGCGCGGCCGGCCGGAGACGGCCCGTGAGGCCGATCTCGCCGAAGGCGGCGAGGCCCTCGCGGACGGGAGCGTTCCGCGCCGCAGAGGCAATGGCGAGCGCGATCGCGAGGTCGGCCCCGGGCTCGTCGATGCGGAGACCGCCTGCGACGTTGACGAACACGTCGGCGGAGCCGAGCGCGACGCCCGCATGCCGCGACAGGACGGCGACGATCATCGCCAGCCGCTTGGGGTCGACGCCGGTGCCGACGCGCCGCGGCATCGCCAAGTCCGTGGGCGCGACGAGCGACTGGATCTCGAGCAGGATCGGCCGTGTCCCCTCCAGCGCGCAGGCGATCGCCGCGCCGATCTCGCCCGGGATCGTCTTACCGAAGAGCTCGGAGATGTCGGGGACGCCGACGAGCCCCAGCGCTGTCATCTCGAAGACGCCGATCTCGTTCGTCGAGCCGAAACGGTTCTTGGTCGCCCGGAGGATGCGGTGGGCGTGGTAGCGGTCGCCCTCGAACTGGAGCACGCAGTCGACGAGGTGCTCGAGCACGCGCGGCCCGGCGACGGCGCCGTCCTTGGTCACGTGGCCGACGAGGATCGTCGCGATCCCGCTCTCCTTGGCGACGCGGAGCAGGCGTCCGGCCGCCTCGCGCACCTGGCCGACAGAACCGGGCGCAGACGCCATGTCGGCCGAGTACAGCGTCTGGATCGAGTCGATCACGCACACGTCCGGGCGCTCGCGCTCGAGCGTCGCACAGACGGCGTCGAGCTCGGTCTCGGCGAGGATCTCGACCTTCTCGGTGCCCCCGAGGCGGGCCGCGCGAAGCTTCACCTGCGCCGTCGACTCCTCGCCCGTGACGAGCAGCGCGCGCCTGCCGGCGGTGGAGACGGCACCGAGCGCACTCAGGAGGAGCGTCGACTTGCCGACGCCCGGCTCGCCGCCGACGAGCACCAGCGACGCGGGCACGAGCCCGCCGCCGAGCACGCGGTCGAGCTCAGGTACCCCGGTCGAGATCCGGGCGGCCTCCTCCGCGTCGACGTCGACGAGGCGCAAGACCGGTTTCGCTGCGGCCGCCTTGGCCGCGGAGGCCGGCGCCTCCTCGACCAGAGAGCCGAAGGCGTTGCAGCCGGGGCACTTGCCGAACCAGCGGCCGGCGGAGTACCCGCACTCGGTGCAGGCGAAGTTGACAGCGGCCTTGGCCATTGGTCGAGGCTAGCCGCCGTGGCGGACGAGGATGTCACGCTCGCGCAACGAGATCGCGTCCATTCCGTTCATGAACGAAAGAGGCCGCCTCACGGTGGCCTCTCCAACTCACTCCTCTGCTTCGGCCGGAGCCTCTTCGGGCTCAGCGGGCTCTTCGGGCGGGACCGTGACCTTCTCGGCCCGCGGCTCGCCCTCGACGATCCTGATGTCGACAAGGGACTCGCCCTCCTCGCCCGTGATCTCTTCCTTCCGGTCGACCATGATCGTCGCCCCGGGGCTGAGACTGCGGCCGAGGACGAAGTCGGCGAGCGGATCCTCGATGAAGCGCTGGATCGCGCGGCGCAACGGCCGCGCCCCCATCGCCGGGTCGAAGCCCTGCTCGACAAGGACGTCCTTGGCTGCGTCGGTGAGCTCGATCGTCACCTCGTAGATCGCCATCTGCTCGCGCAGCCGCTTCAACTGAAGGTCGACGATCGTCAGGATCTCCGACTTCTCGAGCTTGTGGAAAACGATGATCTCGTCGATCCGGTTCAGGAGCTCGGGCCGGAAGACCTTCTTCAGCTCGCCCGTCACGCGGCCCTTCATCTCCTCGTAGGTGAGCCCGTGCTCGTCGCCGATCGAGAAGCCGAGCGTCTGGTTCTTCGCGATCTGGCCGGCGCCGATGTTCGAGGTCATGATCACGATCGCGTTCCGGAAGTCGACCTTGCGACCCTGCGAGTCGGTCAGCTTTCCCTCTTCCAGAATCTGCAGGAGGATGTTGAAGACGTCGGGGTGAGCCTTCTCGATCTCGTCGAGCAAAAGCACCGAGTACGGCTTCCGCCGCACGGCCTCGGTGAGCTGGCCGCCCTCGTCGTAGCCGACGTAACCGGGCGGAGAGCCGACCAGCCGCGACACGGAGTGCTTCTCCATGAACTCGGACATGTCCACCTGGATCAGCGCGTCCTCGTCGCCGAAGAGGAACTCCGCGAGCGTGCGTGCGAGCTCGGTCTTGCCGACGCCGGAAGGGCCAAGGAAGATGAACGAGCCGGTCGGGCGCTTCGGATCCTTAATCCCCGCGCGGGCGCGACGGATCGCTTTGGAGGCCGCGACGATCGCCTGGTGCTGGCCGACGACGCGCTTGTGCAGTTCCTCCTCCATCCGGATCAGCTTCTGGGACTCGGCCTCGGTGAGCTTGAAGACCGGGATCCCCGTCCACATCGAGACGATGTCGGCGATCTCGTCCTCGCCCACGACCGGCTGCTCCTCGGACTCCTCGGTGCGCCAGTTCTCCTCGAGCTCCTTCTTCTTCTGCGTCAGCTTGCGCTCCTTGTCGCGCAGCGAGGCGGCCTTCTCGAACTCCTGGGCCTCGATCGCGTTCTCCTTGTCCGTGCGAACCCGCTCGATCTCGTCCTCGAGCTCGCGGTAGCGCGGCGGCGCGGTCATCGTCTTGATCCGCAGCCGCGAGCCGGCCTCGTCGATCAGGTCGATCGCCTTGTCCGGGAGCTGGCGGTCCTGGATGTAGCGGTCGGCGAGCACCGCGGCGGCACGCAGGGCGTCATCGGAGATCTGGCAGCGGTGATGCGCCTCGTAGCGGTCGCGGAGGCCGCGGAGGATCTGGACGGTCTCGTCGATCGACGGCTCGTCCACCCGCACCTGCTGAAAGCGGCGCTCGAGCGCGGCATCTCGTTCCAGGTACTTGCGGTACTCGTCGAGAGTCGTCGCTCCGATCGTCTGCAGCTCGCCGCGTGCAAGCGCTGGCTTCAAGATCGAAGCCGCGTCGATCGCGCCCTCGGCCGCGCCGGCGCCGACGAGGTTATGCAGCTCGTCGATGAAGAGGATGATGTCGCCCCGCTGCATGATCTCCTTCATCACCTTCTTCAGCCGCTCCTCGAACTCGCCGCGGTACTTCGAGCCCGCCACGAGCGCGGCCAGGTCGAGCGTGTAGATCTGCTTGTTCTTCAGCAGCTCAGGCACCTGGTTTGTGGAGATGCGGGTAGCGAGGCCCTCGACGACGGCGGTCTTGCCGACGCCCGGCTCGCCGATCAGGACTGGGTTGTTCTTCTGGCGGCGCGAGAGGATCTGCATCACGCGCTCGATCTCGGTCGCGCGCCCGACGACAGGGTCGAGCTTGCCCTCGGTCGCAGCCTTCGTCAGGTTGCGCCCGAACTGGTCGAGCAGCTTCGAGCTTTTCGCCTTCTCGCCCGAGCCTCCGCCTGAGCCCTGCTGGCGCCGGCCCGGACCGGAGAGCATGCGAATGATCTCGTTGCGGATCTTCTCGGCGTCGGCGTCGAAGTCGAGCAGGATACGCGCAGCGACGCCCTCGTTCTCGCGCACGAGCCCGAGCAGGATGTGCTCGGTGCCGATGTAGTTGTGGCCGAGCGAGAGCGCCTCGCGCAGCGCGAGCTCCAGGACCTTCTTCGCGCGCGGCGTGAACGGGATCTGGCCGGTGGTGACCTCGTCGCCCTGGCCGACGATACGCGCCACCTGCGCGCGCACCTCCTCGACCGTGATGTCGAGCGACTCGAGCACACGCGCCGCCAGGCCCTCCTCCTCGCGGAGCAGGCCGAGCAGGATGTGCTCAGTGCCGATGTAGTTGTGCTTGAGGGCACGGGCCTCGTCCTGCGCTAGGACGACCACCTGGCGAGCCCGTTCTGTGAATCGCTCGAACAACCCCGACCCTCCTTCCAACTCGGCTCCGGAGGAAGGCTCACCCACCCTCCGAGTCGAAGGTATGCCCTCATCGTATCCGACGAGGCAAGGGTACCCGTGCCGCCCCGGGGCTACTCCCCCTGGCGTGCGTACCGGAACACCGCGACGATCGTCAGCGCGACGATCTTCAGGTCGAGCCCGAGCGAGAAGTTCTCGATGTACCAGTTGTCCCACTCGGCCCGGTCCGCCAGAGAGGTGTTGCCGCGCAGCCCGTGCACCTGTGCCCAGCCGGTGATCCCCGACCGGACGCGATGGCGCTCTCCGTAGCGAGCGATCGATCCCTCGAACTCGCGCACGTACGACGTGCGCTCGGGCCGGGGGCCGACGAGCGACATGTCCCCGAGCACGACGTTCAGAAGCTGGGGCAGCTCGTCCAGGGAGGTGCGGCGGAGGATGTTCCCGACCGGCGTGCGCCGGTTCTCAACGACCACGTTCGCGGCGGCCTCGGCCCCGCCGAGCTGCGCGGCCATCCAGGCGGCGTCGGCCTCGCCGCCCGACGTCGGCGCGCCGCGCATGCTGCGGAACTTGAGCATCCCGAACTCGTGGCCGTCGACTCCCACGCGGGGCTGCCGGAAGAAGATCGGCCGCCCCATCGAGAAGTACACGGCGAGCGCGCAGGCGATCAGGACCGGCAGCGCCAGCAGCACCAGCACTGTCGCGACGATCCGGTCGATCGTGTACTTGACCGTGAACTGCCAGCCCTTCGGGTCGGTCGCGAACGCGGTGATCAGCGGCAGCGCGCCGATGTGCTCGACGCGCAGGTTCTTGCCGATCCGCTCGTGCACCGCCGGCACATAGGCGACCGCGATGCCGAGCCGCTCGCACTGCTCGATCACGCTGACGAGGCTCTCGTCGCCCGAGGCGCCCGAGGCCGTGACGATCACCTGGGTGACGTCGTACTGCTGGGCGAGCCGGGCGAGGTCGGCGGTGCAGCCAACCACCGGGATGGGCAGCTCGTCGTCGACGTACCTGGACGGCTCGGCGCCGGGGGCGACGTAGCCGACGGGCAGCAACCCGAGCTGGGGGCGCTCGACGAGGCGCCTGGCGGCGAGGCGCGCGACGTCGCTTCTGCCGACGATCAGCGTCGGGCTGACGGCGTCGCCCGAGCGGCGCGCCTGCGTCTGCGACCACGCGAGCGCGATTCTGCCAGCGATCACATAAACGGTCGTGAAGCCCCACAGCCGGATCACTCCTCCGGCGGCGATGTCCTCGGGTGCGCCCAGGTTGATGACGAGGAGGAGGGCGAGGGCGACCATCGCCGCGAATGACGTCTGAACCGCGACGGTCTTGGCGTCCTCGAGCGTGTCCGGGACGAGCCGAGGCGCGTACAGGCCGCGAGCCTGGTAGAGGCCGACGGTGAGCGCGATGAACGTGAGCGTTGCGAGGGTGGAGGGAGACGCGGAGCCGCCGGCCCGGGCACCGAGCTCGGTCGCGGCGAGCGCGAGGGCGACCATGCCGAGGTCGAGCAGGAAGGCCGCCCGACCCCAGGAGATGCTGATGGCACCCAGCCTCGCGCGAAGCGCGAGGCTGGGGTGCAGGTGCTCCACTGTCGGGGCAACCGGTGTCAGGGACGCGGGCATTGCGCCGGGCAAGTTTGTCGCTGCGGGCCTACGCCCGCTGCCGGCCCAGGCGCCGCGCGCCGAAGCCCAGCAGGAGGAGCAGGAAGCCGCCGAAGACGAGCAGTGCCAGGTCGAGGCCGGTGAAGGGCAGCGAGCTGACCTCGGCCGTCTGCGTCAGCGGCTGCTGGAGCGTCTTCTGCTCAGCCGCCACGCCCGCCGGCTGAGAAGCCGTGGTCGCAGGGCTGGCCGGCTTCGCAGCCTGGCCCGGAGGCGTCGCGACCCCTGCGACACCCGATGCGGGAGCCGCCGGCGTCTCGGTCGGCGTGACCGCCGGCGTCGAGGTCGGCGTGACCGTCGGCGTCACCGGGGGCTGGTAGCCCTGGACGGTGGCGTCCTTGAGGTAGCTCTCCAGCTCCTGCTGCGTGTAGGCGCCGTCGAGGCGCCCGTCAGCGAGGTCTGCTGCGATCTCCCTCGGGGTTGCCCCGAAGGAGGGCGCCGCGAGCGCACCTGCCGCCATCAAAGTGATCGTGCCCGTAATGATTCGTGTCCGAGGCATTGCTTGTGTCCTTTCACGTTTCCCAGTTTACCCGTGCCCAACCACAACGATGAAACTCACAAATTAGATGCGCCCCCATCGCACGCAGGGCGGCGATGGGGGGAGAACAAGGCCGCCCGGACAGCTGTCGAGGTGCTCCCGACGGCGGTCGGCGTCGCAGCCGTCCTCTTGTTGGCCTGGCGCGAGCATGGCAGCATCGCCGCACGCCACTGGCTGGGTTACGCGATCTTGCTGGCGCTCCTGCTCGCCTCCCTGGCGGCGGCGGGGTTCCTGCGACGCCCCTCTCGGACGGGTCTCGTCGCGATCGCCGGGCTCGGCCTGCTCGCCGCGCTGGCGGCGCTCTCCGTGGCCTGGTCGCCGGTACCCGCGCTGGCGCGCGACGAGGCGCTCCTCACCGCCCTCTATGCGATTGCGCTCGCCCTGCCGCTGCTCACGCTCAAGAGAGCGCGATCCCGGATGGTCGCCCTCGGCGTGCTGGTCGCGGGCCTGGGCGTCCTCACGGTCGCGACGGCGCTGACGCTCCGGTACGGCTCCAACCAGATCGAGGCCTATCGCGGCGCCGGCCGCCTCTACTTCCCCGTCACGTACGTGAACGCCGAGGCGGCGACGATGCTGATCGGCTTCTGGCCCGCCCTCGTGCTCGGTGCGCGGCGCTGGACGCCGTTGCCGCTGCGCGCCCTCTGCCTCGGGCTCGCCAGCGCGATGCTGGCGGGGGCCCTGCTGACGCAAAGCCGCGGCGGCGCGATCGCGCTCGCCTTCTCCGCCGTGTTCGTGCTCGGACTATCGCCCTCGCGACTACGGCTGCTGGTCCCCCTCGCAATCGTCCTCACCCCGGTCGCGATCGGCTTCGACGCGCTCACGGCGCCGTTCAACGCGCGGCTCGGGTCCGAGAGCGGGTACGTGGACTCGATCCGCCACGCCGGGGAGACGGTCCTTCTGGCCGGCCTCGCGGCGCTGGCCGTCGGGCTCCTCTACGCACTCGTCGACCGGCGCCTCGACCTGCCGGGAAGGGTGCAGCGCGTGCTTCCGGTGGCGGCAGGCGCCGGCGCGATTGCGCTTGTTCTCGTCGCGGGCGCGCTGTTCGTCACCCGGGTCGAGGATCCGGGCGGCTTCTTCTCGGATCGCTGGGCCGAGTTCAAGCGCGAGCCTGACCGGGACGAGGGCGAGACGCACTTCCTCAACCCGGGCTCGAATCGGTACGACTTCTGGCGCGTCGCGGTAAACGAGTTCAAGGCGCACCCCGTCCTGGGCGCCGGCTCGCGCTCGTTCGGGACCGCGTACCTGCGCGAGGGGAAGAGCGGCGAGACGCCCGCACGGACGCACTCGCTACCGCTCGAGGTGCTGGCCGAGACCGGCCTAGTGGGCTTCGTGCTCCTCGTGACGGCGCTCGGCGCGGCGCTCCTCCCCGCGCTGCGCAATCGCGGCACTGTTCCCGGAACCGCTGTGATCGGAGCGGCCGGCTACTGGCTCGTCCATGCGGCGGGGGACTGGACCTGGACGTTCCCGGCCTGTGGGATCGCGTTCTTCACGCTGGTCGGGATCGCCGGCGCCGAGAGCAAGCGCAGGCTCCCGCGCCGCGCCGGCCTCGCCACCGCCGGCGCCTGCGTGCTGGTCGCGCTGCTCGCTTTCGCACCGGTCTGGCTGGCCGCGCGCTACGTCGACCGCGCCCTCGTCCGGGGCCAACCCACCGCCGCCAGCGACCTTCGCTACGCCCAGGCGCTGGACCCGCTCTCGACGGAGCCGTACCTGATCGAGGCGGCGCTCGCACCGACGCGCGAGCAGTCGATCGCCGCGCTCCAGCGGGCCTACGAGCAGGAGCCGCGCTCAGTTCGGATCAACTTCCTGCTCGGGCAGGCGCTCCTGTCCGCCGGGCGCCGCCAGGAGGCCCGGGTCGCGCTCGAGCGCGCGGCGCGCCTCTATCCCGACGACGAGGTGATCGCGGCGGCGCTCCGGCAGGCCCGCTGACGGGCCTACGGCGACGCGGCCAGGAGCTCCGAGACCGTCACAACCTCGTAGCCGCGCGCGTCGAGCTCCGGGAGCAGCAGCTCGACGGCCCGCACGGTCACGGTCCTGTCGTCGTGGCCGGACGAGCCACGGCCGACTCCGTCGTGGAGGACCATGATCTCGCCGGGCTTCACCCGGCGCAGCAGCGCGCCCACGATCCGGTCAGGTTGCCTCTCCTCCCAGTCGTAGCCGACGATTCCATGTGCGGCCCAGGGGAGGCCAAGCTCGCGCGCGAGGCGCACCGCGCGCTCGGCGTCGTTGAAGAACGGCGTCCGCAACAAGGTCGGAACCGGGCCGCCGACGGCCTCGATCGCGACGTTCGTCTGGGCGATCTCGCTGCGGAGCTCGTCGTCTGAGAGCTGCTGCGCGACCGGGTGGCTCCAGAGGTGGTTGCCGAGCTCGTGGCCGTCGGCGACTGTGCGTTGCACGATCTGCTCGCGGCCCTCGAGGTGCTCTCCGATCACGAAGAAGGTCGCGCGCGCCCGGTGGCGAGCCAGCAGGTCGAGGATCTCGGGCGTGTGCTCCGCCGGCCCGTCGTCGAAGCTGAGCGCGACGACCTTCCGCGGCTTCACGCCCGGCACCCGCCGGACGACGTAGCGCGCTCCGGGGTCGCCGAGGCCGACCACGGTCGTGAGTCGGCGCAACGCCGCCCTCGGGCCGGCCCGGACGAGCCGCTCGAGCATGCTCACCACGGAGGCTCGAGCGGCGAGGCCGGACGCACGCGGTGCCGAACGCGGCCGACGATCGCCGGCGGTGTCTGCAGCGCCTCTTGGAGCAACGCCACCGGGTCCGCGCGCAGAGCGGCGAGCCCGGACGCCGCTGCTTCGCGGAAACGCCCGCGAGTCGCCAGAACGCGCGCTGCGGTGGCGTCGAGCCTTGCATGCGCTCGGCGCTCGAGCGAGGTTCCGCGCTGCTCGGGGTGGCGCTCGAAGTAGCCGTCGACCACGGCTCGCGCACCACGACGGCCCGCCTCCTCGTCTCCGGTCGCCGACGCTCCGTGGCGCCGGTACCAATGAACGACCGCGCCGTCACCGCGAACGGTCGCGTGATCGAGCGCGCGCAAGAAGTACTCCCAGTCCTCCGACACCGTCAGGTGAGGGTTCCAGGCGCCGGTGTGCTCGAGCACGCCCCGTGGATAGAGCAGGCTTCCGGGACGCACCGGGAACGCCCCGACGAGGCACGCGCGCCGCACATCGCCCTGGATCGTCGTCCGCATCGCCCAGATCGGCCGGAGCTGCTCGTCGCAGTTCAAGGACGCGCCGTAGGCGATCACGTCCTCACGGCCGCCGAGATGCGCGAGGAGACGAGCAGTCGATCCTGGCGGAACCACGTCGTCCGCGTCGAAGAAGCGGACGTGCGGCGCGGTCGAGGCCGCGACCCCCGCTTCGCGCGCACGCGAGACGCCACCGTGCGGAACGCGGATCACCTGCACACGCTCGTCCTGGACGGGCGCGGCAACGGGATCGGGCGAGCCGTCGTCCACCACGACCACCTCCGCCTCGCTCCCTCCCTGCGCGAGCATCGAGACGACGGCCTGCCGTAGCCAGTCCGGCCGCGGCCGATAGGCCGGAACGACGTACGACACGCGCGGGAGGCTCATCCGCCCGAGATCCTGACCCCGCGGCGCTCGAGCCAGAGACGCAGCCGCGGCTCCCACGAGAACTTCGGCCGGCCGCCGTAGACGATCGGGTAGAGGAGCTTGCGCCGCGGCGGGAGGTTGGAGGCGCGGCGCAGCTCGCGCCGCCTGCCGAACAGCTCCGGATGAGCGCGTCGCAGCCTCCGGTAGAGGCGCGGGTGCTGCTTGCGGGCTCGTGCGAGCAGGCGGTTGCCGTGCAGCCGCCGCCGGTAGGTGACGACGCCGGGGCCGACGTAGACGCCCCCGACACCGCGTTCGGCGAGGCTCATCCACACGTGCCAGTCCTCGTAGGCTGGCAGCCGCGCGCCCTGCGGCTGCCAGCCCCCGATCGCCTCCAGGACATGGCGGCGAAAGAGGGCCGCCGGCGGATACTCGAACACGTAGAGCAAGCGAAACGGGTCGATCGCAGGCGGCGACGCCCGGTGGACCTCTTTCCCCGCTCCGAACTCGACGTGATCGCCGTACGCCACGCCTGCCTCGGGATGGGCGTCGAGCAGGTCGGCCAGCCGGGCCAGCATCCCCGGCTCTAGCAGGTCGTCCGCGTCGAGCGAGAAGACGTACGGCGTCGCCGTCGCGCGGAGCCCGGCCGTCCGGGCGGCGGCCGGGCCGGCATTCGCGGGCTGACGCAGGACGCGCACGCCTTGGGCCTCGAGGCGGTCGAGCAGGACCAGGGTCTGCTCACCCTTGGACCCGTCGTCCACGAGCACGATCTCGACGGGCTCTCGCTCCCGCACCGAGCGCACCGACTCGAGCATCAGCTCGCCCTCCTCGTAGCACGGCATCAGCACGGCCACGCGGGCCGCGCTCATGGCTCGAGCCTCCTGTCGTCGAGCTCCCGTTGCAGCCGGATCAGCTCGCGCCGCCGCCGTGCGTACTTGCGCTGGAAGTGCACGTGGCAGCGCAGCTGCTTCACCGCCGCGCGCGAGACGGGTGCGCGCCGCGTCAGCCGCCGGTAGGAGTGGATCACGCTCACCTTGGGATAGAGGACGATCTCACCGCCGACGTCGCGCAGCCGGATGCACCAGTCGGCATCCTCCCACCCGTACGCCAGCGCTTCGTCGAGCAGGCCGGCGCGGCGTCCGACGTCCGTCCGAAAGAGATGGCATGCGCTGATCGTGTAGAGGACGGGCCTGACCCGGCCGAGATCCTCGTCGGCCATCAGGTGGTGGCGGATTGTCGGGCCGTCCTCGAAGAAGCGGTCGAGCGGAGGGCGGCGCAGGATCGGGAGGAGCCTGGGCGGGAAGCGCCGGGCGGAGAGTTGCAGGCCGCCGTCGTCGTAGACGAGGCGGGGCGCCACGAGAGCCCAGTCGGGGTGACGCTCGAGTGCGCCGACGAGCTCCGGCAAGGCACCCGGGGTCAGCGCCGCGTCGCTGTCGAGGAACATCGTGCAGGCGCCGCGCGCCCGCGGCAGCGCGTGGTTCCGTCCCGCGCCGAACTCGTTTCGCTCGGACCTGATCACCTGCACGGAAGGGTGGTGCTCGGCGATCCAGGCCGCAGTGTCGTCCTCGGAAGCGTTGTCCACCACGATCGTCTCCACCGGCATGCCCGCGTGCTCGTCGATCGACGCGAGTGAGCGCTCGAACTCGCGGCGGACCGAATGCGCCGCGATCACGATCGAGACGACTGGTTCCCCCTCCTCCACCGCGCGCAGGATACTCGGGCTGGCGCGAGCAGGTTTTTATGTGTTTCGAGATGTTGTTTTCCGAGTTACAACCGTAGGTCTCATCGGATGCAAGATAGGGCCGAAGGCCCTGTAAACCAGTCGAATATCAGGCGATCGTCGTGTGGTGCACCGTTACCGCCGCCTCGCCATCCTTCTTGCCTCCGTCGCCGCAGTCCTCGCCGGCCCCGGCAGCGCGCACGCCGCCGAGCCCGGTGTCGTCCCCGATCTGAACTGGGGCATCTCCGTCGCCGACCAGGACCGCGTCGCCGCCGCGATCAAGGACGTCGGGGCGAAGTGGGTGCGCCTGCACGTGCAGTGGAAGTACTGGGAGCCGAGCGGGCCTGTCTCGGGCGTCACGGACGCGGGCACGCGCACCGAGACCGATCGCGCCGTGCGGCTCGCACGCGAGGCCGGCGCGAAGGTAATCATCATGGTCTACAACGCCCCCGCCTGGGCGGCCTCGACCACGAACAGCGAAGGCGCCGTCCCGCGCGACCCGGCGACCTATGCAGCCTTCGTCCGCAAGCTGGCGACGCACTACCGCGGCCAGGTGGAGGCCTACGAGATCTGGAACGAGCCCGACCTGCAGCGCTTCTGGGCGCCCGGCCCGAGCCCCTCCGCCTACGCCGCCCTGCTCCGCGCCGCGTATCCGGCCGTCAAGCAGGGTGACCCGGCCGCCAAGGTCGTGTTCGGCGGGCTCAGCTGGGACTACACCAACTTCCTCGGAGGTGCGTACTCGGCCGGCGTCAAGGGGTTCTTCGACGTGATGGCGGTTCACCCATACCAGAGCTCCGCGCCCGGCCCCGGCTGGCAGAGCTGGTACCGGAGCGCACGGGAGACGATGGCGCGAAACGGCGACGTCAAGCCGGTCTGGTTCACCGAGTGGGGGTACAACACCTCGACGCGCGTCAAGACGGCGGGCACGGGCGACTGGCAGACCGGGGTCAGCGAGGCGACCCAGGCTTCCTACCTGACCGCGGGGCTGAAGCTCGTCGAACAGGATCCCTGGGTGGAAGTGGTGCTCTGGTACAACTTCCGCAACAACTACTGGCAGCAGGACGCCGACCAGGTCGAGGCCCGGTTCGGCCTCCTCCGCAGCGACTTGAGCCAGAAGCCCGCCTACGCAGCCTTCCGTGAGTACGCCCGCGGCATCGCTCCTGCTCCTGCTCCTGCTCCTGCTCCTGCTCCTGCTCCTGCTCCTGCTCCTGCTCCTGCTCCTGCCCCGCTGGCGGCTCCGACGGGCCTCGCTGCCACGGCGAGCTCGCAGACCGCCCTTCGCCTCACCTGGACGACGGCGGCGGACACGCGCGTCACGAGCTACGCGATCTCTGTCAACGGAGCGCGCGTTGGAACCTCGACGCTGCCGCTCTACGACGTCTCGGGCCTCGCGTGCGGCACGACCTACACACTCGCCGTCGCCTCGCTCAGCGCGCTCGGCGAGACGTCGACACCCGTGTCGGGCTCCGGCGCCACGGCCGCCTGCCCGGCGCCCGCCCCCGCTCCGGCGCCCGTGGTCGCCCCGGCGAACGCCGCGCCGGTCGTCACCCTCGCCTCGCCTCGCCAGAGCTCGACGTTCGGCAAGTCGATCGAGATCAAGGGCAGCGCGACTGACGACCGCCGCGTCGTCCGGCTCGAGGTCCTCTTCGACAGCCAGCTGATCAAGCGCGTAACCGGCTCGACGATGCACTTCTGGTGGACGGACGCGAGGAGGGTCGGCCCGGGCTTCCACACCGTCACGCTCGTCGCCTACGACGAGTCTGGCTTCAAGGGCAGCACCGCCGTCACCATCTCGAAGCGCTAGAGCTCCTCCGCCTCGCGTCGCTCGTACTCGAGCGCGACAAACCCGGCGACCACGGCGAGCAGGGTGAAGAGCGGCAGCGCCAGCTCGCTCAGCAGCGTCACCTCGAGAATGCTGTGCACGACGATCCCGAAGACGCCGGCCCCGAGCGCGAGCGCGACTCCACGTCCCGCCGGATCGGCGACCCGGGTGCCACGAATGAGCACGAGCAGCGCGGTGGCGAGCAGCAACCCCAACGAGGCGACGCCCACGAGGCCCTGCTCGGCCAGGACGTTGAGGAACAGGTTCTGGGCGTGCGGCGGGACGATCAGCTGCTCGTTGTCGAGCAGCCGACGCTGCGATCCGGTGCTGAGGGTCGTGGGCAGGGAGCCGTAGGCATTCGGGAAATTGTTCAGGCCCGCGCCGAAGACGGGATCACGCTCGTAGATCGCGACCGCGCCCTCCCAGATGTCGGCTCGCAGCGGCAGGTCGCCGCGGCCGGCCTGGGGGTCGAACCGCTCGCGCAGCGTTCCCGGCGCGAAGACCACGCCGACGACGGCGATCGCGATCGCGAGGCCCAGGGCCGCGCGCGGGCGAAGCAGGGCGAGCCAGACGAGCGTCCCGAGCACGAGCGCCAAGATCGCGCCGCGCGTGAATGAGAAGACGAGCGCCGGCAGGGCGAGAGCGGTCGCGGCTCCACCGAGCCAGCGCAGCCCGGTCCCGTAGACGCGGCGAGCCGCGACCGTGGCTGCGAGCGGGATCAGGAAGGCGACGTAGCCGGCGTACTGGTTCGGGTGGCCGAACGAGCCCTGGACGCGGACGACGAGCGAGCCGTCGATCAGGAAGCCGACGCCCGAGAAGATCCCGAAGTAGTACTGGAGCACTCCCTGGATCGACGCGAGCAGCAGGCCGAGCACTGCGCCGGCCACGACGACGAGCAGCCTGCCGCGGTCGCGGCAGATCGAGAGGACGGCGAAGTAGATCGCCCCGGCGGTGAGCGCGATCACGAGCTTCTTGATCGACGCGCCCGGCTCGTCGGCGACGATCGACCCGATCGCCGCAGTGGCGACGAACGTCACCACCCCGACCGTCAGCCACTTCGAGTACGCGAGCGGCCGGCTGCGCAGGACGAGGATCGCGTACACGAGCAGGCCCAGAGCAAGTGCCGGCAGCAGAAACTGGAAGGGCTTGACGCCGCCGGCAAGGGTGAAGTTGGTCAGGGGCGCGAGCGTGAGTAGGAGCGCAAGACCAAGCTCGGGTCGCCGCAGGATCGCGACGAAAGCGATCGCCGCGGCGAGGAGCGCCGGGACGAGCACGGGTGAGGCGACGTACGCCGCTACGGGCAGCGCGGCCGCGATCAGCCCGGCGAGCAGCACCGGCCCCGCGTCGAGCGCGAGACGCCGCGCGCTCAGAAGGATTCGACGCGGTCGGAGGCCTCGCGTTCCCGCTTGGCCTCGTCGGCGTAGTAGTAGGGATCGGCGCCGACCATCGAGGCGCGGTTGAGGACGACGCCGAGCAGCTGGGTTCGCACCCCCCGGAGCTGGTTCAGACCCGCCTGCGCCTCAGTCCGCTTGGTCGTGCGCTCGTCCATGATGTAGATCGTCCCGTCGACCCGCGACGCGATCACCGAGGCGTCGGCGGCGACCGAGATCGGGCAGGTGTCGACGATGACGCGGTCGTACTCGAGCCGGAGCATGGTCAGCAGCGTGTCGAGCCGGTGGGAACCGAGCAGCGCCGTCGGGTTCGGCGGCACGATCCCCGACCAGATCAGGCTGAGGCCGCGCAGCTCGGGATGGGGAACGATGATCTCCTCCTCGCCCGCCGCCCCGGCGAGGTAGTTGCTCAGCCCGACGCGGGAGCGCTCGACGCCCTGCGCGATGACGGTGTCGGTCAGGCCTGGCCGTCTCAGGTCTGCCTCGACGAGCACGACCCGCTCGCCGTCCTCGGCGCACACGAGCGCCAGGTTGGCCGAGACGGTGCTCTTCCCCTCTCCTGCGCCGGGGCTCGTGATCAGCAGGACACGCGCGTCGCCCTCGTTGACGAAGTCGATGTTGGTCTTGAGCAGCGCGAAGCGGTCGGAGATGCCGCGGCGGCTGCGATCGCGGCCCTCGAAGGCCGGGATGCGCGCGATGATCGGCTGCCCGAAGACGGCGTCGTCCTCGGCGGCGACGCGTACTCGCGTGTCCAGCCGCTCCCGCAGGAGGGCGACGGCGAGCGCGAGGAAGAGGCTCAGCAGCCCGCCCAGCCCGATGTAGAGCGGCGGGTTCGGCTTCGCCGGAGATGTGGGCAGCGCGGCGGGCTCGCTGACCGCGATCTCGGCCGGCGTCCGCCCTTCCTCGAAGAGGGTGGACATGCGCGCCACGAAGGTCTCGCTGTACACGTTGGCGAGCTCCTGGGCCTCCGCGGGCGTCGCGCCCGAGCCCGTGATCAGGAGGAGCTGTGTCCGCTCGACCGGAGCGAAGCCCATTCGGGTGAGCAGCTCGCCGCGGTCGAGGGGCTCGTTGAGGTTCCCGACGACGAGGTCGGCCATGTTCGGGTTCCCGGCCAGCGTCGAGTACGTGCGCACGTGCTGCTCGAGCAGGTCGGTGTTAATGAACGCGTCGGGATTGACCTTGCCGCCGACGTAGAGCGTCGTCGTTGCTGTGTACGTCTTCGGTAGCAGCAGGGTCGCAGCGACCACCGCGGCCATCGCCACGACGACGGTGACGAGGAACGCGAGGCGGCGACGCCAGAGGATTGAGGCGATCTGTTCGGGGCTCATGGGGCGAGATTCTGCGCCGGAAGATCGGAGTCTAGCGGCTCGCTGACCAGGGGCCTGCGACGGGAGCCGGCCCGCACGAGCGCTCGGAGGCGGTCACCTCCGAGTTGGCGCGCGCCGACGAGGGCGGCCGCGCCGAGGCCCACGGCCAGTCCGAGCGCAAGCCGGAGCGGGCCTTGCTCGAGGAGCAGTCGGACGGCCACCATCGCCGCGAGTGCAGGCAGCGAGCTCAGGATCGGTCGGGCGATCCCGTCCCGGACGACCAGCGCCGTCGACTGGCCGATCGCCCGCGCCGCCAGCGGGATCTTCACCGGCGACACGAGCGCCGTCGTGAGGAGTGTGCCGAGCGCAGCGCCGACGGCGCCGAAGGTGACGACGAGCCCGATCGAGAGGGCCACGTTCGTCACCCCCTCGACGCACGCGAGCACCCCCGCCGTCCGGACCCGGCCGACCCCGATCAGGACCTTCTCCGCCGGCGCCAGCGTCATCGTCAGCACCTGCACCGCCATCAGCACGACGACGATTCCGGCCGCCGCACCCGAGCCGAGCCAGAGCTGGACGACATCGTCGGCAAAGAGCGCGAACGCCGCCGCAACGGGCAGCGTCACCTGCAGCGCGACGCGCGTCGCGAGGGTGAAGCGCCGGGCCACTTCCGCCCGGTCGCCGCGGGCCCACAGCTCCGACATCATCGGCATCAGCATCTCGATGAAGGGCAGGACGAGGCTCTGCACGCCCGACTGCAGCTTCACGGCGGCGGCGTAGGGGGCCGTCTGCGCGGCGTTGCGAATCGCGGCGACGACGACGACGTCCATGCGCTGCCCGACGAAGACCATCGAGTCGGCGAGGAGCGCGAACGTGCTGAAGTGCAGCAGGCGCCCACGCGCGCCTGGGTCGCCGAGGCGGGGGCGCAACGAAAGGTCCGGGTCGAGCCGGTGCAGGAGGAAGGCGGTGGCGATCGCGCTGAAGACGATCGCGACCGCGTAGGCAATGGTGACGCCGAGAACGCCCGTTCCGGCCTCGACCGCCACCACCGCGCCGATCGACGAGACGAGCGTCGTCACCATCCAGGCGGCGTTCGAGAGGTCGTAGCGCTGATACCCCTCCAGCACCGCCATGTAGGCGGTGCACGGGAACCGCACGAGGAAGGCGACGCCCAGCGCCAGCATCCCCAGCCTGAAGTCGTCTCGAGCCTGCGGCGACGCAAGACCGTCGAGCGTGTAAGCGCCGAGGGCGGCGAGGCCGAGCGCTACGACCCCCAGCGCCAGCAAAACCGAGACGGAGGCGCCGACGACGTGCTCGAGCTCCTGCCGCCGACCCTGGGCCTGGTACTCAGCCACGAGCTTGATCGGGCCGGCCGCGACTCCGAGCTGGATCAGGGAGAAGACGGTGGTCAGCGAGAAGATCACGCTCCACGTACCGAACCCGCCCGGGCCGAGAGTGCGATAGAGATACGGCGTCAGCAGGAGGACGCTGAGGATCAGTACGGCACGCGCGCCGTACGAGCCGATCGCGTTGCGCACGAACCGGCGCTGCTCGCTCCCCGCCTCCACGAGCGTGGAACCTACCCGCTTCCCACGGTCCTGTAGCCTGCCGCCCCACATGTCTGCTGCATCTCCAGCGGTCTCGGTCGTCGTCCCGGCGCGAAACGCCGCCCGCCGGCTCCCGGGTCTGCTCGAGGCGCTCGACCGGCAGACGACCGAGCTGCCGTTCGAGGCGCTCGTCGTCGACGACGGCTCGAGCGACGGGACGGCCGGAGCCGTCGAGCGCGCGGGCGGCGCCGCGCGGGTGGTCTCGCCGGGCTCGCACGTGGGCGTCTACGCGGCCCGGAACGCGGGGCTCGCGGAGGCGCGCGGGGACGTGATCGCCTTCACGGACGCGGACTGCGTCCCCGCCGACGACTGGATCGAGCAAGGTCTCGCCGCGCTCGAGCAAACGGGTGCGGACATGCTGGCGGGCGCGTTCGCGACGCCGCTGCGACGCCGGCCTTCCACCGCTTCGCTCGTGGATCTGACGCACAACTACGACCAGGAGCGCTATGCCGCGGAGGGTCACTCCGCCAGCGGCAACACCTGGGTGCGACGACGGGTGTTCGACGCGGTCGGCCCCTTCGACGCCTCGCTGCGCTCGAGCGGCGACAGGGAGTTCGTGCGCCGCGCGGTGGAGGAAGGCTTCGTCCTCGCCTACGCCCCCCGCGTCGTGGTCGCGCACGATCCCGTCGAGCGGGTGCGCGACCTCGCCCGCCGCTCGTTTCGCCAGGGCTTCGGGAAGGCCCAGCTCGGAGCGACGGACGTGACCCTGCGCAGCATGCGCGGCGGTGCCTACGTGACGCGCGACCACATCGTCGCGCGGCTCCGGACCACCGGGCAGGACGCCGGCGCGCTGCGCGTTGCGCGCATCCTTTTCGCCAAGAACGCCTTCCTTCGGGCGCCCGCCCTGCTCGGCTCGCTCACCGGCGCGGCAGTCCGTTCGCCGCTCGGCCGTCGAGTCACCGGCGCGCGGTTCGCCGGTCGCTCATGACGCGCCGCCGAACGTCCGTAGGATTCGACGCGTGAGCGAGTCCGACGCCGACCCGACGATCGCGAAGCGCCAGGCCGACCTCGAGGAGCGCGAGCGCGCCGTCGAGCGCGCGGAAGCTCGCGTGCAGGCGGCGATCGAGGCGCAGAAGGACTCGATCCGCGGGCGGGAGCGCGAGCTCGAGGAGGAGCGCGCACAGCGGCGAGAGCTCGCGGCCGAGCACTCGCGACGCGTGTCCGAGCTCGCCGCCCGCGAGCGCGAGCTGGAGCGTCGCGACACCGTGGTCGCCCGGTGGCTGCGCGAGCTCGAGGGGAGCGACGGGCTCGACGCCGACGGACTGCGGGCGCACATCCAGGCGTTGCACGCACAGCTGCACGGCGTCGCCGAGTCGCCGGCCGCGCCGATCGCGCCGCCGCAGGACGAGGCCTCGGCCGCGTCCGCGGACGAGCGGTCCCTCGCGGAGTGAGAGCAGCATTTCGCCGATCGGATTGCGGTTGTGACGAAGCGCGAGCTGGCGCTTGCGCGGCGAGCCGCCGAGGCACGCGCCCAGGTGGAGTCGGAGCCGGTTCCGACGCCGGCGCCTGCAGCGCCGCCGGCACCGGTCGTGGGCGGGCCGGCGGTCGAGCGCCAGAGCCGCTGGAATCTCTTCGACCTGCAGCGCCGACTCGCGGAGGCGGACTCGGCACGGGTGGACTCGTACGAGGAGTGCCACAGCACGCTGGTCGCGCTGCGCGAGTTCGCCGACTACGACGGCAACCTGCCCGAGACGTTCGACGCCCTGATCGACGAAGTCTTCGCCGAGCTCCTCGACGCCGTCTAGTCTGGAAGGGGCACTAGGCGTGCTCGACCTCCACTCACACATCCTGCCGGGCGTCGACGACGGGGCGAGCTCGCTGGAGGAATCGCTCGAGATCGCTCGTGCGGCCGTGGAGGACGGAACCCTCGGGATCGCGGCGACGCCGCACGTGCGCGGCGACTACCCCACGACCGCCGAGCGAATGCAGGCTGGGGTCGCCGAGCTGGAGGCGGCGATCCGGGCCGCCGGGATCCCCCTGCAGCTGTACTCGGGCGCCGAGATCGCGCTCGACCGGCTCGGGTCGCTCGAGCCGGACGAGCTGCGCCGCTTCGGGCTGGCCGGCAGCCGGTACGTGCTGCTCGAGTTCCCCTACCAGGGCTGGCCGCTCGACCTCGGCCAGCGCCTTTTCGAGCTGGAGACGCTCGGCCTCGTGCCCGTGATCGCGCACCCCGAGCGCAGCGCGGAGGTGCGGGCGACGCCGCAGCGCCTCGCACCTCTCGTCGACGGCGGCGCGCTCGTCCAGGTCACTGCGGCGTCCGTGGACGGACGCCTGGGCTCCAGGACCCGCGCCGCCGCGCTCGAGCTGATCGGATCGGGGCTCGCGCACCTGATCGCGAGCGACGCCCACACGGCCGCCGTGCGGTCGGTCGGCTTGAGAGCGGCGGCCGAGGCCGTCGGCGACCCGCTCGGCGCCTGGCTCACGCAGGCCGTCCCTGCGGCGATCGTCGCGGACGGCTCGCTGCCGCCGCGGCCCACGACGTCCGGGAGGCGGCGGCGCTGGTGGTCAGCGCGCGCCTGAGCGCGCGCGCTCGATCACGTCTCGGAAGACGTCCTCCATCACGCCTTCGACTCCACCCGGCAGGCGCCCGTCCGGCTCGGCGACCGCTCGGAAGGAGTGCAGGTAGTCGTTGAGCTCGTCAAGACGATGGGGAAACGCGGGACCCTGCTCGGCGAGCAGCCGCTCCACGTCGGCGACCGTCCATTCGCCCATCACCGGCATCACGAACGGCCCGGTCGCGGGGGGCGGGGGCGGCGGCGGTGCGGGCTCCGGCTCCCGCTCGGGCTCCGGCTCGGGGAGCCGAACGTCGAGCGGTCGCGGCTGCTGCGGAGGCACCTGTGCTGGCCGGCGCGGCGGACTCGGAGCGCGGGCGGAACGCGGACGGCGGTTGCGCGCGAGCAGGGCGGCGCCGGCGAGTGCACCCAGGAGCGCGCCGACGGCCAGGTTCCTCGCCGGCCGCGGTGAGCTTCGGTTCGGGTCCGCGCGCGGCGTCTCCCAGATCTGCGCGACCGTCTCGGGGCCGAAGCGGTCGTTGAAGAGCACCGTGGACAGCTCGGTGAGCTCCTGCGCCGTCCGCCTGGCCTCGCCGGGGCTTCCCGCCTCGACCTGTACGCGCACGAGCGAGCTCTGGGGCTCGGTCTCGAGCGAGACGCGGTCGAGCAGCTCTTCCGGGGACTCGTCGAGACGGAGGTTTGCGACCGCCGACTCGGCGACGGCGCGGCTGTGGAAGAGCTCGGCAGCCGCCTCGGCAGCCTGCGCGAGCGCCGGATCGTCGCTCGGAGGCTGTCCCTGTCTCGACAGCGCGATCGAGGCGTCGGCCCGGTAGACGGACGGAAGCAGCAGCGTCAGCAGCAGGGCGGCAACGACCCCGGCGGCAGTCGTGCCGAGCACGATCACCCGGTCGTCTCGCGGCACTACCGCTCCTTCAGGGCGGGGAAGAGGATCACGTCACGGATCGTCTCGCGGCCGGTCAGCAGCATCGAGAGGCGGTCGATGCCGAGACCGAGCCCGCCCGTCGGGGGCATCCCGTAGGAGAGCGCCTCGACGTAGTCCGGATCTTCCTTTTCTCCCTCGACCTGCTCCGACTGCGTCCGGAAACGCTGCTGTTGCTCTTCGGAGTCGTTGATCTCCGAGAAGGCGTTCCCGAGCTCCATGCCGCCGGCGAAGTACTCGAAGCGCTCGGTCAGCGTCTCGTCGTCGTCGGTCGAGCGCGCGAAGGGCGAGATCTCGATCGGGTAGTCGTGGACGATCGTCGGCTCGATCAGGCCGGGCTCGACGAAGAAGCTGAACGCGTGGTCGACGAGTTGCGCCCAGTCCTTGTCCGCATGGGTGTCGACGCCTCGCTCGTCGAGGGCGGCGCGGAGCCCTGTCTCGTCGCGGATCCAGAGCCCGTGCTCGTCCAGCGAGTCGGTGAAGCGCAGCCGCTTCCACGGTGCCTTCAGGTCGAGGTCATGGCCGCGGAACGTCGTCTTCGTCGTCCCCGTCACCTCGAGCGCTACCGCCTCGATCAGGCTCTCCATCCGCGCCATCGTGTCGCGGTAGTCGGCGTATGCCTCGTACCACTCGAGCATCGTGAACTCGTTCGAGTGCTTGTACGAGATCCCCTCGTTGCGAAAGTCCTTGCCGATCTCGTAGACGCGCTCGAGCCCGCCGACGATCAGCCGCTTGAGGTAGAGCTCGGTTGCGATCCGGAGGTAGAAGTCCTGGTCGAGGTAGTTCCAGTGCGTGACGAAGGGCTCCGCGAAGGCGCCGCCGTAGCGAGGCTGCAGCACCGGCGTCTCGACCTCGACGAAGCCGTCCGCGTCGAGCCGGCGCCTGATCGCGGAGACGACCCGGCTGCGGAGCAGGAAGTCCGCGCGCGTCTCCTCGTTCATCAGCAGGTCGAGGTAGCGCTTCCGGTAGCGCAGCTCGACGTCGGTGAGGCCGTGGAACGTGTCGGGCAGCGGCGCCCGGTTCTTCGCCAGCAGCTCGAGCTCCGCGACCTGCAGCGACGGCTCGCCGCGCCGCGACTTGGCCAGATGGCCGATGGCGCCGACGATGTCGCCCAGGTCGATGTCGACCTTGCCCGCGATCAGCTGCATGCGGCCGCTCCGGTCGATCAGATCGAGGAACGTGATCTGGCCCATCTCGCGGCGCCCGAGCACGCGCCCGGCCAGGCGAAACTGCTTGCTCCGATCGTCCGTGCCCGGCTCGAGGGTGTCGGCCTCGGCCCGGACCGCAGCGATCTCGTCCCGATCGGGAAAGCGCTTTGGCAACATGGCTGGGAAGCCTACGCCGCTTTGATGTCGAGGATCTTGTACTTCAAGGATCCTCGGGGCGCCGAGACCTCGACAGTCTCGCCCTTCTTCTTGCCGATGATCGCCTTGCCGACCGGCGACTCGTTCGAGAGCTTGAGCTCGGACGGGTTGGCCTCGGCGGACCCGACGATCGTGTACTCGACGGTCTGGTTCGCGTCCACGTCCTTCAGGCGCACCTTGGCGCCGATCGAGACCACGCTGAGGTCGACGTCCTTCTTGTGGATCACGCGCGCGTTCAAGAGCCGCTCCTCGAGCTGGGCGATCTTGTGCTCGAGCATCGCCTGCTCGTTCTTGGCGTCGTCGTACTCGGCGTTCTCGGAGATGTCGCCGAACTCGCGCGCGACGCGAATCCGGTCGGCGACCTCACGACGCTTGTCCGTCGACAGATGCTCGATCTCGACCTTGAGCTTCTCGAAGCCCTCACGCGTGAGGATGACTTCCTTCACCTGCGTTTCCCTTCAATCGTGCTTCCGTAAGACAAAAGCCGGCGAACGACGCGCCGACGCGGGCGGGAATGGTAGCGGCGAGGCCGGTCGGGGTCAATACCCAAGTACCATTCGGGCGGGATGCTCGAGCCTTACGCGCACATCGATCTCCGCCAGAGCTGGTGGATCCGCGACGTCAAGATCCCGACCCGCCTCGTGCTCGCGCCGATGGCAGGCGTCAGCGTGCAGGCCTTTCGCCGCCAGGGACGCCGCTTCGGCGCCGGCCTCGTCTGCTCCGAGATGGTCAGCTGCGCCGGGATCGAGCACCGCAACGAGAAGACGCTCGGCTACCTGCGCGTCGCGTCGGACGAGCACCCGCTCGCGATTCAGATCTTCGGCTCCGAGCCGCGGATGATGGCCGAGGCTGCGCGGATGGTCGAGGCGGCCGGAGCCGATCTCGTCGACATCAACTTCGGCTGCCCCGTGCGCAAGGTGACGAAGACGGGCGCGGGCGCGACGCTGCTGGACGAGCCGGCGCGCGCGGCGGCGATCGTCGAGTCGGTCGCCAATGCGGTCGACGTGCCCGTGAGCGTGAAGATGCGGCGCGGCCTGCGCGACGGCTCGAGAACGTGCCTCGAGGTCGGGCCGCAGCTGGTCGACGCCGGCGCGGCGACGCTCACCCTCCACCCGCGCTCGGCGCAGCAGATGTACACGGGCACCGCCGACCATTCCCTGACCGCCGAGCTCGTCTCGCTCGTCGGCGTGCCTGTGATCGCCTCGGGCGACATCGTATCCCGCGCCAGGGCGCAAGCCGTGCTCGCGACGACCGGCGCGGCGGCCGTGATGGTCGGCCGGGGCGCACAGGGAAATCCCTGGACGCTCCGAGAGATCGTTGACGGCGACGCGCGCGAGCCGACGCGCGAGGAGGTCGTCGCGGAGCTCGTGCTCTTCATCCGCGAGACCGTTCGCGAGCTCGGCGAGCGACGCGCGTCGGGCTTCCTGAAGAAGTTCTACGGCTGGTATCTCGGCCGGGGACGCTTCCCCCGGCCGTTCAAGCAGGAGCTCGTGGTGCTCGACTCGACCAGCGAGGTCGAGCGGCTGCTGATCGCCGCCGCGCCGGGAGCCCTGCCTCTGATCGAGCAACTCGAGGCCGAGCTCCCGGCGGGTGACGATGTCCTGCTGAACCTGCCGATCTCCGTCTACGGCGGCGGCTAGGCCGTCCGCACCGTCGCGGGGTCGTCCTCCTTCTTCGCGACGAACCAAGCGCCGAGCAGGCCGAGCGCCAGACCGATGTGCAGCACGTCGTCGGCGTCGTTGAGCGGCACCCAGTCGCCGGCGCCGATGAGGCCCATCAGGAAGAGCACGAGATAGGCGACTCCGCCGTAGAGCAGGTACTGGAGCGAGCTCGCGTGCCGCTTGGCAGCAAGGATGCCCACTCCGAAGAGCAGGTGCACGATGTTGTGCAGGATGCTCACTTTGAAAATGCCGAGCAACTCCGAGGTGCCGTCGTTGCCGGCGAACTCGAGCCCGTCATACAGATCCGTCGTGAGGCCCGGAATGAACCCGCCGACCCCCACGATGATGAACGTGACGCCGAAGAGAAACGCGAGCTTCTGCGCCAACGTCTTGTCCCGATCGTTCCGACCTTCCATCCGACCTCCCGATGCGAGTTGACTGTCCCGAAAATGTCCCGCGAAGTGGCAACCCGCAAACGTGCCACCCCGGGCGGCGCCTGTGGCGCCGCCCGGGGTGATTATCCCCTATCCCTCGGCTAGACGGTGCCCGAGGCGCGGTCGTCGCGCTGCGGCTCGACTCGGCCTCCGCGCTTCGTCTCCGGATCCGTCGCGCCGCGAGCGGCTGCCCACGACCCGAGTAGTGCGGCGGCGAGCGCGGCGTGAAGCCAGTCGTCGCCGTTGTTCATCGGCAGGAAGTTCTCGCTGCCCTTCTCGCTCGCGATCAGGCCGTAGACGAACAGGACGACGTAGAGCACCCCCGCTCCGAGCAGGTATTGCAGGGCCGTCCGGTGCTTCTTCGCGGCCAGGATGCCGACGCCGAACAGCATGTGGGCGATGTTGTGGAGGACGCTGACCTGGAAGAGCCCGAGCAACTCCGCATCGGACTTCTCACCCGCGAACGCGAGCTGGTCGTAGCTCATCGTGATCCCGGGGATGAACCCGAGAATGCCGACGAGCAGGAACGTGACGCCGAACAGGAAGGCGAGCTTCTGAGCAAGCGTGCGGTTGCGGTCGTTCATGATCTCCCCCATGGCTTGTAATGGATTGGCCGGTGATCGGAAACGGCCGGGAAGCACCATGCGCTCCCCGGACCGGTCGTGCGGGCTATGTCGAAATCGCGATCCCGGTCGCTGAGATGAACACTCCGACCCTCTTTTGTCGAGCTTTTGTAGAGGGTCAATTCGTGCCCGGCAATCTCAGGCGTTAATCATCCAGACGATCCTGAGCCCTTCGAGGGTCAGGTGCGGGTCGACCCGATCGAGCGTGTGGGCGTGCGGCGCGATCAGGTCGGCAAGGCCGCCCGTCGCCACCGTCTGGGCATCGACCCCGAGCTCCTCGCGGATGCGGCCGACGATCCCGTCCACCTGGCCGGCGAAGCCGTAGACGAGGCCGGACTGGAGCCCGGCGACCGTCGTCTTGCCGATCACGGTCGCCGGCGCCGCGAAGTCGATCTTGACGAGACGCGCGGCCCGGGCGAACAGAGCGTCCATCGAGACCTCGATCCCGGGCGCGAGCACGCCGCCGACGTACTCACCCTCAGCGTTGACAATGTCGAAGTTGGTCGAGGTGCCGAAGTCGACGACGATGCACGGCGCCCCGTAGCGCTCGTTCGCGGCGACCGCGTTGACGATCCTGTCCGGCCCCACCTCACGGGGGTCGTCGTAGCGGATCGGAATCCCCGTCTTGACGCCGGGCCCGACGGAGAGCAGCTGCGCATGCGCCCAGCGCTCGGCCACGCGCTCCCACTCCCGCTGCAGGGCGGGGACCGTGGTCGAGAGGCAGATTCCCTCCACGTCTTCGAGCTCGAAGAGCGCCGCGAGCGTCACACCGAGCTCGTCGCCGGTGCGGCTGCGGTCGGTCGCGAGCCTGAAGCTGTCGGTCAGCCGCTCGCCCTCGAAGAGGCCGAGCACCGTCTGCGTGTTGCCGACGTCAACCGCTAAGAGCATGTCGCCCCTACGGCGTATCGTCGTCGGTGTGCAGGCGGCCCTCGAGGCGCTCGGCGAGCGCTTCCGCAGTCAGCTTCGGGTCGTCGTTCTCGCCGCGCAGCTCCTCGACGGTCACGTCGCTCGAGGTGTACACCTCGGCACGCGGGATGATCCGGGTGGGGCGGTTCTTGTCCCACACCCACACGTCCTCCATCGTCACGTGGAAGAACGGGTAGCTCGCCTGCGGCGAGGCCTGGAGGTCGAGCTTGTTGCAGAGATACGTCGCGTCCGCGGTCAGGATGCAGTAGCGAAAGAGGCCGAAGACGGCCGTGTACTCCTTCTTCAGCGAGAGCTCGAGCTCCGCCTCGAACTCGTCGAGATCGTCCAGGTGCGACACGGTTTCAGTCTAGCTCCGCGAGCAGGTCCTTCACGCTGCCGCGGCCGGGAACGACGAGGCTGGGATCGAGCTCAGCCAGCGGTTCCAGCGCGAAGCGGCGCTCGTGCAGGCGCGGGTGCGGAACGGCGAGCCCCGGCGCGTCCAGCGTCTCGCCGCCGTACAGCAGCAGGTCGAGATCGATCGTCCGGGGCCCCCAGCGTTCGCGGCGCTCGCGCCCGAGCCCGCGTTCAACCTCCAGCAGGACGTCGAGCAGCTCCCGTGGCGTCAGGTCGGTGTCGAGCGCGACGGCGCCGTTCAGGAATGGCGGCTGATCCAAGACGCCGACCGGGTCGGTCTCGCGCAACTCGGAGACTGCGACGACATCGGGGAGCGCCGCGATCGCCGCGCGAATCGTCGACTCCCGATCGCCGAGATTCGCGCCGACGCCGACGTAGGCCCTAGTCACGGGCGGGTCGCGCGGACGGCCGCGTACTCGACCGGCGGATCGAGCACGACGTCCGGCTTGCGCACCCGCACCGACACGCGCGCGGCTCGGAAGCGGGCGAGCAGCCCGTCCGCGATTGCGGTCGCGAGCGCCTCCAGCAGGTGGTAGGCCCGTCCGTCGGAGATCTCCTGCACGCAGGCGACGACGTCCCGATAGTCGACGGCGTCCTCGAGCCGGTCGGAGCTTCCGGCCTCCCCCACGTCGAGCTCCACGTCGAAGAGGAAGCGCTGGCCACGCTCGCGCTCCCAGTCGAGCGCGCCGTGGAAGCCCTGCAGCTCGATCCCGAAGAGCTCGATCGTCACGAGACCGCCTCCGCAGTCACGAGCGCCTCGACATGCTCACGGACGTCGTGGACGCGGAAGATCGAAGCGCCCCGTTCGTAAGCCGCGACGGCCGCGCCGAGCGAGGCCGCGAGGCTGCCCGTGCGCGCTTCCGGGTCGAAGAGCCGGCCGAGCGAGCTCTTTCGCGAAAGCCCGACGAGCACCGGCCGCCCCAGCGCGAGCAGGACGTCGAGCCGCCGGATCAGCTCGAAGTTCTGCGCGCCGGTCTTGCCGAAGCCGATCCCCGGGTCGAGGCAGACATGCTCCTCCGGGACTCCGGCGGCCACGGCGAAGGAGAGCCGCTCCTCGAGAAATGCGGTCACCTCGGAGGCGACGTCGTCGTAGCGCGGAGCGTCCTGCATCGTGCGCGGCTCGCCCTGCATGTGCATCAGGCAGAGGTAGGCGCCGCCCTCCGCCACCACCCCCGCGAGCTCGGGGTCGCCCCGAAGCGCCGTGACGTCGTTGACGAGCTCGGCACCGAGCTCGATCGCACGGCGCGCCACCTCCGCCTTGGCCGTGTCGATCGAGACGGGCAGCCCGTCGAGGGCTTCGAGCACGGGGACGATGCGACGCAACTCCTCGTCGAGCGTCACGCCCGTAGATCCCGGACGGGTCGACTCACCGCCGACGTCCACGATCGCAGCTCCCTCCTCCACCATCCTGCGCGCGGCAGCCTCGGCGGCGTGCGGGTCGTGGTGCGCGCCGCCGTCTGAGAAGCTGTCGGGCGTCACGTTCACGATCCCCATCACGGCCGGGCGCTGCAAACGTTCCTCCATCGGTGCGCGTCTCACCCTGCATGGAGAGTAACGCGCGAGGCCCGAAGGCCCTCCTGACGGGAATCGGGGTGCTCACGGCCCTCATCCTGGTCGCAGTCGCGTCGCGGGGGTCGACGGCCACGGGCGACGGCGGCACGAGCAGGCCGGCCGACACGCTCGTCGACCTCCTTTTGACCTTGTACGTGGTCTCACTCGTCGCCGGGGCGATCTTGTTCGTGTACCTGCTCGTGCTCAACCGGGCGAATTCCGGTGCTGCCGCGACCACTGCGCGCAACTGGCGGAACTGGCTCGGGATGGTTGTGCTCGTGGGTGTCGTGCTGCTGTTCGCGCGCGATCTCGGAGGGCGCCGGATCCGGATCCCGGAGCCGAAGACCCCGGGGGCCGCAGGCTCCGACCGGGGCCTGACGACCGGTGTCTCCGGAGAAGGCTATGAGGCGCAGTTCGCCTGGATCCCGGTCCTCGTGACGCTGGCGCTCATCGGGATCGCCGTGTTCGGCGCCTGGTGGGCGAGGCGCTCCCGGCGCCGCGCGAGAGGCGAAAGCGGCGGCCGCGCCCTGGCCGCGGCGGTCGCAGCGGCGGTCGACGAGTCGCTCGACGATCTCCGGGCGGAGCCCGATCCGCGCCGTGCTGTGATCGCCGCGTACGCCCGGCTCGAGCGCGTGCTGGCCGCACACGGCCTGCCTCGGCGCCCGTCGGAAGCGCCGCTCGAATATCTGGCGCGCATGCTCGCCGAGCTCTCGGTCGGCCCGCCGGCGGCCCGCAAGCTGACCGAGCTGTTCGAAAGGGCTAGGTTCTCCCAGCATGCGGTGGGACTCGAGATGAAGGAGCAGGCGATCACCGCCCTGGAAGACGTGCGGGACGACCTGGCCGCGGCGAGGGCGCTCGCCGAGCAGGAGCGAACCGCGGCGTTGCAGGGGCTGCGGGAACGGGCGGCGCGGTGACCGCGCGGCTCTACCGGCTTGCCCACCTGCCTGCGCTGCTCACCGTCGGCGCGATCGTCCTGCTCGTGGCACTGGCCGGGCGCAGGGAGCTGATTCTCCACGTCTACGTGCTGGCCATCGCGGCGTTCGGGCTCTTCCAGCTCGTGGCCGCCGTGCGGGCTGCGCATCCTTCCGCCGGCGCTTCCCCGTTCGACTCCGCGCTGCGCAGGCGCGTCCGTCGCGAGGAGCGGCTGCCGGAGCTCGCCCAGATCGAGCGTGAGGTTGCGCTCGGGATGACAACCGCGTTCGACCTGCACTACCGCCTGCGCCCCTCGCTTCGCCGCACTGCGGGCGAGCTCCTGGCGTCCCGGCGGGGGATCGGTCTCGACGCCGAGCCCGGCGCTGCTCGGCGCGCCCTCGGCGAAGAGACGTGGGAGCTCGTCCGCCACGACCGCGAGCCGCCGAACGACCGCTTCGCCCCCGGGATCCGGCTCGAGCGGCTTCGCACCGTCGTCGCCTCGCTGGAGAGCCTCTAGTGCAACTCGCGTCCGTCCAGGCCGAGGCGGGGCGGATCCTTGACGAGGTCGAACGCGCCGTCGTCGGCAAGCGGGAGGCGCTCGAGCTCGTATTGATGGGCCTTCTGGCCGACGGGCACGTGCTGCTCGAGGACTATCCCGGCCTCGCGAAGACGCTGACCGCCCGCTCATTCGCCCAGGTGACGAGCATCGGCTTCAACCGGATCCAGTTCACGCCCGACCTGATGCCCTCGGACGTCACCGGCTCCTCGATCTGGAACCAGCGCGATGCAGACTTCGAGTTCAGGCCGGGCCCGATCTTCGCGAACCTCCTCCTCGCCGACGAGATCAACCGCGCGCCGCCGAAGACACAGGCGGCGCTGCTTGAGGCGATGCAGGAGCGGCAGGTGACGATCGAGGGAGTCACCCATCCGCTCGCGCGGCCGTTTCTCGTCCTCGCCACGCAGAACCCGATCGAGTACGAGGGCACGTACCCGCTGCCGGAAGCGCAGCTCGACCGCTTCCTCCTCCGGGTCTCGTTCGGCTACCCGAGCCCGGCAGACGAGTGGGAGGTGCTGGTCCGCCGGCTGGAGCGGCGCGAGGACGAGGTCGAGCTGAACCGCGTGACAGACGCCGCCGGGCTCCTCGAGCTGCAGGCGGCGATCGAGGACGTGCACGTCGGGGAGGCGGTCGGCGGTTACATCGTCGACCTCGTAGGTGCGACACGGACGAGCGGGTCGACGGCGGTCGGAGCGAGCCCCCGAGGAAGCCTGGCGCTGCTCAAGCTCTCGCGGTGC
Source organism: Gaiellaceae bacterium (assembly GCA_046594445.1). Taxonomy (GTDB): domain Bacteria; phylum Actinomycetota; class Thermoleophilia; order Gaiellales; family Gaiellaceae; genus Gaiellasilicea. The sequence continues at coordinate 35,145 of JBKJSM010000070.1, read as the reverse complement.
AAGGCGGCGCTCGCCGGGAGGGACTTCGTCACGCCGGACGACGTCAAGTCGGTCGCCGTCCCCGCGCTCGCACACCGGCTGATGCTGAAGCCCGAGCTTTGGGTGCAGCGGGTGTCGGCCGAGGACGTCGTCCGCGAGCTGCTCGAACGCGTACCGACGCCGGCTGCGGACGAGCCTGCCCCCAACTCCGAATGACCGGGGCTGAATGACCGGCGCGGCGTCGCCGCGCGTGGCTGCGTACTCGGCGCTGACGGCGCTCTTCCTGCTCGCGGCCCTCGCGCTTCGCCGGCCCGAGCTCGCCGTGCTGGCGGCGCCCTTCGCGATCCCGCTCGCAGTCGGCCTACGGCTGACGCGCCTGCCCGAGGTGCGGGTCTGGATGAGCACGGACCGGGAACGAGTGCTCGAGCAGGAGGAGATCGTCGTTCGCGTGACGGTCGCTTCGCTCGCGCCGGTGGAGCGGCTCGAGCTGCTGGTGATCGTGCCGGACGGATTGGAGGTCGCAGAAGGGTCCAACGTCGTCTCGATCCGCCTTGCCTCGAACGACGAAAGGGAGCTCGAGCTGAAGCTCCGCTGTGCGCGCTGGGGGAACTACGAGCTCGGAGACGTGCGCCTTCGGGGCCGTGACCGCCTCGGCCTCGTCGTCTGGGAGTCGCATGTCGACCTGCGAACGCGATTGCGGGTGTACCCGCTGCCGGAGACGCTGCGCCGGATCGTGCAACCGGTTTCGGCACAGCCCTTCGCTGGGAACGAGGTCGCGCGCCAAAAGGGCGAAGGCCTCGAGTTCGCGGATCTGAGGGAGTTCGCGCCGGGGGATCGCGTCCGCTCGATCAACTGGCGCGCGAGCGCCCGTACGCTGGGAGCAGGTGGCGCGCTCGTCGTGAACGACCGCCACCCCGAGCGGAACGCGGACGTGATCCTCTTCCTCGACACGTTCGCCGACGCGCGAACCGGCACGCGCTCGACGCTCGACCTCGCCGTGCGCGTCACGGCCACGCTCGCAACGCGGTACCTGGAGCGCCGCGACCGCGTCGGGCTGGTCTCCTTCGGCGGCAGCCTGCAGTGGCTCGTGCCGGGAATGGGCGAGGCGCAGCGCTACCGGATCGTCGACGCGCTGCTCGAGTCCGAGATCGTCTTCAGCTACGCCTGGAAGGACGCGTCGATCATTCCCGCGCGGATGCTGCCGCCGCAGGCGCTGATCCTCGCCGTGACGCCGCTGCTGGACCGCCGCGCCGTCGAGGCGCTCGCCGACCTGCGCTCGCGCCGGTACGACCTCGCGATCCTCGAGGTCTCCCCCGTCGGCTTTACGACGCCCGGCCCGACCGAGGCAGACCGGCTCGCGCACCGCCTCTGGCTGCTGCGGCGCGACGAGCTGCGCGCACGGTACGAGCGCATCGGCGTGGCGGTCGCGACCTGGAGCGACGACATTCCGGTCGATGCGTCACTCGAGGGGGTGAGAGCATTCCGTCGTCACGCGCGGCTCGCACACGTCTAGGAGCGGCGGTCGGTGCGGTTCTGACCGCTGCCGGACTCGGTGCCTGGCTCGCGATCGCGGCCGAGGAGCCCCTGCTCGTGCAGGGGAACGCGACTGCGTGCGTTTTGGCCGCACTGCTCTTGGCAGCGGGCCTGGCGACGCGTATCGCCCTGGCGGTTCCCGCCGCGGTCGTGCTGCTCGGAGCCGAGTACGTCGCGCTCCTCGGGGTCGAGGGAGCGGGGCTCGACAGCCGCGCCCCGCTCGTAGCCGGTGCGATGCTCGCCGTCGCCGAGCTGAGCTACTGGTCGCTCGAGCTGCGCAGCGACGTCACCGACGAGCCTGGGGCGTACCCGCGCCGCCTCGCTCTGCTCGCGGGGCTGTTGGTGGGCGTGACGACGTTCGGCGTCGTGCTGCTCGCGATCGTCGAGGCCGTCCAGGCCGCTGGCCCGGCGGTCGATTTGCTCGGCGCAACGGCCGCGGTCGTCGCGCTGCTCCTGCTCGCGCTCGCGGCGCGGTCTCAGCCGAAGAGCTAGCCGGCCGGATCTGGCTCGGGCGGCTGCATGGAGACGCCGGGCACGGGACGCGGCTTCGGCTTCGGGACCGGCTTGCGGGCCGGGCCTTCGACGGGCGCCTCGACCGGCGCCTCGACCTCCTCGGGGAAGACCGTACCCTCGTCCTCGCCGGCGAGCAGGCGCTCGAACTGCTCCTTGTCGATCGTCTCGCGCTCGATCAGGATCGCCGAGAGCTTGTGCAGCTCGTCCATGTGCTCCCGGAGGACCCGGTGCGCGGTCTGGTGCGCCTCCTCGATCACGCGGCGGATCTCGTCGTCGATCTCGCGCGCGATCTCGTCCGAGTAGTCGGGCTCGTTGCCCATGTCGCGGCCGAGGAAGGGCTGGCTATGGTCGCGGCCGAGCACGCGCGGGCCGAGCTTCTCGCTCATTCCGTAGCGCATGATCATCGCCTTCGAGGTCGCCGTGACCTTCTCGAGGTCGTTGGCGGCGCCGGTCGTCACCTCGTGGAAGACGAGCTCTTCCGCCGCGCGCCCGCCAAGGGTCATCGCGAGATCGTCCATCAGCGCCGAGCGGGTCGTCAGGTAGCGATCCTCCGTCGGCAGCGAGATCGTCAGGCCGAGCGCCTGTCCGCGCGAGACGATCGTGATCTTGTGAATCGGGTTCGTGTTCTCGAGGTACTGACCGACGAGCGCATGGCCCATCTCGTGGTACGCCGTGATCTTGCGCTCCTTCTCGCCGAGCAGCCGGCCCTTCTTCTCGGGGCCGGCGATCACACGCATGATCCCTTCCTCGAGCTCGTCCTGGTCGATCATCTTCTTCCCGTGGCGGGCGGCCAGCAGCGCTGCCTCGTTGATCAGGTTGGCCAGGTCGGCGCCGGTGAAGCCGGGCGTCCCCGCGGCGAGCGTGTCGAGATCGATCTCGGGCGCCAGCGGCTTGCCTTTCGAGTGCACCTCGAGGATCTTCTTGCGGCCGATCCGGTCGGGCCGGTCGACGACGATCTGCCGGTCGAAGCGGCCGGGACGGAGCAACGCGGGGTCGAGGATGTCGGGCCGGTTCGTGGCTGCGATCAGGATGACGTTGTCCTTCGTCTCGAAGCCGTCCATCTCGACGAGCAGCTGGTTCAGCGTCTGCTCGCGCTCGTCATGGCCGCCGCCCATTCCGGCGCCGCGGTGGCGGCCGACAGCGTCGATCTCGTCCATGAAGATGATGCAGGGGCTCGACTGCTTTGCCTGCTCGAAGAGGTCGCGGACACGGGAGGCGCCGACGCCGACGAACATCTCGACGAAGTCCGAGCCGGAGATGGAGAAGAACGGCACGCCGGCCTCGCCGGCGACGGCGCGCGCGAGCAGCGTCTTGCCGGTGCCGGGGGGCCCGTAGAGGAGGACGCCTTTCGGGATCCTCGCGCCGAGCGCCTGAAACTTCTTCGGGTTCTCGAGGAACTCCTTGATCTCCTGCAGCTCCTCGACCGCCTCGTCGACGCCGGCAACGTCCTTGAACCCGATCTTCGGCGCGTCGGGCGTCATCCGCTTGGCGCGGGACTTGCCGAAGCTCATCACCTTCGAGCCGCCGCCCTGCATCTGGTTCATCAGGAAGATCCAGAAGCCGATCAGGAGCACGAACGGGAGCACCGAGATCAGGAGCGAGCTCCACCAGGAGGAGCCCTTGCCCTTCGAGTCGTAGGTGATGTTCTCCGCCTGGAGGGCCTTCTCGACCTCGAAGGCGGAGAGGTCGCTCGGATAGTTGACCTTCACCTTGTCGCCGCCGACGAGAGTGGCGCTGATCTGGAGGCGGCTCGGCGTGAAGACGACGTCGTCGACCTTCCCGTTTTCGACCTCGGCGATCAGCTGCGAATAGGTGAGCTTCTTCGCCGCATCGCTGCGCGGGATCAGCGTCTGGCTCGCCAGGTAGACGAGTAGGACGATCACGATCAGCGGGAACAGTGCGCTGCGGAAGAATCTATTCACAGGGTCAAAGGAGGGTAGCAGCCTTGTTGCTGCAAACCCTCCGCCTCACAGATTGGATACGGAGCCGTAATACCCTGTTAATGCGGCGGAATCAGGTCCGGGTGGAGCACCGCGACGTAGGGAAGGTTGCGGTAGCGCTCGGCGAAGTCGAGCCCGTAGCCGATCACGAACTTGTTCGGGATCTCGAAGCCCACGAACTTGACCGGGACCTCGATCTCGCGCCGGTCGGGCTTGGTCAGCAGGGCGCAGATCTCGAGCGAGGCAGGCTTGCGCGCTTTCAGGCTCCGCATCAGGTAGGACAGCGTCAATCCGGAGTCGATGATGTCCTCGACGACGAGGACGTCACGGCCGGCGATGTTCGCGTCGAGGTCCTTCAGGATGCGGACGACACCGGAGGAGTCGGTGGCCGCGCCGTAGCTCGAGATCGCCATGAAGTCGATCTCGCAGGGAATCGTCAGCTCGCGCATCAAGTCGGCCATGAAGAAGACGGCGCCCTTGAGCACGCCCACGAGCAGGAGGTCGCGCCCCTCGTAGGCCTGCGAGATCTCGACTCCAAGCTCGGCGATCCGCGCCTGCAGCGGCTCCTCCTCGATCAGGATCTCTCCTACGGCGTCCTTCACCGTCTCCACGTCACCGCTCCTTCCCAGCCGGGGGCCTCGGCCACACCTGGAATCGCGACAACTTCCTCGCCGCTGACGACGAGCGGCCAGCCGTCGCGCTCCGTCTTCGGCACCTTCGCGTCCACGAGGAGATCCTGCACTTTCTTCGAGCGGCCTGCGAGGCGATCCCCCGGACGCCGGCCGCGGACCTCGAGGCCGCCCACGTCGGACTCGATCGTCCACGGCCCCCACTGCACCGCACCCTCGAGCCGCAGCGACCCGTACTCGCGGACTGCGCGGACGCCGCCGCCGAGGTCAGCCGACTTCGTGCCCGCGCGGTCGGCGAGCAACTCGGCAAGCGTGCGCTCGAGCGCCCGGGGAAGCCGCGGGCGCTCGTCGGCGAGCGCGAGCAGCGACGTGCGGGCGCGCGGATCGAGCCGCTCGAGGAGCGGCAGGATCTCGGCGCGGATGAGGCCGCGCTTCGTCTCCGGATTCGAGGAGTCCTCGCGGTAGGGCAGGCCCCGCTCGTCGCACCAGGCCCGCGTCTCCTCGCGCCAGACGCCGAGCAGGGGCCGGACGACGCCGTCCTCGCGCTTCGCCTTGATCCGCTGCGGGCTGCCCGAGGCGACGAGACCGAGCAGCACCGACTCGACCTGGTCGGACGCCGTGTGCCCGGTCGCGCGCAGCCGGTCGGTGGCGAACGAGTAGCGCAGGTCGCGCAGCTCCGCTTCGGTTGCGCCAAGCGCCTCGACGACCTCGGCGTCGAACGCCTGTCGGCAGAACTGGGCGTCCTCCTCCGACTCGGCGCCGCGCAGGCCGTGCGCCACGTGCAGCGCCGAGACGCGGTAGCCGAGCTCGCCGAGCGCGTGCCAGAGACAGGCCGAGTCGGCGCCGCCGGAGACAAGGCAGGTGACCTCGCCGCCCGGCCCGATCAAGCCACGCTCCCGGATAAAGGCTTCGAGGCGGTCGAGCACCACTTCAGTGTGCCTCACCAGGCGGGCGCCGCAGCCCACGTTTCGAGCACCTCGACGGCCTGGGTGAGCCGTTCCGCGGAGATCGTGAAGGGCTTCGCGCGATCGACTCCCTCCAACACGGCAGCGGGCGGCTTGCCCTCGAGCGCGAGCAGGACGTAGCGCACGGGCGCTCCGTGGGTGACGACCGCGATGCGGTCTTCCGGGCGGTCGAGCAGGATCCGGTAGCCGCGAACGAACCGCTTCACTCCGGTTAGGCGGCTCTCCCCACCTCCGGGAACGTCGTCTACGGGGGTCGACGTGAGAACCCAGTGGTCGAAGCCTTCGGCCCAGAGCGTCCCCTCGAAGCGCCCGAAGGAGAACTCGTTCAGCTCCGGCAGTTCGAGCAGGGGCAAGCCGGGCCAGGCCAGCTTCGCCGTCTCGCGTGTCCGCCCGAGCTGGCTGTGAGCCACGAGGTCGACGGGACCCGCTGCCTCGCCGAGCGCCCGCGCATGCGCGCGCCCGGCCTCGGTCAGCCTGACCCGGACTGAGGGATCGCCGTTCAGCCGTTCGAGGACGTTCCACTCGGACTCGGCGTGCCGAGCGAGGACGAGCTCCCTCACAGCAGAACCGAGCGGTAGTCGAGCACGTGCTCCATCCCGACCTTGTCGTAGAGCCGGATCGCGACGCCGTTGTCGGCCCGGACGAACAGGCAGACGCGCGGTACGCGCTCGAGCAGGAGCCGGATCAGGTCGCGTAGACCACGCTCCGCGTGGCCGGCGCCGCGCGCCTCGGGGTCGGTCCACACCTGCTGCAGCTGCACCGCCTCGGGCGTCCACGCAGAGGCCTCCGCCTTGAAGAGGACGACGCCGTCGTCGGCCCAGAGCCAGGAGCGCCCCTGCTCGATCTGCGCGCGCGTGCGCCAGCGGAAGCCCTCGGGGTCGCGGTCGAGCGGGTCGATCCCGAGCTCCACCTCGTGTGCGCGCGCACAGGCGGGAACGAGCAGGTCGAGGTCGCCGACCTCGGCAGGCCGGAGGCCCGTGTCGCCGGGCTCCGGGGCATCGGAGATCGAGTAGACCGGCTGGCGCGGCCGGTCCTCGCGCGGGGCCGGCAGCTTTCGCTTCACCGCGTCCCAGAGGTCGGTCACGGCAGCCTCCTCGCCGATCAGCATCCGCGCCCGCGCGCGGATCGCGGCGTCCGCGAACGCACCGCAGCCGCTGCCGGAGGGAACGACGTTCGCGCCCATGTGGCAGAGCGCAACGAGACGACCGTCCTCCTCGACGCCGGCGAAGCGGCCGATCCCGCGGCGGGCCGCATCCTCCAGAAACACGCGCTCGATCGGGTCCTCCGCGCAGTAGCGGAGGATCTGCTCGAGGGGGGGCTCAGGCATGTGCGCCACGGCTGTGATCCTGCCCGATAGGGTTGCCCGGATGCCGATCCACGTGAGAGCAGAGCCGGGCGAGTACGCGGACGCGTGCCTCCTCCCCGGAGACCCGCTGCGGGCGAAGTACATCGCCGAGACGTACCTCGACGATGTCGTCCAGCGCAACTCCGAGCGCGGCCTGCTCGGCTACACGGGCTCGTGGGAGGGCAAGCCGGTCTCGGTGCAGGGCACCGGCATGGGCTGCCCGGGCGCGACGATCGTCTTCGAGGAGCTCGTCCAGCTCGGCGTCAAGAAGCTCCTGCGCGTCGGCACCTGCGGCGGGCTCCAGCCGCACCACAAGCTCGGCGACATGATCGTCGCCCTCTCCGCCGTCCCCGCGGACTCGACCGCGATGCACCTGGTCGCGAACGAGCCGCACTGCCCGACCGCCAGCTGGGAGCTGATCCACGGCGCGGTGCACGTGGCGAAGGAGATGGGCCAGGAGATGCACGTCGGCCCGATCGTCTCGAGCGACCTCTTCTACAACCCGGACGAGGGGCAGTACGAGCGCTGGTCGAAGCGCGGCGTCCTCGCCGTCGAGATGGAAGCAGCAGCGCTCTTCACCGTCGGCGCGCTCCGCGGCGTCCAGTCGGGATGCCTGCTGGTCGTCAGCGACATCGTCGTCGAGGGCGAGTTCACGCGGATCTCGGACGACGAGATGAAGGCCGCCGTAGACCGGATGACGCGCGTCGCGCTCGCGACGGCCACTCATTAGCAAGACCGTCTTCCTCGTCAACCCGGCGTCGGCGAACGGCTCGACGGGCAAGCGTTGGCCCGAGATCGCGCACCGGGCAGCGACGCGCGGCCTCAACGGCGACACGATCTTCTCCGAGCGGCCCGGACAGCTCGGCGAGCTGGCGGGCGCGGCTGCGGACGACGGCGCGACGCTGCTCGTCGTCGTCGGCGGCGACGGCTCGGTGAACGAGGTCGCGAACGGGATCGCCGGCCGCGACGACGTCGAAATCGCGGTGATCCCGCGCGGCACGGGCTGGGACTTCGTCCGCACCTACGGCATCCCGCACAAGCTCGACGGAGCGATCGAGGTCGCCCTGACCGGCCAGACCCGCGCGATCGATCTCGGCCGGGTCTCCTACCGCGCCTGGGACGGCGGCGACGCCTCCTCGTACTTCGCGAACGTGGCGAGCGTTGGCATGGGCGGCGCGATCGCGCAGCGGGCGAACGACACGACGAAGGTGCTCGGCGGCAAGGTCTCCTACCTCTGGGCCACGTTCGCCGTGTTCTCGCGCTGGCAGGCCTCGCAGGTGCGCGTGACCGTGGACGGCGAGCTACGCGAGTCGAGCATGCACGAGGTGATCGTCGCGAACGGCCGCTGCTTCGGCGGCGGGATGATCATCTGCCCCGAGGCAGAGCCCGACGACGGTCTCTTCGACGTGCTCATGCTCGGCGACCTGACCAAGCGCGACCTGCTGCTGACATTGCCGAAGACCTATCGCGGCTCGCACCTCCCCCACCCGAAGGCGGAGCTCTTACGCGGAGCGTCGGTCACCGTCGAGGCCGCGGAGCCGCTGCCGCTTCAGCTCGACGGCGAGCAGCCCGGCACGACGCCGGCGCGCTTCGAGATCGTGTCCGGCGCGCTGCGCGTCCGGGTGCCCTCGACCTAGGTCGAGGGCTTCTTGCGAGCGGCCGGCTTGCGTGCGGCGGGCTTGCGTGCGGTGGACGCGCGTGCCGCCGGCTTCTTCGCCGTCGAGGAGAGCTGCTTCTCGAGCTTCGCGACCCGCTTCTCCAGCTCGTCGAGCCCGCGCAGCTTCTTCTGAACGTCGTCGAGGCGGGAGCGGCTGTCGTTCGCCATCTCCATCAGCTTCTGCCCACCCGGGATCTCGTGCAGACGGTTGAGCGCCTCGGCGCCGAGGTCCTGGACGCGGGAGAAGATGTCCTTCTGGGATGTTCTCGTCTTGGCCATTGGCCGATCGTACCCCTCAGGCCGAAACAGTAACCGGGGTGCCCGCGAGCACCCCGTCGAACATCCGCCGAAGTAGATCGTTCCGGATCCGGATGCAGCCGTTCGAGACGGCGCGCCCGATCAGGTCGGGGCGGTTCGTCCCGTGAATGGCGATCGGGCCGCCCTGCGTCCAGCCCGTGAGCACCTCGGAGAAGGCCGAGATTCCGATCGCGCCAGGCCCGAACGGGCCGGAGGGATCGTCCGGGACGAGCCTCTGGTTGACGTAGTAGCGGCCGGTAGGCGTCGGCGTTTCCGGCGAGCCGATCGCAGCCTCCGCAGTCACGACGGCGCGACCGCGGTCGAAGAGCGTCACGCGGCGATCGGAGAGATCGACCTCGATCCGCGTCGTCACCGGCGCGAGCTCCACGTCGCGGGCGCGCACCCAGCCGGTGAGCCCGTTCGGCTTCAGCGGTAGCTGGACGCGGTACCACTCCGGCGCGCAGCCGGCGGAAACCCGCTTTGCGAGCACGGCGAACACGGTCGGGACCCCGTTCACGTTCTCGGCCCCGAACGTCGCGATCCGGTGGGAGCCGGGAGCCACGAACGCCTCCGCCTGCCCCTGCACAACCGCCGCGTAGCTCGTCGTCCCGGAGCCAACCGGTCGGATCGAGTCGTCGACACACGCCGGCGCCCGCGCAGGCGCAGACTTTTTCGGCGCTGCGGAGTCGGAGGTACGTGCGGCGTCGTCACCGCCGCCGCAACCGGCGACAGCCGACGCGAGGAGTATCAAGAGCAGAGTACGCACGAAAACCACGGTAGCGCCGCTTCGACCGGAACGGTACCGAGGTCAATTTTTTACAGATTGTTCACCCTTTTGGCGCTTGTTTTATCCGTAACGAGCGGTAATCTGAGGAGCGAGATGGCATCGAGGATCGGCAGAGTTCGCCAGCTGCACGAGCACAAAGCCGTGATCGCGCACGCGCTGCGCCAGCACGCCGGGATCCCGTACGAGGTCGAGCAGCGCGTCTGCTCCGACTGCCACCGGGTGCTCGACGAGCGCACGGTCCGCCGCGCCGCCGCGTAGCTACTCCGTTCGGCGCCGCAAGGCGAAGAACCCTGCCGCCGCGAGCGCCGCTGCCGCGACCGCCAACGCCACCTGGATCAGCGCAGGACGTCGCTCCGCGAACGAGCGCGTGTCGGCGGGCGGCTCGAAGGCTTCGTTCCGGCGCTCTGGACCCAACCGCGACGAAGGGAGCAGCGTTTTCGGCCCGGGCGCGGGAATCCGGGCGAACTCGTAGCTCGCCGCCGGCACCTCCGGGCCGCCGTAGAGGAGCCGGAACGGCGGCTCGTGCCCGGGCTCGAGCAGGATCGCCCGAGACGGTCCGCGGGCTTGGAGGCGCACTCGGGCGAGTCGCGGGTCGTCGCCGTTCCCGATCGCGACGCGCAGGTACCGGAAGCGCGAGTCGAACGTCACCGGGGCAGACGTCGAGCCGCGGAAGCGAAAGATTCGTGCGCCCGTGAGCGGAGCGAATGTTTGCCGGTCGTTGGAGCCTTCGATCCGGAGCGGCCGTTCGTACCTCGGGGTGGACGACGAGACCTCGAGCTCCGTCACGGGGATCCCGCGGGTGCCGAAGTCGAGCGTGAATCGTGACTCCGTGCCGGCTCCGGGGCCGGGCACGAGCGCGTACCGGCGCTGCGTCAGCCGCGGGCGCTCCTCGGAGCCGGAGACAGTCGCGCCCGCGATCGTCGAGACGTTCGAGGCTGCCAGCTCGAGGAAGCGGAAGTCCGACCGGGGCAGCACGGCCGTCGTGCTGCGAGCGTCCTGCGCCCCCTGGATGGCGTAGATCCCGGTCGTCGACAGGAGCCGGAAAGGTCCAAGCCGCCTATCGCCGCCGAGTACCCGCACGCGGCCGACGAAGAGTCGGTCGGGGATCTCGAGCTCGACCCGATCGTACGGCGCCGGTCCTGCGCCGAGGTCGAATAACGCCAACACCTCCTTCCCCGAGCGGCCGGTGTTGAGCACGTCGACCGGGCGACGAGCCGCCTCGAGCTCGGGCACGGGGCGCCACGGAACCTGAGCGCCGCTCGCGTCGAGGATCCGGAGGTCGCCGAAGCCCACCCGGGCGTGCACCAGCATCGGCCCGTCAGGCTCGAACGCCACCGGCTCGGCGGCTTCCGGCACTGAGAGGGTGCGCTCGTAGCGGAACCTCACGTCGTCGACACCGGCCGCGGCCGCGACGGCGGCCGGGATCAGCGCGAGTACCGCGACGGCGGCGAGGTTCCTCACTCGCCCGCCTCCCTGCGGATCCGCTGGTACGCGAACGCGCCGCCGAGCAACAGCAGGCCGAGGGCGATGAACGAGAGCGCCCGATAGATCGACTCGAGCTCGGAGAGATCGTAGAGAAACACCTTCACCGCCGCCAGCAGGAGCAGGGCGAGCCCGCCGAGGCGCAGCGGCTTCAGCTCGCGCTGGAGGCCGACGACGATCGCCGCGAGCCCCGTCACAGCCCAGAACGCGGAGAGGAGCACCTGCGGCGTCTGTCCGGGATTGAGCTCGTCGCTCTCGAAGGCCGAGACGATCGCGAGCGAGGGCAGGTAGACCGCCGCGACCGCCGCCACGCCCGCGAGGACGAGCGGGAGGTCGCGAACGCGCGCCAGCCTGCTCAGAACGCCCGCCGCGACGCCGACGATCGCGACCGCCACGGCGGCCGTCGCGAAGTCGTCGACGCCGAGGCGAAGCGCGTCCGGCGGCGCCTCGTCGAGCAGCGTGTGCGCGATCGCGAGACCGAGGAATGCGACCGAGCCGATGTAACCCCGCGGATCACCGAATTTGCGCGCAGCCCAGCCGAGCACGAGCGCCTCGGCCGACCAGGCCGCCACGAGCGAGGGACCGTCGAGCGCCAGCGCCAGCCCGAGCGCCGCCAGCGCGGTGCCGACGGCGACGATCAGCGCCGCGATCTCCTTGCTCATCCGGCCGCCGTATGCGGGAACGCCGCCGCCGATGTGCACCGCCGCCGCGCCGATCACCCACGCCGTCGCGGCGCGCTCGTGGTCGGTGCCCTGGAGCATCGCCCAGCCCGCACCGGCCAGCAGGGCCGCGTTCGCGAGCAGCAGGCTGGCCGACGAGACGCGCAGCCGCGCCGTCGGCACGCGGAGCTCGTACCCGATCGCGGCCGTTGCATAGACCAGCCAGAACGCGACCAGGACAACGAGCGAGAGAGCGAGCCGGTCGTCGTGCTCGTCGTGGAGCCAGGCGGCGAGCTGCGGCGTGCTGACGAGGAACGCCGCGACCGCGAGCCACGTCCACTTCTGCCAGAGGAGGACGCCGACGGCGGAGAGGAGCGCGATGGCCATGAACGCGAGCGACGCCGAGTCGGTGCCGGCGTCCACGAGCACCGGAGCGAGCAGCGCCCCGACGATCCCGATGCCAGCTACGACGGGCTCGCTCCAGCGAACGGCGATTGCGGTGGCCGTCGCTCCGACCAGGCCCGCGAACACGAGCGCGAGCACAGGGTCGACGAGGTCGTAGAGCTGCGAGGCGGCCGTGAGCGTGACGTACAGAGTCGCGATCGCGGTGGCAACCGCCGCCAGCGCAGCCTGTGTCCGGCCCTTGCGCTCGTGGAGGTAGAGGCCTGTCCCGAGCAGGGCGGTCGAGCCGACAAACGCGAGCAGCACGCGCGTCGTCTCGTCGATCCAGCCGCGGTTGGCCGCCATGACGAGGAAGAACGCGACCCCGAGCACGACGGCGGCGCCGCCGGCCCAGCCGAGCACGCGGCCGCCCAGCAGGTCCTCGAGCGACACCGGCTCGCGCGGAGACGGCGGGGGCTTGCGGGACGGTGCGGCGGCGGCGGCGGCGGCGGGCGCCGGAGGCGGTGCCAGCACTGTCTCGCCCTCGAGCGCGGAAACTCGCTCGAGCAGCTTGCCGACCTGGCGCTCGAGCTCCTCTAGGCGATCGTCGGGCGGCGCCTGCACGCCGCGAGTGTACGACCTCTCTGCGAGAGTTGAGCCGTGGAAGGCTACAGCTTCTCGACCGAGATCTCGGTCCGCTTTGCGGAGACCGATGCGCAGCAGATCGCGCACCACGCGTCCTTCGTGGTGTGGCTCGAGGTCGCGCGCGTCGCTTATCTCGCCGAGCACGCGGGCGGCTACAACGCGATCCGCGAGCAGGGCATCGAAGCTCTGACCACGGAGGTGCACGTGCGCTACCACCTCGCCGTTCGCTTCGACGAGCGCCTGCGGGTCTGGACGCGTTGCGTCGACCTCCGCGGGGCTCGCTTCAAATACGAGTACGCGGTCGAGCGGCCCCGTGCCGACGGAACCGGGGAGCTCGTCGCGGACGGGTTCACGTCGCACGCGATCGTCGACGCCGCGACACACCGGCCGACCCGCATCCCGTCCTGGTTCGCCGAAGCGGTCGCTAGGGCGGAGGCGCCGGGACGACAGGCTTAGCCGGCATCGGGTCAATCGGCACTGTGTCGAGCGGCACGCCCTCGTCCTTCGGCTTCGGCTTCTCGCCCGGCTTCGTCTCGTCCTTCACCGGCGGCAGCTTCGTCCCGACGCGGATGATCCGGTACTCGCCCCGGTAGGACGTGTTCCACGTTTCCTCGTGGAGCACGTTCCCGTCCTGGTCGTAGACCGTCCGGTCGACGCTCGTGGCGCGCGCAGGCGACCCATCCTCGTCTACGACCGTCTTCCCCTTCAAGAGCTCGGGGTCCGGGACACGCCGGACCGGCGCAGGACCGGTGACCCGGATCGTGCCCGCGCTGCTCTCGACGCGCCGCTCGGGCCCACCTCCGTAGATCGACACCGTGATGCCCGCGTCGCCCGCGCCGCCGGCGAGGAGGATCCACCTGGGCGTGTCGTTGACGAACTTCAGGTCGAGGTCGGGGTAGCTGACGGTCGCGTCGCGGCCGAGCTGGTAGCGACTGATGTAGAGCGAGTGCGGCGCGCGCTCGACGATCTTCAGGCCCGCCTCCCAGGCGGCGTTGAACGCCGTCGTCGCCACCTGCGAGACGCCGCCGCCGACATCCTCCTTGTACTCGTCCCCGATGATCACGGGCGCCGGCCGGAACCCCCGTTCGAGCGTCCGCTCGCCGACCCGCTCGTTGAAGGAGAACGTGCCGCCGGGCGCGACGAGCGCGCCGTTGAGCAGCGAGACGCCAAGACGCAGGTTCGTGATCCGGTCCCAGGTGCCGGCGTAGGGGGTCGTGTACGAGGCGAGGCGCCGTTCGATCCCCAGCGCGCGCGCGTCCGCGACCGTCCGATCGGCCTCGGCGGTACGCACGACGAGCTCGGCGCTCCGCGGCGCCGTCGTCACGAGCGCTGCGAGCAGCGCCTCGGCCGTCGCAGGCACGTCCACGGCCAGGCCGTCCTTGTCGGGCACGATCCGCACGCCGTCTCCCGCGGCCTCGATCCGTGCGTCCACGGGGGCGCGTTCGACTGTCTTCCGAAGCTTCGCGAACCAGGCTTCCGCGCCCCGTCCGGCGATCGCAAGCTCCGTCTTCCCCTCGGCCGGGAGCGCGAGCAGCTCCGCGATCCGCCAGCGCGGCAACTTCCAGCGCGTGCCCTCATGCTCCAAGCGGACGGGCGCCGACAGCGCGATCTGGGCCTGCCCGGCGGCAGGGGCGAGCTCCGCGGCGGTCACTTCGACCGGATCGACCCGGACCGGCAGCGCGACGGGCTGCCCACGCTCGAGCCGCGCCAGCGCGCGGACGATCGTCGCACCGGCGGCCTCCCGCTCGAGCCGCCGACCCGGTTGTCCTCTCACGACCCGGATGTCAAGGCCGCGCCGGACGATCTCTGCCTCGACATGGCTCTGGTCGGTCAGCTCTGCCAGGCCGGCGATCTTGTAGTTGAGCGCCGCGCCATAAGCCTCCGTCGGCGGAACGATCTCCGCACCGAAGAAGCGCATCTGCAGCCGGCGGAAGCCGCGCACGGGCCCGAAACCCTCCCCCTCGCGGGCGGCCAGCTCGATCGCTGCGGCCCAGTCGGCCTCGATGCCGAGGGTCGTCGCCTTGATCGGGTAGCTCTCGTCGCCGGCGGTGAACACGATCGGCACGCGCGCGACGTTGTCGAAGCGCCGCTCCAGGAGTGCCTGGGCCTCCTTGGGCGCCAGTCCGCCAACGTCAACGCCGGCGATCGCGACGCCCTCGGCGATCCGCGCGGCCGAGCCCGCGAACGCGAGCCCGACGAGCGCGATCACGACCGCGAGCAGCGCAAGCGAGACGAGCGCCCACCGGGCGATCAGTCGCGCCGAGCGCTCCCCGCCCGCGCGGGTGCGCACGGATGTCGTCTCGATCCGCACGTATCTAGAGTAGCGCCGGTCTTCGGCGTTGAGCGCTCAGCCGCGGCGGAGGTACTGGACGATCACGTGCCGCTGGATCTCGGAGGTTCCCTCGACGATCTGGAGCACCTTCGCGTCGCGCATCCACTTCTCGACCGGGTGGTCGCGCATGATCCCGGCGCCGCCGAGCACCTGGACGGCGTTGGTCGTGATGCCCATCGCGGCGTCCGCTGCGAACGCCTTCGCATACGAGCCGAGGAGGCCGGCGTCCTCACCTGCGTCGAGCGCCGCCGCCGCACGCCAGACGAGCAGACGCGCGGCCTCGACCTGCATCGCCATGTCGGCGAGCTTGAAGGAAACACCCTGCTTCGCGATCAGCGGCTTGCCGAACGCCCGCCGTTCGTTCGCATAGTCGGTCGCATACTCGAACGCCGCCCGGGCGATCCCGAGCGCGGAGGCGGCCACCTGCGGCCGCGAGTGCATGAAGAAGTCCATCGCGATCGCGAAGCCTTCACCCTCGTCGCCGAGCAGGCGGTCGGCCGGGATGCGCGCCTCGTCGAGCAGGATCGAGCCGGTGTGGGACGCGCGGAGACCGAGCTTCGGCTCCTTGCGCCCGGCCGCGACTCCGGGGTCGCCGGGCTCGACGAGGAAAGTGGTGATCGCGCCGTCCAGCTTCGCGAACACGATCGTCAGCTCGGCGATACCGCCGTTCGTGACGTAGCACTTCTCGCCGGAGAGGACGTAGTCGTTCCCGTCGCGTCGCGCCGTCGCCTGGATGCCCATGACGTCCGAGCCCGCGCCGGGCTCGGTGAAGGCGATCGCCGCGAGGCAGCCCTCCTCCGACGCGAGCCGGGTCAGCCAGCGCTGCTTCTGTTCCTCGGTGCCGGAGCGCAGCAGCGGCCGGACGGGAAACATCGTCGCGCCGATCGGCGCGGAGAGGCCGGCGCAGCCCCACGAGAGCTCCTCCGCGATCAGGCTCGAGGTCACCGAGGCGACGCCGCCGCCCCCGTACTCGATAGGGATCGCGTGCGAGGTCAACCCGAGCGCCGCAGCCTTCGCGAGCAGCTCCGGCGGGCAGCCCTCCCTGTCGTCCCACTCCCGGGCGATCGGCCGAAGCTCCTTCTCGGCGAACTCGTGCGCGAGGTCGCGCAGCTCCCGCTGCTCAGCCGAGAGCTCGAAGCCGATCAAAAAACGAACAGCTCGACGCCGCCGCTCACCTGGAGCTCGATGCCGGTGATGTAGTTGGCGAGGTCGGAGCAGAGGAAGCAGATCGCGTTCGCGATGTCCTCCGGCTCACCCGGCCGCTTGAAGACGGTGCGGTTGGCGATCCGCTCGTTCATCGCCGGGTTGGCGAAGTGGAACGCCTCGGTGCCAATGATCCCCGGCACGATCGCGTTCGACGTGATCCCGTGCTTGCCGCCCTCCATCGCGAGCGTTCGCGTCAGGCCGAGGATGCCGGCCTTCGTCGTCGAGTAGCTCGCCTGGCCGAAGCCGCCGAGCGTGCCGGCGACCGAGGCCATGTTGATGATCCGGCCCCACTGGCGCTCCTTCATGTGCGGCCAGACGGCCTGCGCGCAGTTGAAGCCGCCGGTCAGGTTGACGCGAAGGTCCCGTTCCCAGAGGTCGGGGTTCTGATCGGAGAACTGGCCGACGTGGTCGAGCGTGCCGGCGTTGTTGATCAAGATGTCCACCGAGCCGAATTCCTCGACGACGCGGTCGACCGTCTCCTTGACCTGGTCTCGGTCGGTGACGTCGCACTTGATCGCGGCGGCGCGGCGGCCCATCGCCTGGATCTCCTTCGCCGTCGCCTCGGTGTAGACGATCCCCTGCGCCTTTGCCACCTGCGCGAGCACGCCGTAGCTCTCGGCGGTCTCGGTCGACTCGTCCGACTCGACCTGGATGTCGGCGATGACGACGTCCGCCCCCGCCTTCGCGAGCGCGAGCGCGTCCGCGCGCCCTAGGCCTCTGCTGCCTCCGGTGACGAGCGCAACCCGCCCGGAGAGGTCGATTTCAATTGCCACGGGGCAAGAATATTTCTTTCGCGATCACCAAGCGCTGGATCTGAGACGTGCCCTCGTAGATCTGGAATAGCTTCGCGTCGCGCATCAGCTTCTCGACCGGGTACTCCTTCATGTAGCCGTAGCCGCCGAAGACCTGGACTGCGTCGGTCGTCACCTTCATCGCCGTGTCGGCGGAGAAGCGCTTCGCGAACGAGGACTCGAGCGTTGCCCGCTGGCCCTGGTCGTGCAGCCACGCGGCCTGCCAGACGAGTAGGCGGGCGGCGGCGATCTCGGTCGCCATGTCGGCGATCATGAAGTTGACGCCCTGGTGCATCGCGATCGGGACGTCGAACGTGACGCGCTGCTTGGCGTACTCGACGGCGTGCTCGAACGCGGCCTGCGCGACGCCGACCGCGCCCGCCGCGGTGCCGGGGCGGGTGAAGTCGAGCGTCTGCATCGCGATCTTGAAGCCCTCACCCTCCTCGCCGAGCCGGTTCGCCGCCGGGAGGACGACGTCGGTGAGCGCGAATGCGGACGTGTCCGTCGCGCGCTGGCCCATCTTGTCCAGGTGCTTCTCCATCTGGACGCCCGGGGCGTCCATCGGGACGATGAACGCCGAGATGCCCTTGTGGCCCTTGCTCGGGTCGGTCTTCGCGAAGACCACCGTCCACGACGCATGGCCCGCGTTCGTGATGAAGGTCTTCGAGCCGTTGAGGACGTACTCGTCGCCGCGGCGCTCCGCCGACGTCTTCAGCTTGGCGACGTCGGAGCCCGCCTCGGGCTCGGAGAGGCCGAAGGAGCAGAGGATGGGCGACTCGAGGAGCGGCGGCAGCCACGTCGCCTGCTGCTCCTCCGTGCCGGCGATGATCACCGGGCCGGCTCCGAGGCCGTTCGCGCCGATCGACGTGCCGATCCCGGAGCA
Organism: Gaiellaceae bacterium; assembly: GCA_046594445.1. Lineage (GTDB taxonomy): Bacteria > Actinomycetota > Thermoleophilia > Gaiellales > Gaiellaceae > Gaiellasilicea. Next base: position 17,121 of record JBKJSM010000070.1, on the reverse strand, counting down.
GCCCCAGTTCAGCTCCTCGCCGACGAGGATCCCGTCGAAGGTCGAGAGGCCGAGCCCGCCGAAGCGCTCGGGCACGTGCAGGTTCATCAAGCCGAGCTCGTGAGCCTTTGCGACCACGTCCGCCGGGTGCATCTGGTGCTCGTCGTACTCGGCCGCCTTCGGCCGGATCTCCTTCTCGGCGAACTCGCGCGTGAGCGCGCGCAGCCCCTTCTGCTCCTCCGTCAGCGCAAACGAGACGCCCGAGTCGATGCTGTTCTCAACCCCGTGCTCGATCGTGGCCATGCAGCTGCGCTCCTGTGCGTCGATTGACTAGTCAATCAACAGTGTACGCCGGGTCCTAGTGCATCGTCAAGCAGGTCTCATCTTCGCCGGAGTCCCTCGAACGGGGGACGGGGGGCGACCGACCCGTCGGCTACAACCCGCTCGGGTCTGATGGGGTCGAGAGGCAAGAAACTGTCGCTGCTGCTGGCCGCGCTCGCGGTGGCAGCCGCATGCGCGACCGCGTCGCAGGCCGCCGGCCTACAGGTGCTCTGGCTGAAGTCGGGCAACCACACGTCGTCCGCACGCGCGGGATCGGGTCTGTCGACCGGATCGTGATCCACGTCACGGAGGGCAGCTTCTGGGGCTCAGTCCGCTGGCTTCGCAACTATCGCTCGCACGGCTCGTCGCACTACGCGATCTCGCGCGGCGGCGACATCGTGCAGCTCGTCAGCACCTCGGACGTCGCGTGGCACGCCGGCAACCGGTGGGTCAACCGACACTCGATCGGGATCGAGCACGAAGGCTGGACGGGCCGCGGCGGCTTTACGCAGGCCCAGTACGAGGCGTCCGCGCGGCTCGTCGCGTATCTCGCCGCGCATGCCGGCATGCAGGTCGACCGCGACCACGTGATCGGGCACAACGAGGTCGACGACCCCTCCGGCCCTGGCGTCGGCGGGATCGACCACCACACCGATCCCGGCAAGAGATGGAAGTGGGCGCGGTACATGGCGCTCGTCCGCAGATACTCGAACGACCCGGTCAAGCCGACGTACACGCGCCGAGTCCCGAAGGTCGCAGCCATGCCGGCGTCGAAGCCGCAGCCGAAGCCGTCCGTCGTGCGCGCCGGCGCAGTCGTCAAGGGAGTCGCACTCTGGGACGTGCCGCGGGTCAGGCGCCTCTGTGGCCGCGGCGTCTACCGCGTCGAGTTCTTCGTCGACGGGAAGCTCCGTTGGAGCGATCGCGTCGGCCCCTACGCGTTCGCGCGCGGCCGGGGCTGGGACACCCGCAGCGTCCCGAACGGCCACCAGATGCTGAGCGCCAAGGTCGGTCGTGCCGGTAATCGTCGCGAACGGCGACCTGCCGTCGTCGCTCGACTTCGCGCTCGACGCGCCCGTCAGCGACGCGATCGCTCTCCCTTAACCGATTTCTGACTTTACGAGGCTACTCTTGACCGCGCAGATGGGTCCGAAGAAGCTGACATTCCTCGCCGCGGCGATCGCGACGGCGTGCATCGTTCCGGCGGCGGAGGCGGCCCCCGGCGCGCGCCCTCCGGTCGTCTGGATGAAGGGCGAGGGCAACTTCACGAAGTCCCACCGTCCGATCGGGTCGATCGACAAGATCGTCGTGCACGTCACCGAAGGCGCCTTCTGGGGGTCGGTGCGTTGGCTGCGGAGCCCACGCGCGCACGCGTCGTCCCACTACGTCGTCTCGCGCCGCGGCAGGACTGTGCAGCTCGTCCATCTCTCCGACATCGCCTGGCACGCGGGCAACTGGAACGTGAACACGCAGTCGGTCGGGATCGAGCACGAGGGGTTCACGTATGGCCCGGGCGGGTTCACGAACGCCCAGTACCACGCCTCGGCCCGCCTCGCGGGCTGGATCGCACGCCGCTCGCTTCTGCCGATCGACCGAGCGCACTTCATCGGCCATGCCGACGTACCCGCACCCGGCGGCGGCCGCGGGGGCGCCTCGCACCACACCGACCCGGGGCCGCACTGGAAGTGGGGCTACTACCTCCGGCTCGTTCGGCGCTACGCGGGCGTCCAGAAGCTGAGCGTGCTGCCGGTCGTGCCCAGCGGTCCGTTGCGCGGCGTCATCCCCTGGCGCGCGAAGGCGACCGGCGACATCGGACGGGTCGAGTTCTCGGTCGACGGTCGTGTCGTCGCGGTCGACCGCCGCGCACCCTTCGACTACGGAGGCGGGCTCAACACGACGAAGCTCTCGAACGGCGGCCACGTGCTGCAGGTGCACGGCGTCGCGGGCCCGGGGCGCTACGACATCGCGCGACGGACGATCGTGGTCGACAACAAGACGTTCGCGCTCACGAGCGCGGGCGCGCGGCCGTGGACGCGCGTGCGCGGACCGGTGCGCCTGCGCGTGCGCCCGTGGGGGGCGAAGGCGGCGAGCATGACCTTCCGCGTCGACGGCCGCACGCGCGCCGTCGACCGCAGAGCGCCGTTCCTCTTCAGCTGGAACGCGGCGCGCGCGAAGCCGGGGAAGCACCTGCTGGAGGTCGTCGCCGCCTCGGTGGACGGGCGTGTGGCGAAACGGCGGATCCCCCTCGTTGCAGGCGCCGCTCGCCCGGTCGCTAGGCCGAAGCCGCCGGTCGCGGCGCCGCTGAAGGTCCTGAGCCAGACCGTCGTGGTGGGGCAGCAGGTGACGGGCTTCGTGCTCTGGCGCGTCGAGGTCGCAGGAAAGCCCACTCGGGTCGAGTTTCTCGTCGACGGCGTGCTGCGGGGAGCCGACGCCGCGAAGCCCTACACGCTGGGCTGGGACTCGGCGGCCGAAGCGCCGGGGCCGCATCGTCTCACGGCCCGCGCCGTCGGCAAGAAGACGGCGGAAGCGACCGTCACCGTGACCGTGCCGGCACCCCCAGAGAGCGCCGGTAGCGCAACACCCTGACGAGCTTCGCGTCGAGCTCCCCCGCCCGCGCGAGCGGGAGGAGCGCGTCGACCATGCGCTGCGCATCGCGGGCGCTCGTCGTCAGCACCATGTCCGCTCCGGCCCGCAGCGCCAGCCGCGCCCAGTACGGCGCGTAGGGGCTACCGAGGACGCCGAGCGAGTCCGTGACCGCGACGCCGCGGAAGCCGAGCCTGCGCAGCAGCTCGTACGTCTTCGGCTCGAGCGACGCGCGCCGCGACCCGAAGCGCGGGTAGATCGCGTGTCCGACCATCACGCACGGGACGCCCGCGCCGATCGCCGCACGGAAGGGAGCGAGATCCTGCGTGCGCAGGACGCCGTAGACGCGCGCCTCGTCGGTCGACACGGGGGTCGAGCCGAGCCCGGGGAAGTGCTTCACGCACGTCGCCTTCCCAAGCCCGCGCGCGAAGGCGACGCCGTACTCCGGCCTGGCGAAGTGCCGCGAGCCTAGTGGGCCGTCGGGGAGGTCGAGCACCGGCGCGTACGCGGCGTGCACTCCCTCCCGGCGGAGGTCGCGCGCGGTCGCCCGGCCGGCGGCGAACGCCTCCGCAGCGCTGCCGTAGCGCGAGGCCGCGCGCCAGGGCGCGAGGGTCCGGAAGGCCTTGACGCCCCCGCCCTCCTGGTCGGCGAAGACGATCGCGCCGGCAGGCCGCGGTGCGTCGGTGTTCCACTGCCGGACGAGGACGCCTCCGAAGCCGGGTCCGGCGGGCAGGCCCGCGACGACGACCGCCTGCGCCTTCTCGCGCGGGGTCAGAGCCGCGACCTCCGCCTCGGCGGCTCCGGAGACGAGCAGCGTCAGGGCCTGGACGATCGCGGCGAGCACTGCCCGCCACGGTAGCCTTCAATCGTGGCCGTGACCGCGAAGACTGATCACATGAAAGACAGTGCGCTCGACCCCCTCGACTTCCTCGCGATCGACGCTCTCCTCGACGACGAGGAGCGCGCGATCCGGGACACCGTGCGCACCTTCATCCAGGAGAAGGTGCTCCCCGACGTCGGCGACTGGTTCGAGCAAGGGATCCTGCCGCGCGAGCTGATCTTGGAGCTGGGGAAGCTCGGTCTCTACGGCATGCATCTCGACGGCTACGGCTTGCCGGGCGCGAGCGCCGTCGCATACGGGCTCACCTGCCTCGAGCTCGAGGCGGGTGACTCCGGCGTGCGCAGCGCGGTCTCCGTGCAGGGCTCCCTCGCGATGTTCTCGATCTGGAAGTGGGGCTCCGAGGAGCAGAAGCAGCGCTGGCTCCCGGCGATGCACACGGGCGAGGCGATCGGCTGCTTCGGCCTGACCGAGCCGGACGCGGGCTCGGATCCGGCCTCGATGCGCACGCACGCCCGGCGCGACGGTTCCGACTGGATTCTCAACGGCGCCAAGATGTGGATCACGAACGGGACGATCGCGGACGTCGCGACCGTGTGGGCGCGCACCGACGACGGCGACATCCGCGGCTTCCTCGTCGAGAAGGACACGCCCGGCTTCAGCGCGCCGGAGATCCACAAGAAGCTCTCGCTCCGCGCGTCGGTGACGTCGGAGCTGGTGCTCCAGGACGTCAGGGTGCCGGACGAGAGCGTCTTCCCGGAGGTGCGGACGCTGCGCGGCCCCCTCTCCTGCCTGAACGAGGCGCGCTACGGAATCGTCTGGGGCGCCGTCGGCGCCGGCCGCGCCTGCTTCGAGGCCGCGCTCGACTACGCGAAGGAGCGAATCGTCTTCGACAAGCCGATCGCCGGCTACCAGCTGACGCAGCAGAAGCTCGCAGAGATGGCGCTCGAGCTGAATCGCGGCCTACTCGTCGCGCTGCACGTCGGCCGGATGAAGGACAACGGCACGCTTCGCCAGGAGCACGTCAGCCTCGGCAAGATGGGCAATGTGCGAGGCGCGATCGAGGTCGCCCGCTCGGCCCGCACGATCCTGGGGGCAAACGGCGTCACGCTGGAGTACCCGGTGATCCGGCACGTCAACAATCTGGAATCCGTCCTCACCTACGAGGGCACGCACGAGGTGCACACGCTCGTGGTCGGCCAAGCGCTGACCGGGGAGAACGCCTTCCGCTGACTTGGCTGGCGCGATGCCTAGATCGGCATCCGGGCGCTGACGACGATCGCGATCGCGACGCGGCTCTGGCGCTCCGGGGCGATCAGCGTGCGCATCAAATCGAGAACCTCGGCCGTGAAGAGTGGGTAGAGCGCGGCGTCGTCGACACTCAGCGGCGTCCGTTCCAGCACCTCGATCTCCTCGAATCCCGCCTTCTCCAGCTTCGCGACGAAGTCACGCTCCGTCAGGGCCCCGGCCACTCACCCGGCCCAGGTGGCCGGGTGCATGAGGATCTCCGGCGGCAACTCCTCGTCCTCGACTGTGAGGTCGGAGACCGTGAGCCGCCCGCCCGGCCGCAGCACGCGCGCGCACTCGGCGAGCACCCGAGCCTTGCGCGACGAGAGATTGATGACGCCGTTCGAGACGACGTGGTCGACACTGGCGTCGGGCAGCGGGATCGCCTCGATCTCGCCCCCGAGGGTCTCGACGTTGCTCAAGCCAGCTTCTGCGGCCGCCGCGCGCGTCCGCTCGAGCATCACGGGCAGGAAGTCGAGCCCGATCACCCGTCCGGCCCGCCGGGCGGCCAGGATGGTGTCGATCCCGGCGCCGCAGCCGAGATCGAGGACGACGTCCTCCGGCCCGAGCTCGGCGTGACGAAGGTGATTCGCGACGCCGAGGGCGCGGTCGATCGCCGAGTCGGGCACCAGTGCGAGCTCCTCCGATGAGTAGAGCTTGCACGCGACCGCTCGCGTGCCGGCGCCGACGACGCCGTAGGCATCGCGCACGATCGCCTTCAGCTCCTCCGTGCGCTGGAGGTCGCGGCTCACTCGGCCGGACCCAGCTCGTCGAGGGTCGCCGTCAGCCGCGCGCGCACGTCGTCGGGCAGGTCCTCGGCCGCCTGCGCGGCCAGGAACGCACGTAGCTCCTCCGCGAACTCCACCTCGCCGCAGCAGCGGCGGCAGAAGGAGAGATGCTCGTCGATCGCCTCCCGGCTCGGCTCGTCGACGACGCCGTCCAGGTAGGCCCAGAGCTGGCGCACGGCCTCCGCGCAGGCGATCACGGCCGCGCTCCCTCTTTCAGCAGCCCGTGCTCCTCCGCGTACTCCCAGAGCCGGCGCTCGAAGAGCTTGCGGCCCCGGTGCAGCCGAGCGAGGATCGTGCCGAGCGGCGCGTCGAGGAAGCGCGCCACCTCCTTCGCGTGGTAGCCCTCGACGTAGGTCAGGAGCATCGGCACGCGGTAGAGCTCGGGGATCGACGCGAGCACGGCGCGGACGTCCTCACGCCCGAACTGGTGCAGAAAGTCGAGGTGGAGCGAGTCCGAGTATGGAAACGGGTCCTCGTCCGCGATCCTGCGGAAGAGCGAAAACTCGTCGACGTTGTCGACCCCGACCTCCTCGGGCCGCCGGGAGCGCGCGCGACGCCGGTCGTGGCAGGTGTTGACGAGGATGCTCGTGAGCCAGGCGGGTCCGGCCGCGGCGTGCTCGAGCCGGTCGAAGGAGCGGTAGGCCTTGAGCAGGCAGTCCTGGACCGCGTCCTCGGCCTCGTCGCCTGCGAGCCGCCGAGCCAGCGCGTAGAGGCGTCCCAGCTGGCTTTCGGCGAGCTGCCGGAACGAGTCGGCGCGGACATCCACATCTGAAGGGAAGACGTCTCGCGTCACGACGTTATTGCATCGACTGGCGGGCGCAATAACCGCACCGTAGCGCGACGTCTTAGCCGGTGGAAGGTCACGCGAACAGGAAGGACTAGATGAGGGAGCGCAGGTGACGGGCGTCGACGTCGAGCTACTGAAGAGCGCGATCCGGAAGACCTACGCTTCCGTCTCTCAGGAGCCGGAGCGGGACTTCATGTTTCCAACGGGGCGCACGTGGGCGGCCGACCTCGAGTATCCGCCCGCGCTGCTCGAGCGCGTGCCCGAGGGCTCGGCGGAGTCGTTCGCCGGCGTCGCGAACCCATTCTCGCTCGGTGTGCTCGCCCCGGGCGAGTGCGTGCTCGATCTCGGCTGCGGCGCCGGGCTCGACTCGCTCGTCGCCGCGCAAATGGTCGGGCCCGAGGGCTCGGTCACCGGTATCGACATGACACCGGAAATGCTCGCGAAGGCGCAGGCGGGAGCCGCCGACCTGGGCACCGGCAACGCGACGTTCGTCGAGGGAGAGGCCGAGCGCCTTCCCTTCGACGACGACAGCTTCGACGTCGTGATCTCGAACGGGGTCATCGACCTGATCCCGGACAAGGACGCGGTCTTCGCGGAGCTGCACCGCGTCCTCCGTCCCGGCGGCCGCATCCAGATCGCCGACGTGACGATCCAGGAACCGGTGAGCGAGGAGGGCAAACGCAACATCGACCTCTGGACCGGCTGAATCGCCGGGGCTCTGCTGGAAGCAGAGTACGAGCAGACCCTCGAGCGGCACGGCTTCGAGCGGATCGAGGGAGGCAACCTGGTCGCCACGTACGCCCGCTCCAAGTTCGCTGACACGCGGCGGAAGGCGATCAAGTTCGGTGCGCACGGAACGACCGTCAAGGCATTCAAACCGACAAGGAGCTGAACGATGTCGAAAGTTGTGATCAACCTCTCCACCGGGCTCGAGGACGCAGAGAAGGTGACGGTCGCGTTCCTCGTGGGGGGTTCAGCGCTCGAGAGCGGGAAGCAGGTGGCAATGTTCCTGACCAAGGAGTCCGTCCGGCTTGCGCTGCCCGGCGTCGCCGACGCTGTCGCGTGTGAGGGATGTCCCCCGCTCTCGCGCCTCTTCCAGCAGTTCACGGACGGCGGCGGCGAGCTGCTCGTCTGCCCGATCTGCTTCAACTCGAAGAAGCTGGACGAGACGCAGCTCGTCGGGAACGCCCGGCTGGCGGGAGCGACGCCGCTCTGGGAGTGGATCGGCGACGAGGCGGCGACGGTCTTCTCCTACTAGGAGAGTTGGGACCGGAGCGGTACGCTGGGAAGGGTGATCGAGGCCCTTTCCCAGCGGCCGCACTGGCTCGTCAGCGGCGCCCTGCTCGGCCTGCTCGTCACCGGCCTCCTCTGGGCGATCAATCGCCGCCTCGGCGTGTCGGGCGGGCTCGGCGAGATCGCCGACCGGCTGACGGGGCGAGTCCCCAGCTTCGGCCCCCGCGCGTTCTTCGTCTTCGGGGTCGTCGCCGGCGCGTTTGTCTTCAGCCTCGCGGGCGGCGGCTTCCGCTCCGGCGGCTCGTACGGCTGGCTGGCTGAGCACGGCGCGGCCGCGACCGCGGCCGCGCTCCTCGGGGGCGGCCTCCTGATCGGCGTCGGCACCCGCCACGCGGGCGGCTGCACGTCCGGCCACGGGATCTGCGGCACTGCGCTCGGCTCGAAGGCAAGCTTCGTCGCGACCATCGTCTTCATGGCGACCGCAATCGGCGCCGCCTTCGTGCTGAAGGGGATCGCGTGACCCGCCTCGTCGCCGCCGCCTTCGGCGCCGGCTTCGGCGGCGTGCTCGCCTGGGCGCAGCTGACCGACCCCGACCGGATCCGCCAGATGCTCCTGCTCGAGGACGCGCACTACTACCTGATGATGGCCACCGCCTTCGCGGTTGGGACGCTGAGCATCCGGCTGCTGCTGAGGGGCGGCGCTCACGCGCTCGTGACCGGGGAGCCCGTGTCGGTCGACCTCTTTCCCGTCGAGCGGCGCCACATCACGGGGAGCATCCTCTTCGGTCTCGGGTGGGCGGTCACGAACGCCTGCCCTGGCCCGATCGCCGCTCAGCTCGGCCAGGGTCTCTGGTGGAGCATGCTCACGCTCGTCGGCTTCTTGGCGGGCGCGTCGCTGCACGCCAGGCTCGCCGCCAGAGCGGTGGCGCGAGCCTCCTACTCGCCGTCGCAGTAGCTGGGCGGCTACCCCTTTCGAGGGCTTCGCTCGCGCGGAAACGGGGATGGCCGAAAGGGCCAGGCTGCACTCACAATGCGAGAGCCGCAGTAGCATCTCCAGCCGCAAGCCACGACCCCGCACCGCAATGCGGGGTCGTTGCCTATCCGGGGCCGTTTTCGCGGCGCCTATCCTTCCCGCGTGCGCCTCGCAGCAGCAATCGCCGCCGCTCTGGCGCTCGCCGCGCCCGCCGCAGCCGCGCCGCCCGCCGCCGGCGTCCTCGTCCCGGGACGCAGCCTCGGCGGGATCGAGCTCGGGCAGACGAAAGCGGAGGTCGAGCGGCGCTGGGGACGCGCCTACGGGGTCTGCCGCGACTGCACGCGGGAGACGTGGTACTTCAACTACTACGCCTTCCAGCCCCGCGGGGCCGGCGTCGAGCTCCGCGACGGTCGCGTCGCCGCCGTCTTCACGCTTTACCAGCCGACGGGCTGGAGCACGGGTCGTGGGCTCGTCTTGGGCGATCAGGTCGCCCGCGTCACCCTGCTCCACGGCGCCCTCGTCCGCCGGGAGTGCGGCGGGTACTCCGCACTGCTCCTCCCCCGGGGCCGAACGATGACCGCGTTCTACGTTCTGGACGACAAGCTCTGGGGCTTCGGCCTCTCCAGCCGCAGCGTGCCCGTCTGCCGCTAGCTCGTCAGCCCGCCGGTGAGGAGTTCGACGACCGTGCGCTCCGCGCGGGCCACCTCCTCGTCGCCGTCCGGGAGCTGCCCGAGCACCCAGCCCGTCAGCAGCTCCTCGAGACCGCCGTAGAAGATCCAGCTCGCCAGCCGCGCGTCGAGCTCCGGCCGGAACGACCCGTCCGCCTGACCTCGCTCGATCACCCGCTGGATGACGAGGAACCCCGCACGGATCTCGTCGACCTGGCCCTGGAGCTGCGGGCTTCGCGCGACCTCCCGCACCATCACCCGCACGAGGTCGGGCTGGTCGCGCCACGAGCGCAGCAGCACCTTGGCGATCCCGGCGAGCTGCTCGAGAGGGGTGGCGTCCGAGGCCTCGATCCGCGCGAAAGCCTCGATCAGCTGGCTCCAGTTCTCGCGGAAGACCGTTTCGAGCACCTCTTCCTTGGAGGAGAAGTAGTGATAGAGCAATCCGTGCGCGATCCCGGCCTCCTCGGCGATGTCGGCCACGCGGGAGGTGTGGTACCCCTTGCCCGCGAAAACCCGGACGGCCGCGTCGAGGATCAGCCGGCGCTTCTCGGCGCCGGGAGCGGCGATGGTTGAACGGTCAGTCAACGCTGTCGCACTGTAGAGATAGAGTCGGCGGCCATGCAACCGCTCGCCGGGATGCTCGTCGTCGACCTCACCCGCTATCTGCCCGGCGCGTTCGCCTCGCGGGAGCTGCAACGCCTGGGCGCGCGCGTGGTGCGGCTCGAGCCGCCCGACGGAGACCCGATGCGCCAGGTCAGCCCGGTGTGGGACGCGGCGCTGAACGCGGGCAAGGAGTCGGTCGCGTGCGACCTGAAGGCCGAGCCCGATTTCGGACGCGCGCTCTGCGCTCGCGCCGACGTCGTACTCGAAGGGTTCCGGCCCGGCGTCGCCGCCCGCCTGGGCGTCGGCCCCGACGACGTGCCGGAGACCGCCGTCTACTGCTCGATCACCGGCTTCGGCGCGAGCGGGCCGCACGCAGGTCGCGCCGGCCACGATCTCAACTACCTCGGCTGGGCCGGCGTGCTCGAGGACACCGCACCCAACCTGCCGCCGCTCCAGCTCGCCGACCTCGCAGCGGGCGCGCTCTCGGCGGTCACCGAAGTGCTCGCGGCCCTGCTCGAACGAGTGCGAACCGGCCTCGGAGCGCGGCTGACGATCTCGATGACGCATGGCTCGCACCGGCTCGTCTCGCACCGCCTCGGCGGCGATCCGCTGCCACGCTTCCTCACCGGCGGCCTCGCCTGCTACCGGATCTACGAGACCGCGGACGGACGGCACCTGACCGTCGGTGCTCTCGAGCCGAAGTTCTTCGTCCGGCTCTGCGAGCTGATCGGCCGGCCGGAGCTCGCGGCTCGCCAGTTCGAGGCAACGGCGCAGGACGACCTCGCCGCCGAGCTCGCAGCGGTCTTCCTGGAACGAGAGCTCGCCTCCTGGCTCGCGCTCTTCGACGGCGAAGACGTCTGCGTCGGACCGGTGGCGGCGCTCGCCGAGGCGGCGGAGAGCTTCGGGGAGGGATCCCGCACGACATCCGCCGAAGTCGGGCAGCATACGGGCGCATGGCGCGCAGAGCTCGGCTTCTCCTGATCGCAGCGGCGCTCGCGCCACTGCCGCTGCTCGCCGCCGGAGCCTGGGCCGCGGACGCCGCGCAAGGCCTGCCGAAGCTCGTCGTCTCCGCGCGCGACGGCGATCTCTACGTCGGGACGAACCGGATCACGGACTCGGCCTCGTTCGACACCGAGCCGGACTGGTCGCCCGACCGCCGGCGGATCGCGTTCGTGCGCCAGGACCGCGCTGCGCGGACGTCCAGCCTCTGGGTCATCCGGCGCGACGGCGGCGGCCTGCTGCGACTGACCCGAGGCAACGAGGTCGTCGCGATGCCGGCGTGGCGCGGCGACGGGCGCCTGATCGCCTATGCCGCGAGCCCCGTCGCAGGCGGCAGCTTCGACATCTGGACGGTCGACCTCGACGGCGGTGCGCCCCGGCGCGGGGCCGGCGGAGCGGCGGAGCAGGTCGCGCCGGCCTTCACCCGCCAGGGAAAGATCACGTTTCGGACGCTCGAGCCGGGCGAGCCGTTCCCGGAGAAGGAGTCTGACGCCGAGACGCCGCAGGTCGGTCCGCGCGAGCTCCTGCCCGACTTCGACCAGCGCGCCCCGTTCCGGCTGACCATGGCCGGAACCCGGCTCGGCTTCGCCTCGGCGACCGACAACATCGGCGAGGGCCCGATCTGGGTCCGCGGGATCCGCGCCACCACGTCCGAGCCGATGCTCGCGCAGCAGCTCGTGCGCCTCTCCGACGGCACGGCCCGCGCCTACGACGACGCCGGCCGGCTCCGCTACACGCCCGAGTCGACGCATACGCACTGGCACCTGCTCGACTTCCAGCGGTACGAGCTGCGCACGATCGAGGGAGAATTGGTCGTCCGCGACCGCAAGAGCGGCTTCTGCCTCGCCGACCACTACGGGCTCGCACGGCGCCGCGTGGCGATGTTCAGCGGCGGCCGCTTCTACGGCAACTGCGCCACCTCCAACCCGGACGCGCTCGCCGTCGAGCAGGGCACGTCGATCGGCTTCACCGACCTCTATCCGCCCCACTTCCACGGCCAGAACCTGGAGCTGCGAGGCGTGCCTGCGGGGATCTACGTCCTCGTCCACCGCGCCAACGCGGACCTTCGCCTCGAGGAGATCGACTACACGAACAACGACGCATCGCTCCGGATCCGCTTGACGTGGCACAACGGCCTGCCGAGCGTGCAGACCCTCCGCACCTGCCAGGGCTCAGCCGACTGCTAGTCGGTTAGGCCCAGAGCGGCCGGCAAGGCGAGCAGGTTCGGGAGCCGCCCGGGCTCGTCCGGATAGCGGTCGTCGCGGTCGAGCAGGAACGCCTCCATCCCCAGCGCCCGAGCACCTTCGATGTCGTCCTCGTAGGAGTCGCCGATCATCGCCGCCTCCTCCGGACGGACGCCGAGCAGGGCGAGCGCGTGAAGGAAGATCTCGGGGTGCGGCTTTGTGCGGCCGAAGGCGCGCGACCCGATCGCACAGTCGACGTCGAGCGCGTGGTGGACGACGAAAGCGTCGAGATCGCGGCTCCCGTTCGAGATCAGACCGATCTTGACCGAGTGCTCGCGCAGCGCCGCGATCGCCGGCAGGGCGTCATCGTAGAGCGTGAAGCGGTCGTGCAGCTCCCAGCTGCGGACGAGATCCTCGGCGCACTCGCGCGCCCCGGCCGCAGTGCCCCCCATGCCGCGAACGATGCGCTCGGTGAACGCAACCCAGAGCTCGTCGTCGTGCTCGAGCTCGGGATGACGCTGGAGCGTCCTCAGCGCCTCGAGCCGCGCTGCCTCGTAGAGACCGGGGTCGAGTGCCAGGCCATGGCGCTCGCCGGCGCGGCGGTAGCCCTCCGGCCCGAGCTCGGGCCCGGGCAGCGCGAGCGTGAAGTCGACGTCGAAGAGGACGGCCCGGACCACGCGTTGAGGATAGCTTCGCCCCGAAGCGGTATAACGAAGCGGTGGAGTACGGGATCCTGCTGATCCGGCTCGTCGTCGGGCTCGCGTTCGCAGGGCACGGCGCGCAGAAGCTCTTCGGCTGGTTCGGCGGCGGCGGCCCGAGCGGGACGACCGGATTCTTCGCGTCGCTCGGCTTTCGCGCGCCGGCCGCGATGGCGATTATCGCCGGCCTCTCCGAGCTCGGCGGCGGACTCCTGCTGGCGATGGGCCTGCTGACCCCGCTGGCGGCTCTCGTCCTCTCGATCGTGATGCTGAACGCGATCGCGACCGTGCAGTGGAAGCAAGGCTTCCTCGGCGGCTGGGAGCTCGACTCGACCTTCATGGCCGTCGCGCTCGCCGTCACGATGACCGGCCCCGGACGCCTCTCGCTCGATCACGCAATCGGCTGGGCCGAGGACATCACGGGGCCGGAGTGGGCCTCGCTCACCTTCGCGGCCGCGATCGTGATCTCCTTGATCACGACGACGATCGGCCGCGCCCGCGCGGATCTCGACGAGATCCCCGGCTAACCGGCTAACGGCGCCAACCAGCTCCTTCGACAGGAGCCGCGGCCGCAAAGCGGCCGCCTTCAGGGATCTTCGCGCGGTGAGCATCTGCTTCCGCAGATGCTCACCTTGCGCAACTAATCGGGGTGCGGAGATTCGAACTCCGGACCTCTCCGACCCGAACGGAGCGCGCTACCAGGCTGCGCCACACCCCGAGCGCGGAAAGGGTAGCGATAATCGCGGCATGGCTTCCCGGGACGAGATCGTCGCCTACGCCTCCGAGTTGCTCGAGATCGAGCGCTTTCCCGAGTACGGCACGCCCGGGCTGCAGGTGCTCGGATCCGATCGGGTCTCGAAGATAGCGTGCGGCGTCTCGTCCTCGAAGGAGCTCTTCAAACGTGCCGCGGCTGCGGGAGCTCAGCTGGCGATCGTCCACCACGGGCTCTTTTGGCGCAACGAGCCGGTCTGGATCGACCGACGTCAGCGCGGACGCCTGGAGACGCTCTTCGACGCCGACATGTCGCTCCTCGCCTACCACCTCGCGCTAGACGCGCACCCGGAGATCGGCAACAACGCGCTGCTCGCGGCCGCGCTCGGCGTGGAGGTCGAGCGACCCTTCGCGGAAGTGGGCCAGGGCGGGCGCTTACGAGAGCCGGCCGGGGTCGACGAGCTCGTGCGCCGCATCCGAGAGCACGTCGGCGGCCGGGAGCCGCTCCATTTCGCCGGCGGTCCGGACCTGGTCGAGCGCGTCGCGATCTGCTCGGGCGGGGCCGCGGGCGAGCTGATCCGCGCCGCCCACGAGGGCTACGACCTCTACCTGACCGGCGAGCCGTCCGAACCCGCGCTGCAGACTGCGCGCGAGCTCGGGATCCACTTCGTCGCCGCGGGGCACGACGCGACGGAGCGGCTCGGCGTCCAGGCGCTCTCGCAGCGGCTTGCGGAGCGCTTCGACCTCGACTGGGAGTTCATCCCGGTCGAGAACCCGATCTAGGCCGTCAGCTCCGCAAGAGCGTCGAGCACCGCAGCGGGGCGCTCCACGATCGCCAGGTGCCCGCAGTCGCCGACGAGCCGCAGCTTCGCGCGCAGCCGCCGTGCGTACTCGAAAGCGTCGTCGAGGGGCAGCTGTGGATCGCGCGCACCCCAGAGCACGACGACCGGGCACGCGACACCCGCGAGGTCGGCGCGCGGATCGTCCGCGACCATCGCGCGCCCCGCCGTCTTCGTGTCCGAGTGCAGCCGCTGCGCCCCGAGCAGCCCGTGCATCGCCCTCGGCGAGAGCGCAGCCGCGTCCGACACGAAGAACTGGTGGAAGAGCGCCCGGCGGTACCACGCGTGCTCGGCGAAGCGGTGCCGGAAGGGAGCTACCCAGCGGCCCGGCCTGATCGTCGTCGCGGCCGCCACGACCGTCCGGGCCTGGCGGCTGACGGTCGCGATCCCCGCAGGCGAGATAAGCAGGAGGCCGCGCACGAGCTCCGGGCGGCTCCGGGCCAGCCGCAGCGCGACCAGGCCGCCGAACGAATGTCCTGCGACGAGCGCTGCCGAGACTCCCTCGGCCTCGAGCACCGCCGCCACAGCGTCGGCGAAGTCGCTCGTGGTGGCGCCGCGCGCCAGGCGACCAGAGCCCGCGTGGCCGGGAAGGTCAACCGAGATGACGCGATGCCGCTCGAGCAGCCCGGGCAGCAGCTCGACCCAGTTCCCGGTTGATCCGGCGAGTCCGTGGAGCAGCAACAGCGGGTCGCCGTCGCCACCGACGTGGTAGCGCAACGAGCCCAGCACACGCGTCTCCATGGCCGTTGCAGCCGTCATCCGGGCACAGTATCCTCAGATGACTATGGCACCTTTCGGGACGCGGGCCCGTTGATTCCCGCGAACGACAACGAGCGTGCGGATGTCCGAGCCCGCCTGAGCGCAGCAGTCTTGCGCCCAGCGGGCTTTTTCATTGCCGCGTGACGAGGAGGACAGCAGAGATGGCGAACCACCTGACGCCGGACGAGCTCTCGAGGGAGCTCGGGATCGACCGGCAGGACGTGATCCGCGTGTGCATCGAGGAAGGCGTGCCCATCTACCAGGGGAAGATCGACAAGACGCTCTTCGCAGCGCAACTCGAGGCGCTGGGCGCAATACCCCAGGCCCACTAGCTTCTTATTTGCGCGCGGTCGCCTTCTTGCGCGGCCGCGCCGGAGCCTTGGCCGCGGCCTTCTTGCCCTGCGCTTCCTCAACGCTGCGGCGCAAGGCATCCATCAGGTCGACCACCGGCGTCTCGGAGAGCGGCTCCGGCGCCGTTGAGATCTCCTCGCCGGACAGCTTCGCCTCGAGCAGCGCCTTCAGGTCGCGCCGGTAGTCGCTCTGGAGGTCGGCGGGGTCGAAGTCCCCGGCGAGGCCCGCGATCACCTGGCGCGCGAGCTCGAGCTCGGGCTTCTTCACGGTCGTCTCCCCCACTACCTCACCGATCTCGGCCTGCGAGTAGACATCCGCGGCGAGGAAGAGCGTCTCCAGGACGAGGGCTTCACCCCTCGGGCGGATCAGGCAGAGCTTCTCACGCCCCTGCTGGACGAACCGTCCGGTCGCGGCCATTCCCGTCTCCTCCATCGCCTTCAGGAGCAGTACGTACGGCCGGCGCGCGGCCGGCGCTTGGGCGGGGACGAGGAAGTAGGTGCGATCGAAGAAGATCGGATCGACCTGTGCCGCGTCGACGAAGCGGGAGATCTCGATCGAGCGCGAGTCGTCTTGGTTCGTCAGCGCCTCGATCTCCTCGTCCTCGACGATCACGAACTGGCCCTTCGCGACCTCCCAACCCTTGACGATCTCGTCGGGGCCGAGGTCGCGCTCGTGCACCGGGCAGTAGCGCTTCTGCTTGATCGGCGTCCCGCACTCGCGGTGGAGCATTCGGAACGAGACGTCCGACGCGCGAGCGGCGGGCTTCGTCGCGGGGGCGAGGCCCACCGGGATCGAGACGAGTCCGAAGCTGATCGAGCCGTTCCAAGTCGTGCGCATGTCACCTGCAATTGTAGAGGGACCGCACCGATTCGCTCTTCCCGGAAGGTTCCCTTCTCCGTAGAGTCCGGGCATGGAGAAGAAGCGCACGATCGCCCGGCTCTGGCGGGACGCCGTCGCCGCCGGCCGTACGAAGCCCGCCTACCTCGTGCAGGACGGCGACGAGTGGAAGCCCGTGTCCTGGGAGGAGGCCGCCGAGCGCGTCGACGGCTACGCGAATGGCCTGCTCGCGCTCGGCGTGCGCAAGGGCGACGCCTTTGCGATCCTCGGCTCGAGCCGGGTCGAGTGGGCGCTCTTCGACTTCGCGCTCGGGCTGATCGGCGCGATCGCGGCGCCGATCTACGCGAACAGCTCCGTCAAGGAGACGGGCTACATCCTCGACCACTCCGAATCGATCGGCGTTCTCTGCGAGGACGACATGCAGCGCGTCAAGGTGGACGCGGTGCGCGGGGAGATCCCACGTCTGCGACACGTCCTCACGTACGCCGACCTGGGCGACCTCGCCGCCCGCGGGCGCGCGTACGCGATCGAGCATGCCGGGGCGCTGCGCAACGCGGGTGATGCGATCGAGGAGGGCGACCTCTTCACCTACATCTACACCTCCGGCACGACCGGGCCGCCGAAGGGCTGCATGATCTCGCACCTGAACTACTACGCGATGGTCGCGGTCGTCGACGACCTGCCGCG
>JBKJSM010000149.1:0-10801 GCA_046594445.1 Gaiellaceae bacterium | reverse complement strand
GTCAGGGACGATCTCGACTTCGACACGGAGGTCTTTCCGAAGCTCGCCGGGGAGGCGTTCAATCCCTTCAACCGCGGGAAGTTCGAGTTCATCCGGCTCGTGACGGGATCGGCGCCGAGCTCATCGCCGCCGCCGAGCTCGTTCCCGTATCCGCTCTTCGTGCCGACGTGGCTCTTCCAGAACCTTTTCTTCTCCACCGAGGCGCGAGCCGAGCTCGAGCGTCGTGCGGGCGGCCCGGTCGTGCAGAACCTCACGCACACGTACTCGCTTTCGGCCGCCGACACGGCCTATCTGACGGGGCTCGGCGTGAACGTCGCAGGGCTGCTCGCGACCATGAACGCGGGCGCGACAGTCTCGGCGCCCGCGTCGGCACGGAAGTACCTCGAGCGCAACGCCGAGTACAAGGGGAACATCAAACGCCCCGTGCTCACGTTGCACACGCAGACGGACGCGCTCGTACCGCCGTCGCACGAGTCGGCCTACTCGGCGACCGTGGCCGGCGCTGGACGGAGCGACCTGCTCGTGCAGGCGTTCACCAACGGTAACGACCACTGTGCCTTCACGGGCTCCCAGCTCGTGACGGCGCTTGGCGTGCTCGACAACTGGGTCGCGACCGGCACGGCGCCGACGCAGTCGGCGTTCCCGCTGGCGCTCGGCTTCCTGCCGGGCCACACGCCGCCGGCCTGGCCGCAGCCCTAGGAGAACGTCACCGGATCGCCGACCTCAGTCGTACCCGAGGTCGGCGATCCGGTCTTCCTCGAAGCCGAAGTAATGGGCGAGCTCGTGCAAGACCGTGACCCGGATCTGCTCCTCGAGCTCGGCCGGGTCGGGGAAGTCCTCCTCGAGCGGCTTGCGGTAGATCGAGATCTTCGCGGGCATGAACTCGGGCGCGTCGAAGAGGCCGAAGAGGTCGGGCTCCTCGGCGTTCTCCTCCTCGACGACCACAGCAACGTTCTCGAGCGCACGGGCGAGGTGCGGCGGGATCGAGTCAAGCGCCGCCTGGACGTGCTGCTCGAAGGTCATCAGTGGGTGGGCGCCAGTGGCTTGCGCTTCTGAACCAGCTTGACGGCGAGGAAGCCGAAGACGAAGCCGCCGATGTGGGCGAAGAAAGCGACGCCGCCGCCCTCCTGCGGGTGGGAGATCGCCGCACTGCCGTCGTAGAGCTGGAAGGCGAACCAGAGCCCGAGGAAGAGCACGGCCGGCACCTCGCGCAGGATGAAGAAGATCACCGTCAGCACCTTCGCGCGCGGCAAGAGCAGGAGGTACGCGCCGAGCACGGCGGAGACCGCGCCACTCGCGCCGACGTTCGGGATCGCCGCCTCGGCGTCGCTCGCGTAGCCGAGCGTCACGAACGTCTGTGCGGCGGTCGCCGCGAAGCCTCCGACGAGGTAGAAGGCCAGAAAGCGCACCCTGCCGAGCGCATCCTCGACGTTGTTGCCGAAGATCCAGAGGAAGAGCATGTTGCCGAGCAGGTGCAGCCAGCTCCCGTGCATGAACATGGACGTCACGGCCGTGAGCGGCCAGTCCTCCCCGACCGTCCGGCAAGAGTCGTCGACCTCGCACGGGTGATACGCGAGCTCGTCCACCGAGCCCTGCAGGTCGGGGAGCTGGTAGAGCACCCAGACCAGCACGTTCGCCGCGATCAGCGCGAGCGTGACGAGCGGGAACGACCGCGTCGGAACGTTGTCGCGCAGCGGCAGCACGGCGGGATGCCCTAGGCGGGCGTCGGGATCGCGGAGCGCACGTGCTCCGCGACCGCTTCCAGCTCGACGGCCGCGCCGGTGACGTCCTTGAGCAGCTCGTCGGCCGTCGGCTTCTGCCCGAGCTCCCAGAGCTCCTTCAGCAGCGAGCCAGCCTCGCGACGCCGGAACCAGTCGCTCCCGAACTCCTCGCGCATGAAGCTCGTCATCTGTGCCGAGAAGGCCCAGGCGCGCAGGTACGCGGTGGCGTAGTAGCTCGAGTCCATGTCGGCGAGATAGTCCGTCGCGTTCGGCACGACCTTGAGCGCGTCGCTGAGCAGCTCGACGTAGCGGCTCTGCATCGCAGTCGGGTCGGCCGCGGCATGGAACTCGATCTCGTACAGCAGCTTCGCGCAGTACCGCCGAACGAAGAAGAGGAGTTGGACGGCGCCCTCGGCGGCGAACGTCTCCGGGCGGGGGAAGCTGAGCATGTTCGCGAGCCAGGCGCGGTCGTCGATCAGGTGGTCGAAGAGCATCGCCCACCCCTCGGTGACGGCGTTGTCGCCGAGCCGCTTCTCCTCCATCTTCAGATCGGGTGACGTGAACGCGAAGTGCTCCGTGTGGCCGGCCTCGTGGAAGAGCGCGTACCAGTCGTCCGGCCCACCCTGCGGCTGAATCACGAGCATCACCTTGTCGGGGACCTCGATCGGGGCGCAGAACGCGCGCGGGCTCTTCGTCGGCCGCTCCTCGACGTCGAGGTGGACGTTCTTTTGCGCGTCGAGGTCGATGCCGAGGTTGGCGAGCGTCCCGCGGAGGGCGGGCAGCATCCGGTCGGCGGGGAAGGCCTTGTCCCAGCTGGAGGCCCGGAAGAAGCGGCGGATGTCGTGCCGCTCCGCCTCGCCGAGTCCGATCCCCACGCGCTCCCGCAGCACACGATCCATCGACTCCTCGTAGAGACGCTCGGTCGAGTCGAGAAAGGCGCGGCACTGGTCGGCGAGGCCCTCGAGGTCGTAGCCGAAGCGATCGCGGTAGAGCTGGAAGTAGTTCGGCGCGCCGAGCGCTGGGACGGCGTTCTGCGTCACGTGCACCGAGTCGAGGTAGAGCGGGTTCAGGTGCTCCTCGGTCAGCTCGTTGCGGGTCTGCTCGAGCCGCGCGCGCGTGTCGCGGTCGGCGGTGTTCGAGATCGTCGGTGGGAGCATCCGGTAGCCGATCGGCTCCCCGTCATGCTGGATTTCGAGGGTCGTCTCCAGCTCCGCGATCTTCTCCGCGTGCTCGCGCGTCAGCTCGCCGAGATAGCCCTCGCAGCCGAAGCGGAAGAGCTCCTTGTTCTCCTTGCCGCGCACCACCTCGCCCACGCGCTTGACCGTCTCGAGATCGGTCAGGTCGGCGTGGCGCTCGTAGATCGCCCGCAGCTCGAACTCCGGCTTCAGGCCTGCGTAGTGGAGGTAGTACTCCTCGTCGAGCTCGGCGATGAAGCGGTCTGCGCCGGCCCGGTAGCTGTCGAGCTGGCGGTCGCTGAACGGCGTCTCGCTCACGCTGCCTAGGATACGCGGCGGTGCGCGAGTTCAGGATCACAACCGAGCGGCGGACCCAGCTCGTCGACGTCACGCAGGACGTGCAGGCCGTGCTCGGCGAGCTCAACAGTGCGGCGGCTGTGCTCGTCTACGTTCCGCACACGACCGCCGGCGTCACGATCAACGAGCACGCCGATCCGGCGGTAGCGCGCGACTTCGAGACCGCGCTCGAGCGGATCGTCTCGGAGGATTGGTCATGGCAGCACATCGAGGAGGGCGAGGAGAACGCGCCGACGCACATTCGCGCAGCGTTCATGGGCTCGGACGTGCTCGTGCCGGTGCGGGACGGGCGGCTCGCGCTCGGCACCTGGCAGGGCATCTTCCTCTGCGAGTTCGACGGTCCGCGCGAACGATCTGT
The DNA here is from genome assembly GCA_046594445.1 of Gaiellaceae bacterium. Taxonomy (GTDB): domain Bacteria; phylum Actinomycetota; class Thermoleophilia; order Gaiellales; family Gaiellaceae; genus Gaiellasilicea. The sequence goes on along the minus strand of JBKJSM010000149.1, from coordinate 7,190 downwards.
CTACGTGACGGCGCTGAGTTGAACAGGAGCTTGGCGTGATCGAGATCACACACCTGACCAAGCGGTACGGCAGCGTCCTCGCCGTCGACGATCTCTCCTTTCGCGCCGAGCCCGGTCGCGTCACGGGGTTCCTCGGGCCGAACGGCGCCGGCAAGACGACCACGCTCCGCGCGCTCGTCGGCCTGCTGCACCCGACGAGCGGAGACGCCAAGGTGCTCGGGCGTCATTACCCGGAGCTCGAGGAGCCGTCGCGCACTGTCGGCGCAATCCTCGAGGCGAACGCCTTTCATCCGGGTCGCACCGGACGTAATCATCTGCGCACCATCGCCGCCGCGAGCGGCATCGGCGACGCGCGCGTCGACGAGGTGCTGGAGCTGGTCGACCTGACGGCTTCGGCCAACCGGCGCACGAAGGGTTATTCGCTCGGGATGAAGCAACGCTTGTCGCTGGCAGGCGCCTTGCTCGGCGATCCGAAGGTGCTCGTGCTCGACGAGCCCGCGAACGGACTCGACCCTCAGGGCATTCGCTGGCTCCGCGACCTGCTCCGCTCGCTCGCGGCCGACGGTCGAACGGTGCTCGTCTCGAGCCACGTGCTGACGGAGATGGCGCAGCTGGCCGACGACGTCGTGATCATCGCGAAGGGCAGGCTGATTACGCAGGCGCCGATGGCGACGGTGATCGCGGGCGGCGCGCGGGGGACGCGCGTCCGGTCGCCGGAGCGTGACCGGCTGTCAGCGGCGCTCGACACGTCCGGCGCCTCGACGACCCCCGTCGCCGACGATGCGCTGTCCACCGACGCAACGCCCGAGCGTGTCGGCGAGATCGCCGCCGCCGAGGGGATCGTCCTGCATGAGCTCGTCGCCGCGGTGGAGTCGCTCGAGGACGTCTTCCTCGAGCTGACCGAGGGGGCGAGCACGCCCTCGTGAACCTGCTCGCGTCAGAGTTCTTGAAGCTGCGGACGATCCGCACCACGTACTTCTTGCTGCTTGGCGTCGTGCTACTCAGCGGCGGCGTCACGGCCGGGTTCGTCGGCTCGGGCTCCGTCGACAGAGGTGACCAGGATCCAGCCCTCTCGCTCGGCCAAGCCGCCAGCTTCGGGGCGATCTTCGTGGCCGTGATCGGGATTCTGATCGTCACGAACGAGTACCGCCACAGCACGATCATGACCACGTTCCTCGCCGACCCGCGCCGGGTGAGAGTGCTGCTCGCAAAGCTCGCGGCGGCGGTGATCGTCGGACTCGTCTTCGCCGTGACAGCGCTCACCGTCGCGGCGGCCGTCGCCCTGCCCTGGCTGGCGGCGCGGGGCGAGTCGCTGCAGCTGGACGGCCAGGCTGCCGAGGCCGTCGGCCGGGTGCTGCTCGTGTTCGCACTCACGGCCGTGTTCGGCGCCGCCCTCGGCGCGATCGTCCACAGCCAGGTCGGAGCCATCGTCGGCTACTTCGTCTGGATCCTCGTCGTCGAGTCGATCATCACCGCCCTCGCGGGGCTGCTCCTGACGGACTTCGGCAAGCCGGATCCGGTCTCCAAGTTCCTGCCCGGCAATTCGCTCGGCGGGATCATCGGTGGCCAGGGCAACGACTTCGTCCTGAACGCCGGGGGCGCGGCGCTGCTCGCACTCGGCTACGCGATCGTCCTCTCCGTGCTCGGCGCTCTCTCGATGACGCGCCGCGATCCTTAACCACTACCCTGCGGCGATGGCCGCGCCCGTGAAGATGCACGAGGAGATCGACCTCCAGGTCGACTCGCTCGCCTACGGCGGCAACGGCGTCGCGCGGCTGAACGGCTTCGTCGTCTTCGTTCGGCGCGGGTTGCCCGGCGACCGCGTGCGCGCGCGTGTCACCAAGGTCAAGCGCGGCTTCGCGGAGGCACTGGCCACCGAGGTGCTCGAGCCGTCGCCCCTCCGCGTCGAGGCGCCCTGCGCGCACTACCCCGCCTGCGGTGGCTGCCGCTTCCAGGACCTCGAATACGCCGTGCAGGTCGCGGCGAAAGAAGACCAGGTACGCGACGCGCTGCGGCGGATCGGCGGGATCGCCGAGCCACCGCTCGAGCCGATCGTTCCCGCCGAGTCGCCGTTTCACTACCGAAACAAGCTCGAGTACTCGTTCACGCAGACGCCGTCCGGGCCCGCGCTCGGCTTCCACAAGGCGGGCCGCTGGGACGAGGTGCTCGAGATCGAGAAGTGCTGGCTGACGACCGATCTAGGCAACGCGATCCGGAACGCTGTCCGCGACTGGGCGCGCGAGGAGGGGCTCGTCGCCTACGACCAGGCCGAGCACACCGGCTATCTCCGCCACCTCGTCCTCCGTGAGGGACGGAATACGGGCCAGGTGCTGGCGATGCTCGTGACCGCCCCGGGCGAGAAGTTCGAGCGCGGCTACCTGGTCGAGGTGCTGACGCGCTTCCCCGAGGTGCGCTCGATCCACTGGGCGGTGAACGACCAGCCGTCCGAGGTGACGAACCTCCCCTCGACGCTCCTGTGGGGCGAGGACGCGATCGAGGAGGAGCTGCTCGGCCTCCGCTTCCGCATCCGGCCGAACGCGTTCCTGCAGACGAACACCCAGATGGCGGAGAAGCTCTACGCGCTCGCGATCGAGTACGCCGCGCTGACGGGCAACGAGACGGTCTACGACCTCTACTGCGGTACCGGCACGATCGGGCTCGCGATGGCCAAGAACGCGCTGACGGTCTGGGGGATCGAGATCTCGGAGGAGTCGGTGGCGTGCGCGCTCGAGAACGCCGACCTGAACCAGATCGGCAACGCGGCCTTCTTCGCCGGCAACGTCGGCCAGTCGATCGAGGAATTGGTGGAGCGAGCCGGCCCACCGGACGTCGTCGTCGTCGACCCGCCTCGCGCAGGCCTCGCAGGCAAGGCGCTCAAGCGGACGGGAGCGCTCGGCGCCTCCCGGATCGTCTACGTCTCGTGCAACCCGACGACGCTCGCCTCCGACGCGAAGATCCTGCGCCAGGAGCACGGGTACGAGCTCGTCCGCGCGCGGCCGGTGGACATGTTTCCGCACACGCCGCACATCGAGACGGTCGCGCTGCTCACCCGCTCGCCGGCTTCGGACGCCTGAGCTCCCGCCACAGCAGATCCGCGTTCGGGAGCAGGAAGCCGACGCAGATCGCGGGCAGGGCGGGGAGGCCGTTGATCTCCAGCGCGACGGTGAGGATCAGCGTCAGGCCGAGGCAGGCCGTCATCCCGATCCAGGTCCAGGCGACGCGTAGGCGGAAACGGGCGGCTGCCGCGAGGAAGAGCGCGAAGAAGAGGATGTCGGGCGGGCCGATCCGCGCCCCGTCCTCATGGCCCGGTAGCGCGAACTCGATCGCGACCTCGTCGAACACGCCGGGGTGGTTCTCCGTCACCTCGCCGGTTGGCCCGAAGAACACCGACCAGATGTCGACCCACGGGATGATCGCGGCGACCAGCACGGCCCAGGTGACGTTCTCGAAGTAGGAGAGGAACCAGAAGCCGAGGACGATCAGCCCGAACAGCTTCGCGAAGTTGAAGAGCACCTCCAGGCCGGCGAGCCGCAGGAGCACGGCGAGCACGATCAGCCCGAGTCCGGCAAAGAGGAGCCTGCGCTCGGACGCGACGGGCAGAGCGAGCCAGGGAAGGAGGAAGACGGCCGGGATGACCACGAGCACGAGGAAGGTGACGTCCGCCCAGAGGCCGGCGTCCCAGAGCCGGTCCGAGCCTGCGGTGTAGGCCACGAGCGCGCCCGTCACGCCGGCGAGCGCGAGCGCCCGCGGCCGCGCTAGTACGGTGGCAGCTCGGCGTACCACGCGCCGACGGCCTTGAACGCGTTCCAGAACGCCGTCTTCGCGGGCGCCTCGTCGAGCGCGGCGTCGATGTCCGGGACGACGAGCGCTTCGATCGTCCCGGTGAACCGCTGCAGTCCCGCCGCCTCGGCGTCGACCGGGTCGGCGAGTGGGAAGGCGAGCGAGTTCAGGAACTCGACCGTGCGCTCGCCCATCAAGACGAGCAGCTTGGGCTGGACGATATGCAGCTCACGGACGAGCCACGGCTTCGCCTCCTCTGGCTCCTCGCCGCCGAACTTGAGGCAGTTTGTCCCGTAGACCGCCAGCGGGTCGACGTGCAGGCGCTGCAGCGACTTCAAGAGCGCCTGGCCCGCGCGCCCGTAGAAGGCGACGCCCTCGTGCACCTCGGAGGGCTGGGGGAGGTACTTGAGCAGGAAGACGTCCGCCAGCGGATGCCCGGAGCCCAGCACGGGGACGTGCGTCTCGTCACCTGCGCGGCCGATCTCGTCACCGAGCTCGTTGATCTCGGAGATCGCCTTTTGCAGGTAGCGCTCGTAGATCTCGTCGGTAGGCACGGCGCTCACGGGGTCCTCACACGGTTCTCGCCTAGCGCACTTTCTCCTTGACTTGCGCGACCCACTTGAGGCTCTGAAGGTAGGCGAGCGACTTTGGTCGCCGCAGCACCTCGGCGGTGCGTAGCGAGAGGAGGAACTCTTCCGGACCGTCGAACTTCCGCATCCGCAGGGCGCCCGTACCGACGCCTTGGAGCACGTGCGCGTCCGATCCCGCGCCTGGCGTCAGCCCGTACTTGCGCGCGAAGCGGAGCGCCTCGTCGTTGTAACCCTCGAAGAGGAGGCGTGCGTTGTAGACCTCGAGCACGTCGATTTCGTGCAGGTGCCGGTGTAGCGTCGCCGGGAACGGGATCGCGTGCATGCGGTCGAACGGATGCGGCAGGTAGACGACGCCCTCCTGCTCGCGGATCGCCGCGACGGTGTCGGTGAACGACATGCCGCGCGGGATCTCCTCCCGCAAGAAGAGGCCGATCACCTCGCCCTGGTCGTCGGTCTTCACCTCTTCGCCGGGGATCACGATCAGGTCGCGGCCGCGCGAGCGCTCGAGCGCCTCGAGTGCTCCGCCGAAGACGTTGTGATCGGTGACGGCGATCGCGCCCAGCCCCTCGGCCTCCGCGTGGTCGAGCAGCTCGTCCACCTCGATTGAGCAGTCGTGCGACCAGGTGGTGTGCATGTGCAGGTCGGCGAGGATCCACGGCCGGTCGGCGAACGGGTCGGCGTCGCGGCGTCCAGTGCGGCGTCCAGTGCGGCGGCGGCCGCTGAGGCCCTGGTAGAGCTCGTCGAGCTCGGCGGCGACAGCGGCGAAGCTCTGCGTCTCCGCGCCGGCGCGGGCCTCTCGTCCGAGCCGCTCGCGCAGCTCGTCGCGCTCGGCGAGCCGCGCGATCGCCGCAGTAGCGAGCTCGGGCTGCTCTAGCACCCCGGGCGGCGCGGCGATCGCCGCGCCGGCGGCGCGTGCCTCGAGCAGCAGGCGTGACGACCCGGTCGGTGCCGGGGCGACGATCGCGGCCTCGGCGAGGACGGCCGCGCGCGCCGCAGCAATCCGGCCCGCGCGAACGCGGACGCGGTCGCGCAGGGCGATCGGGATCCCCGGCCGGGCGGAGAGGGGCTTCGTCCGCAACAGCACCGCCTCCCAGCCGGGCAGCTCCTTCAACGAGCGCAGCGCCGCCCGCGCGACGGGCAGCGACGCCGAGTGCAGCTCGATCACGATCAATTTTCGCTTGGGACCGGGACGGAAGAGCTCGGTGTCGACTCCCGCGGAGAGCACGCGGTAGTCGCCGGGGAAGCGCTCCGCGGCGGCCTCGGCGGCGGCCTCCGACGTTGCGATCAGCGCGTCGATCCGGCCGAGCAACTTCTCGCGCAGCGCGCGCCGCGGCGGGTAGCCGAGCCGCTCCGGTGAGAAGAAGGTCGCGACCCCGAGCTGCTTCGAATCGCGCAAGGCGAGGTAGGAGATGCTCGGCAGGCCTGGCTCGAAGCCGTGCACGACGTCGAAGCGGCCTTGACGGAGTGCGAGGTTCAGGTTCGCGCGCACGCCCACCGGCACACCCAGGCTCGAGCGCCGCGAGATCGGAAGCGCGGGGCCGATTGCAATCAGCTCGGCGTCTTCGCCCCGCGCGAGCGCGCGTCTGCCCGCGATCAGGTCGGCGGTCCGGGACGACGGGGTGAGGATCGTGACGGCGTGGCCGCGGGCGCGCAGCTCCTTCGCGATCCCGGCCACGTGCTCGTTGACGTTGTGCGGTTGCGACCACGCGAACGGGGTCACCAGACAGATCCTCATGCCACCCGAGTGTAGTTAGAGTCGGCGCGTGGACGAGGTCACGATCAAGGTGCGCGAAAGCGGCCCCTACCTGGTCACCGGGCCTTTCACGCTGACCGACGCGGACGGCACGGTCTACGAGCTGCCGGCCGGTAGCGCCGTGGCTCTGTGCCGCTGCGGCCGCTCTGCGAACAAGCCATTCTGCGACGCGACGCACAAGTCGTGCGGTTTCGAAGCCCTGGAGCGTGCCCTGCCCGTATGAAGATCCGCGCCGCCGTGCTCGAGGAGTTCGGCGCTCCGCTCGAAGTGCAGGAGCTCGACCTCGCGGAGCCCAGGGCCGGCGAAGTCCTGGTCCGGCTCGTCGCGTGCGGGGTCTGCCACACCGACCTCTACACCGCATCCGGCGCCGACCCGTCCGGCTACGCGCCGACGGTGCTCGGCCACGAGGGCGCCGGCGTCGTCGAGCGCGTCGGGGAGGGCGTGACGTCGCTCGTCGTCGGCGATCACGTCGTGACGCTCTTCTCGCCGCAGTGTCGCGAGTGCATCCACTGTGTCTCGCCGCGTACGAACCTCTGCTTGGCGATTCGCGAGCAACAGGGCCTGGGCCACCTGCCCGACGGCACGACGCGGCTCTCTCGTGACGGCGAGCCGATCCGCCACTTCATGGGCACCTCGACCTTCGCCGAGTACACCGTGATGCCGGAGATCGCGCTCGCGAAGGTGAGTCCCGAGGCGCCGCTCGAGGGAGTGGCGCTGTTCGCGTGCGGTCTCTCCACGGGCCTCGGCGCCGCGATGAAGACCGCCGCCGTCCAAGCGGGCTCGACCTGCGCCGTCTTCGGCGGCGGTCTCGTAGGCCTCGGCGCAGTTGCGGGATGCAGGCTTCAGGGAGCGGAGCGGATCATTTGCGTCGACCTCTCCGAGCAGCGGCTCGAGTTGGCCAGGGGCCAGGGCGCGACCGAGACGATGATCGGCGGCGCAGACGCAGTCGAGCGGATCCTCGAGCTGACCGGCGGCTTCGGCGCCGACTACACCTTCGAGGCGACCGGGAACGTCGCCGTGATGCGCCAGGCCGTCGAGTCGGCGCGGATGGGCTGGGGGCTCTGCAC
>JBKJSM010000106.1:0-9197 GCA_046594445.1 Gaiellaceae bacterium | reverse complement strand
GTGATCGCCCGCGAGATGGCGCGCGAAAGCCGCGCGTTCCTGCTCGCAAGCGTTTCCTAGCCCAGAGATTCAGCGCCGCGTCACGACGACCTCGAAGGCCGAGCCCGGCACCTCGTGCAGGGTGCGGAGCTCAGCGTTCGACCACTTCCGGTGTGGGGCGCCGGAGACGAACCAGTCGCTCCCGTTGTCGGCGACGATCATCCCGTAGTCCTTCAGCGCCTGGAGGACGATTCGGGCCTGGGGCGGGAAGCCAGCGATCGGATAGCCCTTCTTCAGCCGGAGCCGCAGACCCATCGGGGGCAGGCTCGGGTCGGTCGAGTCGCTCGCGAAGTGGCGGGCGGGGAAGACGTACGCCCGGCGGCTGCGCTGGACGGTGAAGCGGAGCGCATGGTCGATCCGGCCGCGGGCGACGTCCTCGTAGCGCGCGAGGCCCGGCAGGATCGGCAGCCCCGCCGCGTCGGCGGACGTCCAGCCGGCGGGGCGGAGCTTGTTCGAGCGGAGGTCGAAGATCGCGCCCGAGCCGGCGCGCCAGCCTCCGCCCGCCGTCGGGTGGAGCGCGAAGAGCTCGTAGAGCGCGCAGCGGTCGCGGTCGACGATCAGCGCGTGCCGGTCGCCGTCGGAGGAGCGGCCGCCCTCGATTGCGACGTTCCGCGGGATTGGGTACGGCCCCTTGTCCGACTCGTCTGCGTACTCGAACGCGACCCGCGACTTCGCCTGCGTGCCCCGGACGACGGTGATCGGAATCCCGATCGGGCCGCCCTCCCAGAGGCCGGAGCCGAAGTCGGCATGCAGGCTGTCGTCCGTCCCGATCGACGCGACGAGCCGGGCCGAGCCGGCCGCGACGGGGAGCGTGTCCACGCGCTGGTTCCAGGGGCTCGAGGCCGGGAAGACCGGGCAGCCGGGCGCCTGGGGCAGCCGCGCCGCGGTGGCGGCGGCCACGCCGAGCACGAGCGCAACGGCGCCGAGCGCCGGCAGGAGAAGTCGCCTCACAGGAGTGGAGACGCCGCCGTGACCACGGTCTTGTCCTCGGGTAGCGTCACCGGCGGATAGAGCGCCCGGATCTCGTCGACGAACGCGGCCAGGCGGTCGGCGATCTCGGCGTCGTGGATCTCGAGCACGTTCTCCGCGTTGAGCTCCCCGGAGTGCGAGAGGTTGAAGCTGCCGAGGAACGAGACGTCGTCGGCCACCGTGATCTTCGCGTGCATGAAGTCGTGGACGGTGTCCGGCGACCACTTCGTCGAGGGCTTGCCCGAAAACTTGGCCGCCTCGAGGAACCGACGAAGCGCCGGCACCTTCCAACTCGAGTTCCCGTTCATCCGCCACTGGTAGAGGACGCCGTCGACCTGGGTGTCGTCGACCACGCCCGCCACGTCGACCTTCCCGTCCGAGCAGACCTCCGCGAGCGTGCCGAGGATCGGCCCCGAGCTGATCAACGGGGACGCGATCCGGATCCGTCGCTTTGCCTGCCCGATCCGCTTCGCGATCCGATGCGCGAGCGCCTCGCCGTGGTCGGGCGTGAACCACGGCCGCACCTCGATCCCGCCCACGTCGATCGGCCGAGGGTCGACGTTCCCGCCGAGAATGCTCCCGTCCTCCCAGAGCTGCTCGAAGTTGAGCCCGTAGGCGTGTGCGAGCGTCGGGGAATGGACGATCGCGATCGCGTTCTCCTGCCGCGTCCACGAGTCCTGTGACCAGTTCATCGAGCCTGTCCAGACGGCCTCACGGTCGCGAACGACGTACTTGTGGTGCATCAGGTCGGGCACGCCCGCGATTGGACGCGTTGGGATCGGCAGCGCCTCCAGCAGCTCCGGAGCGGTCTGGGGCGGCGGCGGAACCGGGATCGGGCCGGGGTGGTCGACGTTGTAGACGAGGCGCACGGCGACGCCGCGCTCCTGGGCGCCGATCAGCGCGCCCTTGACGATCTCGGCCGCCTCGTCGTGCAGCCGGATGTCGTAGAGCGCGAGCTCGAGACTCCGCTCCGCCGAGTCCATGAACTCGGCCACCTGGCGCGCGACGTCCTCCGCGCTCTGCCCGCCGTCGCGGTAGGTGCGGGTCTCGATCAAGCGCTGGTCGCGCGCAGCTGGGCCTTGCGTGCCCGCTTGGCCGCCTGGTACTCCGCCAGCGCCTCCGGCGAGTCCACGTCCCCGAGCATCGGATGGTCAGGCACGAGCGGCTCCGCCATGGCGACGCCCAGACGCCGCGACAGGACCGAGGCGAGCGCCTTCACCTTCATCTCGCCGAACCCGGGCAGTGCCTCGATTCGCCGCTTCAGGTCGGCCGTGTCCTCCGCATCGCGCCAGACGCGGCTCGCGTCGCCCCCGTACTCCTCAGCGACCACCGCGCACAGCTCCTGCACACGCTTCGCCATGCTGCCCGGGAACCGGTGGACGCCGGGCTTCTGGCGGAAGACCTCCAGCAGGCGGTCAGGGTCGAGCTGGGCGATCTCGGCGGCGTCGAGCCGGCCGAGGCGCTGTTTCAGCTTAAGCGGCCCGGCGAAAGCGGTCGGCACCGTCACCTGCTGGTCGAGCACGAACCCGACGAGCAGCGCGAGCGGGTCGGCGGCGATCAACTCATCGGCCTCGGCGTTTCCGGTGAAGTGCAGTGCTCTCGGCACGCTTCGATCCTAGCGAGGTGGGTACGGCACGGCTATGACGGATCCCGTCGAGAAGGTCGAGGATTTGGCCGGGGAGGCCGAGCGGGGCAAGAGCGAGCGCACGCCTTGGCTCGTGCTGGGCGGCGTGCACATGATCGTCGTCGGACTCGTCGGCGTCGTGCTCGCGATCGTCTTCACCGTCTACCTGCTCGCCTGAATCGCGCTGGCGGCTCTTTCCACGTCGTCCTAGACTCGTTGCGTGGTCAGGAAGACCGTCACGCTCGTCTTCTGCGACGTCGTCGACTCGACGCCCCTCGGCGAGCGGCTCGACCCGGAAGCGCTCCGAGGCGTCTGGTCGCGGTATCACGACTGCGCGCGCCAAGTTCTGGAGCGTCACGGCGGCACGGTGGAAAAGTTCGTCGGCGACGCCGTCATGGCAGTCTTCGGGATTCCGGTCGTGCACGAGGACGACGCGATGCGCGCGGTCAGGGCGGCGGTCGAGCTCCGCACAGCGATTGCGGGGCTGAACGACGAGCTCGAGCAGACCTTCGGCGTGCGGATCGGGCTCCGCACCGGCGTGAACACGGGCGAGGTGCTCGCCGGCGACCCGGCTCAAGGCCAGGCCTTCGCAACCGGTGACGCCGTCGTCGTCGCACAGCGACTCGAGGCGGCCGCCAGCAGCGGCGAGATCCTCATCGGCGACGCCACGATGCGGCTCGTCCGCGACGCAGTGACCGCCCAGCCTCTGGGGCCGCTCGTGCTCAAAGGGAAGTCGGAGGCCGTCGCCGCGTGGTGCCTCGACGAGGTTACGCCGGACGCTTCCGGACGGACGCGCCGGCTCGACTCTCCGCTCGTCGGCCGAGCGAGCGAGCTCGCACGGCTACAGGACGAGCTGGCGAACGCGGTCGCGGGCCGCACCTGCAACGTCGTGACCGTCCTGGGCGAGCCGGGCGTCGGCAAGTCCAGGCTCGCCGCGGAGCTCGTCTCGTCGCTTGGGGCCGACACCCTCGTGCTCGAAGGCCGGTGCCTCCCCTACGGCCAGGGGATCACGTACTGGCCAATGGCGGAGATCGTCCGCCGGCTCAGCGGTCCCCGCCCGCCGCGCGACGTGGTGCACGAGCTCCTCGCGGGCCTGCCCGAGGGCGAGTCGGTGGCCGAGAGGGTCCTCGAGGCAATCGGTCTCGGCGAGCCGCGCTCCCGCAGCGACGAGTTGTACGCGGCCTTCCGGAGCTTCCTCGAGACCCTCGCACGCGACCGACCGACGGTGATCGTCCTTGACGATGTCCAGTGGGCCGAGCCCGCGTTCCTCGACCTCGTCGAGTATCTCGCCGGGTGGAGCCGTGACGCGCCGATGCTGATCTGCTGCCTCGCCCGCCCCGAGTTGGCTGAATTGCGCCCGTCCTGGACGGCCGCGCCCGCGATCAGGCTCCAGCCGCTCGAACGGGACGAGTCGCGCCTGCTGCTCGAGAACATGGCCGGGCCGGTCGATCCCGCCGCGGCTGACGTGGTCGGCAAGGCCACCGGGGGCAACCCCCTCTTCCTGGAGGAGATGCTGCGCATGCTCGTCGAGGACGGGCTCCTGGTTGAACGGGACGGGCGACTCGAGGCGCTCGCGGAGTTCGAGGCGCTGCGCGTGCCGGAGACGGTGCAGGCCGTGCTCGCCGCCCGCCTCGACCGGCTTGACGAAGACGAGCGGGCGGTTCTGCAGCGGGCGGCCGTGATTGGCCAGGTCTTCTGGTGGGGCTCGGTTGCCGATCTGACCCCGCCCGACAGCGCTTCTGAGGTGGCCACGCACTTGCAGGCTCTCGTCCGCAAGGGCCTTGTCCGCCCTGATCGTCGGACGTTCGCGAACGAGGACGGCTTCCGCTTCGGGCACATCCTCATCCGCGACGCCGCCTACGAGTCGATGCCGAAGCAGCTGCGCGCCGAGCTGCACGAGCGCCATGCCGACTGGGTCGAGTCGCGTGCGGGCAAGGACGCCGACCTGGACGAGATCCTCGGGCACCACCTCGAACAGGCCTACCGCTACCGGGTCGAGCTCGGCCCGGCCAGTGACGCTCAGGCGCTGCGCGCGGAGCGCGCCTGCACGACGCTCGCGCGTGCGGGTCGCAGGGCGCTCGCCCGGGAGGATCCGCACGCCGCGGCCGCGCTACTCGGTCGCGCTGCGAGCCTCCTCGCGCCGGAGGCCGAGCACTTGCCGGGCGTGCTTCTCGACCATGCCATCGCCTTGTCTCGTGCGGGCGCGCTCGCAGACGCGCAGGGGCTCTTCGACCGGCTGCTCGCGGCCGATCCTCCCGCACGGGTGGCGGCCTCGGCCCAGCTTGAGCGGGCGATGATGAGGATCGCCAGCGGCCAGGGGTCGCTCGACGAGCTGCTCGAGGCGGCCGAGCGCGCGACCGAGGTGTTCGCCGAGCTCGGCGACGACACCGGACTCGCGCAGGCCTGGAACTCCGTCGCGACCCAGCTCTTCTGGCGCGGTCAGATGAGCCAAATGGAGGTGGCGGCGCAGCGGGCGCTCGAGCACGCACGGGCAGCGGGCGATGTCCGCCAGGAGCTGTGGGCGCTGAACGCCACGTGCATCGCGCTCGCGCACGGGCCGACGCCCGTGGACGAGGCGGCGGCGCGGGCGCGGACGCTGCTCGTTCGGGCAGAGGAGCTCGGAGTCGACGCGCTTCCGCTCTACACGCTGGCCGCGATCGAAGGGATGAGAGGGAACCTGCGCGAAGCTTGGGAACTCTACGAGCGGGCGGACACCAGGGGCGTCGGAGGCGTCCGCGCTTCGGTCTGCCTCTACGCCGAGCCGCTCTTCGAGCTCGACCCCGAGCGGGCCGAGGAGAAGCTCCGGCAGCTGCTCCGCATGCTCGACGAGCTCGGCGTCCCCACGGGGCGGCCGGCCGCCGTGGTGATGCTCGCGGAAGCTCTGCTCGCCGGCGGGCGCCACGCGGAGGCGAAGGAGCTGATGGCCGTGCCCGGCCGCGCCGAAGGAGAGGACGCCTCGACGCAGATCTTGCGCGGCCGGACGACCGCGCGCACGCTTGGCGGAGTCGAAGGAGCGGCGCTCGCACGCGAGGCGGTCGAGCAGGCGCGCGCGACCGAGTCCTCGCACCTCCTGGCGGGAGCGCTCGTCGCCCTGGCCGAAGTGACCGGAAACCGCGCGCCTCTGGTCGAAGCGGCGTCCCTCTGGGAGGCAAAGGGGAACGCTCCGGCCGTCCGGCGGCTTGACATTCGGGCCGAGGCGCGATAGCAACGTCCATCACATGGACAAGGGAGCAGACATGACGGGCGAGCAGCGGCTCAGGATCGACACAGGGCGGGATCAGGCAGTCGAGTTCGTTCGACGGCTGGCCGACGACGACGAGTTCCGCGCGCGGCTCGAAAGGGATCCCAAGGGGGTGCTCTGGGACTACGGCGTCGAGGTCTCGCCGGAGCTGATTCCGGCCACGGTCGAGCTGCCGCCGAAGGCGGACGTGCGCCGTATGCTCGACCGCTCGCAGGAGGGCCTCGGGCCGATCCAGCCGGGCCCGCAGCTCTTCTACCCCGTATTCGCCTGCTTCTTCGCCTTTCCGTTTCTCACAGCCGACCGTTGACGCGACAGGTTCGGCGCACGCGCTGGGCCTTCCTGCGCTGCGCAGACGGCGCCTATCTCGACGTCGCTTCACTGCTGCGCGGCGACGCGCGGCTCGAGCTCGAGCCGCAGCTCCGCTCGGTCTCGATCCTGACGGGCGTCGAGCACGACCTCGCGCCGGAGGAGCTCGATCTGCTGCTGACGCTTCCCTCCGACCGGGCCGTCGCGACCGCTGATGCCCGCGCCGATGCGCTGCTCGAAAAAGGGCTCGTGGTCGTTGAGGGCAGCGAAAGCGATGCGCGCGAGCAGCTGCTGACGGCGAGCAATTGGAACCTCTACGGCGCGCTCTACCACTCGTTCTCGCGCTGGCGGGGGATCGACGTCGACCTGGACGTCGCCGATCACGTCGACGAGCAGCTCGTCGCGGACGTTATGCAGCAGTTCGTCGACCGGCACGGGCCCCCTCCGGAGCACTTTCACGAAGCGCCCGGGGCCGTTCTCGTTCAACCGCTGCCGTTGATCGAGGCTGGGAACGGGGTCTTCGCAGCCCTCGCGAGGCGAAAGACCTCGCGCCGCTTCGACCGCTCCCGGCGACTACGTCTGGACGAGCTGGCGCTCCTGCTGCGCTCGGTCTTCGGCGTCCAGGGAACAGCGGTGATCTCGGGCGAGATCCAGGGCGTCAGGAAGACCAGCCCCTCGGGGGGTGGCTTGCACCCGATCGAGGCCTACCCGCTCGTTCTCGACGCGGAGGGCGTCGAGCCCGGCCTCTACCACTACCGATCCGGCTCGCATGAGCTGGCGCTGCTCGAGCAGATAGGCCGGCCCGACGCCGAGGAGCTCGCGGAGCGCTTCACGGGCGGGCAGGCGTACTTTCGGGATGCGAGCGTCCTAGTGATCATGACCGCGCGCTTCGGCCGCAGCTTCTGGAAGTACCGCGGGCACGGGAAGGCCTACGCGGTCACCCTCATGGACGCCGGCCACCTCAGTCAGACCTTCTACCTCGCCTGCGCCGAGTTGGGGCTCGGCGCCTTCGTCACAGCGGCGATCAACAACGCCGACATCGACGACAGGCTCGGCGTCGATGGCTTCGCGCAGGGGTCGCTCGCGATCGTCGGCTGCGGCCCGCTGGTGGAGGAGAGCTCCTACCTCCAACCGGAGTTCGCGGCGCACCGGCCACCCCGGTAGGGCGCGCTACCCTGAAGCTATGGACCCGCTCGCGCCCTTCTCACAGAAGACGCGGGGCTGGTTCGAGCGCGCGTTCGCGGGGCCGACCCCGGCGCAGATCGCCGGCTGGCCGGCGATCGCGACGGGTGGCAACGTGCTGATCCAGGCGCCGACCGGCTCCGGCAAGACGCTCGCCGCGTTCCTCTACGGCATCGATCAGCTCGACCGCACGCCTGGCGAGGGAATGCGGCTGCTCTACATCTCGCCGCTGAAGGCGCTGAACTACGACGTCGAGCGCAACCTGCGCGGTCCGCTCGCCGGAATCCGGTCCGACCTCCGCGTCGGCGTCCGCACCGGCGACACCTCGCAGAAGGAGCGGCGCGAGCTCCTGAAGACGCCTCCGGACATCCTGATCACAACGCCGGAGTCGCTCTTCCTGATGCTGACCTCGCAGGCGCGCGAAACCCTGCGCACGATCGAGACGGTGATCGTGGACGAGGTGCACGCGGTCGCGGGAACCAAGCGCGGCGCCCATCTCGCGCTCTCGCTCGAGCGGCTCGACGCGCTGCTCGAGCGGCCGGCGCAGCGGATCGGCCTCTCGGCCACGCAGCGCCCGCTCGCGGAGATCGGCCGCTTCGTCTCCGGCGATCGTCCGATCCAGCTCGTCGACGCGGGCACGCGTAAGGATCTCGACCTCGAGGTAGTCGTCCCGCTGGAGGACATGCGCGAGCCGGGCGAGGGCGGCTCGATCTGGCCTTCGATCTACCCGGCGATGCTCGAGCTCATCAAGCAGCACCGCTCGACGATCGTCTTCGTCAACAGCCGCCGGCTCGCCGAGCGGCTCGCCCTGCGGCTGAACGAGCTCGCGGAGGAAGAGATTTCGCGCGCGCACCACGGCTCGCTGGCGCGTGAGCAGCGGGTGATCATCGAGGAGGATCTCAAGGCGGGACGCATTCCGTGCCTCGTCGCGACGTCGAGCCTCGAGCTCGGGATCGACATGGGCGCCGTCGACCTCGTGATCCAGGTCGAGAGCCCGAAGTCGGTCGCGCGCGGACTGCAGCGCGTCGGCCGGGCCGGGCATGACCTCGGCTCGACCTCCAAGGGCCGCATCTTCCCCAAGTTCCGCGCCGACCTGCTCGAGTCCGCGGTCGTCGCCCGCGCGATGCGCGGCGGCGAGATCGAGGAGACGAAGATCCCGCGCAACCCGCTCGACGTGCTCGCGCAGCAGATCGTCGCGATCGTCGCCGACGACGAGATCGAGGTCGCCGAGCTCCATCGCCTGGTCCGCGGCGCGTACCCGTTCGCCGACCTCTCCCGGCAGCAGCTCGAGAACGTGCTCGACATGCTCGCGGGCCGCTACCCCTCGGACGAGTTTGCCGAGCTGCGCCCGCGGATCGTCTGGGACCGCACCGCGGGCGTCATTCGCGGCCGCACCGGCGCGAGGCGGCTCGCGGTCACGAACGCGGGCACGATCCCGGACCGCGGCCTCTTCGGCGTCTACCTGATCGAGAGCGGCGGCCGTGTCGGCGAGCTCGACGAGGAGATGGTCTACGAGGCCCGCCAGGGGCAGACGTTCATGCTCGGCGCGTCCACGTGGCGGATTGAGGAGATCACGCGCGACCGGGTGATCGTCTCGCCCGCGCCGGGCGTCCCGGGCGCGGTGCCGTTCTGGAAGGGCGAGGGCGTCGGCCGTCCGTACGAGCTCGGCGAGAAGATCGGCCGCGCTTCGCGAGAGTTGGTTTCTCTGAGCGACAAAGTCGCGCTCAAGAACCTGCGCGAGGAGTACCACCTGGATCCGCGCGCTGCCCAGAACCTCCTGACCTATCTGCGCGAGCAGGCGGCCGCGACCGGGGTCGTCCCCTCCGACCGCACGGT
>JBKJSM010000095.1:0-2743 GCA_046594445.1 Gaiellaceae bacterium | reverse complement strand
CGCGACGGCGCGAGTGCGGAGCAGCGGGACGACGGAGGCCAGGCGCACGGCCCCACACTAGTCGTGAGATCCGCCGGCGCCCGGTGGTGAAATCACGCGCGCGAAGCTGTAAGGTTAGCCTTACATGTTTTGCTCGATCATCCGCCTCGAGGGGGTCGGCAAGCGCTTCGGCGACACCGTCGCCGTGGAGGACGCGCACCTCACGGTCGAGCGCGGCGACTTCGTCGCGCTGCTCGGCCCGAGCGGCTGCGGCAAGACGACGCTCCTGCGCCTGATCGCCGGCTTCGAGGAGCCGGAGGCCGGCACCGTCGAGGTCGCCGGAGTCCCCGTGGCCGGAAACGGCGCCTGGATCCCGCCCGAGCGCCGCAAGGTCGGGATGGTCTTCCAGGACTACGCGCTCTTCCCGCACCTGACCGTGGCGGAGAACGTCGGCTTCGGGCTGCCCCGCCGGGAGCGGCGTGTTCGCGTCCCTGCCGTGCTCGCGCTCGTCGATCTCTGCGGGCTCGGCGAGCGCTACCCACACGAGCTCTCCGGCGGCCAGCAGCAGCGCGTCGCGCTCGCCCGCGCGCTCGCGCCCGGCCCCGAGCTGGTGCTCCTCGACGAGCCGTGGTCGAACATCGACCCGCACCTGCGCGCGTCCATGCGCGACGAGCTCGCGCGCATCCTGCGCGCCATCCACGTCACCGTCATCCTCGTCACGCACGACCGGGAGGAGGCGTTCTCGCTCGCCGACCGGATCGCGCTGATGCGGAACGGCACTGTCGTCCAGGAAGGAACGCCGGAGGAGATCTACCTCTCGCCCGCGACGCGCTGGGCAGCGGAGTTCGTCGGCGCGGGCAACTTTCTCCCGGGCCGGCTCGCGAACGGCATCGTCGAGACGCCGGTCGGGCTCTTCCCCGCTCTCAACCCCGCCAGCGACGGCGCGGTCGAGGTGCTGATCCGCCCGGAACTGCTCGAGCTCGAGCCGGATCCGGCCGGGGCCGGCGAGGTGGTGGGCCGCGAGTTCCGCGGGCACGACGTCTTCTACCGCGTGCTGCTGGACGGGGTCGAGCTCCTCTCCCAGCGGCCCTCGAACGAGCGCGTGGAGCTGGGCTCCCGCGTTCGCGTGCACCCGCACGCCTCACGCGTGACCGTCTTCTCCTGATCTGTAAGGTTCGCCTTACAATTCTAATAAGGCGACCCTTAGGAGAGAGATGAAGAAGTTGGTGATTCTGCTCGCGGCGCTGGCGCTCGCGGGCTGCGGCGGGAGCGAGAACGGCGAAAGCGACACCCTCGTCGTCTACTCCGGCCGCGAGGAAGAGCTCGTCGCGCCGCTGTTCGCGAAATTCGAGCAGGAGACGGGGATCGACGTGGAGGTGCGGTACGCGGACAGCGCCGAGCTGGCCGCGACGATCGCGGAGGAAGGAGACAACAGCCCTGCAGATGTGTTCTTCGCGCAGGACCCGGGCTCCCTCGGCGCGGTCGAGGAGCAGCTCGCGAAGCTTCCCTCGACGGTGCTCGAGCGCGTGGACGAGCGATTCCGCGACCAGGACGGCCGCTGGGTGGGGACGTCCGGCCGCGCGCGCGTGATCGTCTTCAACACGGACGAGCTCACGGCCGACGACGTGCCTGATTCCGTCTTCGACCTCACCGACCCGAAGTGGAAGGGGAAGATCGGGCTGCCGCCGACGAACGCCTCCTTCCAGGCTTTCGTGACCGCGATGCGGCTCGAGGTCGGCGACGAGCGGACGCGGACGTGGCTCGAGGAGCTGAAGGCGAACGAGCCGAAGTTCTACGAGAAGAACACGCCGACCGTCGAGGCGGTCGCCTCCGGCGAGATCCAGCTCGGGCTCGTCAACCACTACTACCTCTACCTCGTCAAGGGGGAGCAGCCCGGCGCGCCGATCGAGAACAAGTACCTCCCGGGTGCCGATCCGGGCGCGCTCGTCAGCGTTGCCGGCGCCGGCGTGCTCGCGTCCTCGGACGACGCCGAGTCGGCCGAGCGATTCGTCGACTTTCTGCTCGAGGACGCCCAGCAGCGCTTCTATACCGAGGAGGCCGAGGAGGCCGAGATCCCGCTCGTCGCCGGGATCGCTCCCAGGGAAGGCGTCCCGACGCTCGACGAGCTCTCGGGCCGAGGGCCCGACGTCGACCTCTCCTCGTTCGGCGGCGAGCTGGAGAAGACCCTCGAGCTGCTGAACGAGACCGGCTACACGTCGTGACCGCCAGATCAAGATGAGCCGGGCAGGAGGACGGAGGGCGCCTTACTCCCTCCTCCTGCCCGCCTGCGCGACCGTCACGCTGCTGCTGCTTCCGCTCGCCTACCTCGTCCTCCGGGCGGGGAGCAGCACGCGCGGGCTGCGCGTGCTCACGCGCGGGAACACGCTGGAGCTGCTCTGGAGCACCGGCCTGCTCGTCGCGGGCGTCACCGTCGCCTCGGTCACTGTCGGCGTCTCGGTCGCGTGGCTGACCACCCGCACCGACATCCCAGGCCGGCGCTTCTGGGCGGTCGCCGCTGTGCTGCCGCTCGTGATCCCGAGCTACGTCGCCGCGTTCTGCCTGCTCGGGGCGTTCGGGCCGCGCGGCCTCGCCCAGCAGCTGCTCGGTGTCGAGCGGCTGCCGGAGATCTACGGCTACTGGGGCGCGCTCGCAGCGTTGACGCTCTCCACCTATCCCTACGTCCTGCTGCTCGTCTCCGCGGCGCTGCGCGGCCTCGATCCCTCGCTCGAGGAAGCGGGACGCGGGCTGTCGCTGACTCCCCTCG